>DASUMQ010000256.1:0-16260 GCA_036277615.1 Steroidobacteraceae bacterium
CACGCGCACCCCGAGCAGCGACTGCGCCTGCGGGCAGGCATCCGCGCCGGGCAGGACCGTCACCGCGTGAAAACGCAGCCTCGATGAGCGGGTTCCGGTGTAGCCAGCCATGGCGCCTCCCCCTGTTGTTGTTCGTTGCGATCACCGACAACGCTACGCCTTCGCGTGACGCGCGCCAATAGCTTCAGTCGGCGTCCAGCGTCTCGCCGGTCGGCGGCGGGAACTCACGGCAGCAGGCGAGCAGCCAGGCGCGGAACCGGACCACTTTCGGCAGCGCGAACTGGTCGGGCGGTGCGACGAGGAACCACGCGTTGCGTTGCTGCACGCTCGGCAGCATCGGCCGAGCGAGACGGCCGGCGGCAATGTCGGCGGCGACGAGCGACCAGCGCGCGAGCGCCACTCCCTTGCCCTGCTCGACCGCCGCGAGCGTCGCGGACGAATCCTCGAGCGGAGGTGGACCGCTCTCCGCGCGCGTGGTGTCGCCGCCCACCCGCCGGAACCAGTCGGCCCAGGGTTCGGTGCGACTGTGGATCAGCGTGTAGCGTGTGAAGTCCCCCAGCGTTTCGATCGGCCCGAGCCTGGCGAGCAGCGCGGGGCTGCAGACCGGAAAAACGTACTCGTCCAGCAACCGTTCGGCCTTGAGGCCGGGCCACTGGCCCGGTCCGTACAGGATCGCGGCGTGAAAATCGTCGCGGCCGAAGTCGAGCGTGGCGCGGGACGGTCCAAAGCGGACCTCGATCTCCGGATGCTGTCGCGTGAATTCGCCGAGGCGTGGCAGCAGCCACCGTTGCAGGAACTCGCTCGGCACGCTGAGATTGAGCATGCCGCCGACGCGCTCGCGGCGGATGCGTTCTACCGCGCGCGTGAGTTCGTCGAGTCCCCTGCGCACGCCCGGCAGGAGTTCGGCCCCTTCCTGGGTCAGCGCGACGGCCCGGGTGTGCCGGCGGAACAGCGGCACGCCGATGTCAGCCTCCAGTGCCTTGATCTGGGCGCTGACGGCCGCCGTCGTGACGCCCAACTCCCGTGCCGCGGCCGTGAAGCTCAGGTGCGACGCGACCGCTTCGAAGACGCGCAGCGCGTTGAGCGGAACGCGGTCGGGTACGGTTGCCATCCACGGGTCTCGAGTAAAATGATGGTTAACAATACGGTCGAAATATCCTGCAATCAAGGCTCGCGGCAACGCGCTGTCGAGGGAAACTAAGAAATGAGCACCGGTGATCCCCACCTGACGATCGACCCTGCGACGCCGACGGACGTGCCGCTGCTCGTCGAGTTGATCCGTGAACTGGCCGACTACGAGCGCCTGCTGCACGAGGTGCGAGTCCGCTCCGAGGACCTGCAGCGACACCTGTTCGGCCCGCGCCCCTACGCCGAAGCGGTGGTGGCGCGGGCGGCTTCCCAGCCGGTCGGCTTCGCGCTCTGGTTCTACAATTACTCGACCTTCGAGGGACGGCCCGGCCTCTACCTCGAGGACCTGTTCGTGCGGCCCGCGCACCGGGGTCGCGGCCACGGCGAGGCGCTGCTGCGGCACCTCGCGCGGGTCGCGGTCGAACGCGAGTGCGCCCGCTTCGAATGGGCGGTGCTCGACTGGAACGAGCCCGCGATCCGGTTCTATCGCAAGCTCGGCGCCGTCGCGATGGACGACTGGACCGTGCAGCGCGTGTCGGGCGACGCGTTGCGACGGCTCGCCGGCTTGCCCGTCCAGGCTCGAGGAGATTCGACGTGACCACCTCTAACACCCGCACCAACTACGCCACCGGCACGCCGTGGGAGCCGGTGGTCGGCTATTCACGCGCTGTTCGCGTCGGCGCGATGGTCTTCGTCTCGGGCACGACCGCGATCGGCCCGGACGGCAGCCTGGTGGGTCACGGCGACGCCGGCGCACAGACACGCCAGGTCCTCGCGAACATCCGGGCCGCGCTCGAGCGTGCCGGCGCGCGGCTCGAGGACGTCGTGCGCACGCGCATGTACGTCACCGACATCGCGCAGTGGGAAGCGATCGGCCGGGCACACGGCGAGGTGTTTGGCGCGATCCGGCCCGCCACCGCGATGGTCGAGGTCTCGCGGCTGATCGATCCGGCGATGCTCGTCGAAATCGAAGCGGACGCCGTGATCGGTGATTAGCGGATCGCGCATGGCGTGATTTGCGCACGTCGATCAGGCCCATTTGCCGACGATCGTCGCGCGCGACAAGTGGGACCATGCCCTGCCCATGCCGCGGCTGGCGCTGCAGGGCCGCACGTCCGGAGGAGCCTGCCATGACGACATCAGTTCTGACCGCGAAGATTCGAACCGTGCTGCTGGCGGTCGTGGGCTCGCTGCTCGCGGCCGTGACGCTGGCCGCCGACCCCGTGCAGCCCACGCCGCCTGCGAAAGTCGCCACGATGACGCAGGAGCAGCTGGTCCAGCACCAGACGCAGCACGCGGACCACCTGTTCGTGCTCGACGTGCGCACGCCGCAGGAGTTCGCGGCGGGTCACGTGCCCGGCGCGGTCAACGTGCCGCACGACCAGCTCGCTGCGCGGCTGGGTGAGGTGCCGAAAGACAAGGACGTCGTGTTGTACTGTCGTTCGGGCCGCCGCTCGGCGCTGGCCGCCGACGTGCTCGCCGCGAACGGGTACACGCGCGTGTCGCACCTGGAAGGCGACATGCAGGCCTGGGTCGAGCGGGGCCGTCCGGTCGAAACCCCCTGACGGACCGGTTCCCGCGTTTACGCCGCGCCCAGCGCCTGGTCGAGGTCGGCGATCAGGTCCTCGACGTGCTCCAGTCCGATCGACAGTCGCAGCAGGCCCTGCGGCGTCTGGCTCTGCGGCCCCTCGATCGACGCGCGATGCTCGATCAGGCTCTCGACGCCGCCCAGGCTCGTCGCGCGCGTGAACAGCTTGACGCGGGCCGCCACCGCGAGCGCAGGCTCCTTGCCACCGGGAACCTCGAGCGACAGTACCGCACCGAACCCGCCGTCCATCTGCCGCAGCGCGACGCGATGGCCCGGATGGTCCGGCAGGCCGGCGTAATGCACCGCCTGCACGCGGCGACGATCGGCGTGCAGGAAATGCGCGACCGCGAGGGCATTGGCGGCCTGCTGCCGCACGCGCAGCGGCAGCGTGGCGAGGCTGCGCAGCACGAGCCAGCAGTCGAACGGCGAGGGCACGCCACCGCCGATCGACTGGAAGTGCCGCAGGCCGTCGAGCCCGCGACCCGGCTCGCGCGTGACGACGACCCCGCCCAGCACGTCGCTGTGCCCCCCGAGGTACTTGGTCGTGCTGTGCATCGCGAGGTCGGCGGCGAGCGTGAGCGGTCGCTGCAGCACGGGGCTCGCGAACGTGTTGTCGCAGCCGGCCAGCGCACCGTGCGCGTGCGCGAGTTCGACGAGCGCCGCGATGTCCGACACCTGCAGCATCGGGTTCGTCGGCGTCTCGAACCAGAGCAGGCTCGTCCGGCCACGTCCGAGCGCCGCCTCGACGGCCGCGAGGTTCGTGGTGTCGACGAACTCGACCTCGACGCCCCACCCCGGCACGATCTCGCGCAACTGCTTCGCCGTGCCGTAGTAACAATCGGCGCCGCAGACGATGCGGCCGCCGGGCGCGGCGAGGTTGAATACGGCGAGCGTGGCCGCCGAGCCCGAGCCGAACGCAACGGCCTCGTGACCGCGCTCGAGCGCCGCGACCGCCCGCTCGAGCGTCGCGCGGTTGGGGTTGCCCGACCGCGTGTAGTTGTAGCCGCGCGGGTACTCACCGTCGGCGTCGCGCTCGAACGTCGTCGACAGGTGCAGCGGTTCGCGCAGCGCCCCGGTGGCCGGGTCGACCTGGCGACCGGCATGGATCGCGAGCGTCTCTAGCTTCATGGGTCCTGCGCGCGTCGCGGCGCCTCGTAGTCCTGGAATGCAGCCACGAGCATACCCGGTCCGCCGTGCGCGCCGAGGGCCGTGCCGAGCGGGATCAGCCGGGCATCGCCGACGTTCGACCCGCGGAGCATCTCGAGCAGCCACTGGCCCTCCGCCTCGCAGTTGGCATGGCCGACCAGCACGCGGTAGGAACGGTCTGCGCGCATGCGCCGCCGCACGAAGCGCGCGAACTTCGCTGTCGCATCGTTGCGCCCGAACAGCACGCCCCCCAGCGTCACGCGACCCTCCCGGTCCGCATGCAGCACCGGCACCAGTCGCAGCGCGTCGGCGACACGCTGGACCCAGCGAGGCACGCGGCCGCCGCGCACGGCGTAGTCGAGCGAACCCACCATCCCGAACGTGCGCGTCCGCGGGATCGCGGCGCGCGCCGCGGCGATGACGGCCTGCTCGTCATGCCCGGCGGCGGCGCACTCGGCAGCGTACATCGCGATCAGTCCCTGCCCGAGCGAGGCGGTACGGCTGTCGATCACCGTGATCGTGCCGTGTGTCGCCGTGCGCGCCGCTGCCGTTTCGGCGGCTGCGTGCGTGCCGCTCGCGCGACTGGTCAGGTTGATCGAGACGACCGCGTCGAAATGCGAGCCCAGGAACTCGAACTGCCGTCGGAAATCGCCGGGGGGCGGCTGCGAGGTCTTCGGCGGCGCGCCGCCGCGGGCGATCTCGGCGTAGAACTCCTCGGGGCTGAGCCCGACCTTGTCCAGGTAGCTGCGCTCGCCGAAGTGCACGCGCACCGGCACCATGTGGATGCCGAGCCGGTCCATCTCCTCCTCGGGAATGTCCGCGGCGGAGTCGACGACCACGGCGACGCGGTGTCGCGCGAGGTGGGCGGCATGCTGCTGCCGCTGCATGTCGTCGGCTTTCTGCCCCGAGACCTCCCCGAAGCGCGCGGCGACCCGGAACACTTCGGCAGGATCGTTGACGTGGACGTGCACGCGCACCTTGTGCTGGAGTCCCGCGACGACGAGGCTGCCGCCGAGCGCGGAGAGTTCCTCGCGCAGGTGACGTCGATCGACGTGCTCGCCGGTGACGACGCACTCGGTGCAGTAGCGGTAGGCGAGGTCTTCCGCGTCCCCCGCGGCCGGCTCGCTCGACGTGTCGAGCACGACCGCGGCGGCGCCGGCCGGCGGGGCCGCCTCCGCACCGCTGTCGAGGTACTCACTCAATCCCGTGATCAACTCGACGAAGCCCTGTGCGCCGGCGTCGACGACGTTGGCCTTGCGCAGCGCCTCGAGCTGGAACGTCGTCTGCTCGAGCGAGGCCTGTGCGACCACGACGCCGCGGCGAAGCAACGAACGGAAATCGGCGATGCCTTCGCGACGCGCACGCTGCACGGCATGCGCGAAGTCGGTCAGCACCGTCAGGATCGTGCCTTCGCGCGGTTCGCTCAGGCTCTCGCGCGCATAGTCGGCGCCGCCGCCCACGCCCTCGGCGAAGTCGTCGGGGTCCAGGCGATGCAGGTGCCCGAGGCGGTCGCAGAGGCCGAGGAAGAACTGCGCGAGGATCGCGCCGGAGTTGCCGCGTGCGCCGTCGAGCGCCGCATCGGCCACGCGCGTGAGCGTCTTGCCCGCGTGCGTGTCCGGCCACTTGCGCAACGCCCCGAGCACGGCATGGACCGTGAGCGCGAGGTTGGTGCCGGTGTCGCCGTCCGGCACCGGGAACACGTTGATCTTGTTGAGGTGTTCCTGTTGCGACAGCAGTCGAAAGATGCCCGCCTGCAGCGCGAAGTTGAGGCGCAGCCCGTCGAGGCTGTCGGCCGCCACCGATACGGCGTTCACGCGCGAACGACTCCCTGCGCTCAGTCGTTGGACAACCTGAACCGGCTGCCGCGATAGCTCAGCACGGCGCCCGTCGCGGTGATCTGCTCCACCACCGGGCCTTCCTGCAGCGCGTCGCCTTCACGGTACTTGCGCGAATTGACGAAGATGAAGCGCTGCGCCGGCGAGGGCGCGTAGACGTGCAGGTCCAGGTGCAATGCGGGCGCGCCGCCGCGCGCGGTCACTTCGTCGGCGGTCGGCAGGCCGTCGGACGCCGGTTCGGAGCGGGGTGCGGCCGGCGGTGGTGAATAGGGTGCGTCGTCCGTCTCCGGAACCGGCGCGTAGACGACCGAC
The DNA here is from genome assembly GCA_036277615.1 of Steroidobacteraceae bacterium. GTDB lineage: Bacteria > Pseudomonadota > Gammaproteobacteria > Steroidobacterales > Steroidobacteraceae > RPQJ01. Next base: position 6,010 of record DASUMQ010000256.1, read on the forward strand.
CCGCCGCGACGCGCGGGCGCCGAGCCTTGTCGTGTCACGGCCGGCGGCCCCGCCGGCACGGCTGCGGCGGCCTCTGCGACCGAACGCTCGACTCCGGATGCCTCGGTCTCGCCCACTTCCTGGGCGAGCGGATTGCGACCGGCCTCGGCGGCACGCGGTGGCGAAGGTGCCGGCGTCTCCGGTGCGGTGCGCGGTGCGGCAGGGGGAGCCAGCGTCGGGCCCGTTCCTGCGGCCGTGGTCGGGTTGGCGGCCGGCGACTGCGGTGCCTCGACGGAGTTCGCGCCGGAGGCGGCGCCCGTCGTGGTCGCCGCGGGCTCCTTCGCCGCGACCGGAGTCGGCGGGTCCTGGTTCGCGCGTCGCAAAAGCAGCACGCCGACCGCTACGAGGTTCACGAGCAGCAGCGCGATGGCCGCCGTCGCCCACACGTTCGTCTTCGGCTTTGCGACGGCGACCGGCACCTCGGCGAACCCCGGGCCGGTCTGCTTCTGCCGTGCGTGCTCGGACTTGCGCAGGGCGTCGAGGATGAACGACATGCTCAGCCGCCGACGCTGGAGGCCTCGCCACCGAGCGTGGGCGAGTCTGCCGGGTTGAGCACGGTGTCGAGCACGATCTGTGTCTGCACGCCCGCGACGCCGTCAGCATTGAGCCGGTGATCGCGCTGGAAATCCTGCACGAGCCGCGTGAGCTCCTCGTCGTAGAAATCGCTGCCTGGCGCCGCCTCGGGCAGGCCCTGCGCGACGCGCAAGTTCTCGCGCAGCCACTTGACCTCGGCGCCGCGCATGCCCGGAGCGAGCGACTTGACGACCGCGAGCGGTGGTCGCCAGAGCAGCAGGAAGTCGCCGAACCAGTAGCGCGAGATCGAGGCGATCGGCACGTCGCGCGGCGCGCCGCCGAGGTCGATGGTGGCGGCTTCGTCGTCGAGGCCGACGAGCACGACCTGGTGAGTGCTGCCGAGGTCGTCGGTCAGCGTGAGGATCGCCGGGCGGTTCAGCGTGCGCAGCTGCGCCCACGAGCCCTTCTGGAACAGGCACTCGAGGCCCTGTGCGGTCGCCTGGTCGCAGCCGCGCCCGCGGTTCGGCGCATATGCGAGGTTCCAGCGCTGGAACAGTTTTCCGAGCGCGGCCTCGGTGGTCGTGTCGTTCGCGTTCTGCACGAGCAGTTCGTCGAGCGGCGGCGGGGGCGGCGGCCCGGGCGCTTCCGCGACTGCGTTGACCGCGACGGGAGCCGGGTCGGACTGCGACGCCGCGGCGGGCGCGCCCGCCGTGGACATGCGGGTGGCTTCGCGGTTCGCGAGCAGCGACCATCCGCCGAATGCGACCAGCGCCAGCGCGGCGGTGACCGCACTGATCGTGGCCCAGCGCAACCACGGCGCGGGGACCGGGCGGCCATAGACCTCGGCCGCGGCCTGCCGGATGTAGGCCGGGCCGACACGATGGTCCTCGCGCGTGAACGCCCCGAGCAGGGCGCGGTCGCAGACCACGTTGATCACGCGTGGGATGCCGCCGCTCAGGCGGTGGACTTCCTTGAGCGCACCCGGCGTGAACGCCTCAGCGGTGGCGCCGGCCACGCGCATCCGATGCTTGACGTACCCGGCGCTCTCCTCGCGCGAGAGCGGGCTCAGGTGATAGCGGCCGGTGATGCGCTGCGCCAGCTGGCGCAGGTCGGCCTGCTCGAGCAGCGTGCGCAGTTCCTCCTGCCCGATCAGGATGATCTGCAGCAGCTTCGTCGTCGCGGTCTCGAGGTTCGTGAGCAGGCGCACCTGTTCCAGCGTCTGCGGACTCAGGTTCTGCGCTTCGTCGACGATCAGCACGACGCGCCGACCCCGCGCGTGCGCTTCGAGCAGGTAATGCCCGAGCAGGTCCATGAGCGCCTTGGTGCTGTCGCGCCCGTGCTCGGGCACCTGAAGGTGCAGCTCTTCGCAGATCGTGAGCAGGAACTCGGCGGGCGTGACGCGCGGGTTCAGGATCAGGGCGACCTCGGCGTGGCCCGGCAACTGCTCGAGCAGGCTGCGGATCACCGTCGTCTTGCCGGTGCCGACTTCGCCCGTCAGCTGGATGAACCCGCCGGCCTCGTTGATGCCGTAGAGCAGGTGCGCCAGCGCCTCCGCGTGCCGCTCGCTCAGGTAGAGGTAGCGCGGGTCGGGCGTGATCGCGAACGGTTTTTCCTGGAGGCCGAAAAAGCTCGTGTACATCGGGAGTTAGGACGCGTTCGGCGAACGCCCATCATGCCTCAGGCAGGGGATAGGGGATAGGGGATAGGGGATGGGAAGCGGATAGCGGATAGCGGATAGCGGATAGAGGGCGGGAGCGCGAAGCGCCTCTTCGCTATCCCCTATCCCCTAACCCCTATCCCCTGGCTTGAGCGAACTGGCCGCCTTCAGGGCCACCGACCCGAACTTCTGGCGGATCTCGTCGACCGCGGCGTCGAGTTGGCGGTTGCGCGTCGACTCCGGTGCGGCGAACAGGTCGGCCTGCACCTCCTGGGCGAGGTCGCTCAGCCCCACGCCGAGCAACCGCAAGGCGGCGCGTGGCTGCGTCCGGAGCCAACCGTCCAGCAGTTCGCCCGCAATCCGCGCGACGACGCGTGTCTCGCGGGTGCGCGGCTCGAACCCGCGCTGGCGTGTGTAGGTCGTGAAGTCGCCGCGGCGGATCTTGACCGTGACGCAGCCGCCGACGAGTCCGCGCGCCCGCAGCCTTGCACAGGCCTTGTCCGCGAGCCGCGTGACTTCTGCGTGCAGCCGTGCGCGATCGGCGATGTCCGTGTCGAAAGTCTCCTCGGCGCTGATCTGCTTTTCGTCCTCGTCGGGGACGACCGGGCGGTCGTCGATGCCGGCTGCGCGTTGCTGCACGCGCTCGGTGTAACGACCGAACAACGGTCGCAATCGCGCGGCCGGCGCCTGGCGCAATTGCCCGAGCGTGTGGATGCCGAGCTCCTCGACCTTGGGCGCCGTCTTCGGCCCGAGCCCGAACAGCTTGCGGATCGGGAGGGGGTCGAGGAGGTCGCGCACCTCGTCCGGTCGCACGACGACGAGCCCGTCGGGCTTGCGCAGGTCTGACGCGATCTTGGCCACGAGCTTGTTCGGCGCCACGCCGACCGACGCGGTGAGCTGCGTGCGCTCGCGGATCAGGCGCTTGATTTCGTGCGCGATCCGTTCCGCGCTGCCGAGTGCGCCGAGGCTCGCCGTCACGTCGAGGAACGCCTCGTCGAGTGAAAGACCCTGCACGAGCGGCGTGAACTCGTGGAACACCGCGAAGATCTGGCGCGAGACCGCGCTGTAATGCCCGATGCGCGGGGGGACGACGATGGCGCCCGGGCAGCGGCGCAACGCCTCGCGCGTCGGCATGGCCGAGTGCACGCCGAACGTGCGGACCTCGTAGCTCGCCGCGGCGACCACCCCGCGGTTGCCGCCCCCGCCGACGATGACCGGCTTGCCGCGCAGCTCCGGCTGATCGCGCTGCTCGACGGACGCATAGAACGCGTCCATGTCGACGTGCAGGATCGCTCGCGGCGTACTCATGCAGGTCCGCTCACAGCGTCAGCGCCGTGTAGAACAGCAGGCCGACCGCGGTCAACGCCATGAAGAATACGTAGCCGATGCCGAGCAGCGAATACTTGAACAATGTGACGACGCGGCCCTGGCCGTAGACGCGACGCATGGCGCGATAGAGGTAATACGGCACGTAGAAGACGAGCACGAACGTGAGTGCGCCTTCGAGGAAGCGCAGCGCGCCGGCGATCGGCGAGTTCCCGAACAAACCGGCGCTCCGGTCCAGCACGACGATCGCCAGTCCGCCGAGGAAGAAGAACGCGTGGTAGTGCACGAAGAACAGCAGGTGCTCGACGTAATAGCGACCGGAACCGAGGTAGAGCACGAACATCACGGCGGCGATCAGCGGCAGGAAGATGAACATCATCTTCGGGATGTTCTCGTACAGCGCGCGGCCGAACGACTTCGAGTCCGCCATGATCCTGCGGCACGCATCGCGCAGCCGGGGCTCGTACTTCTCGCCCCAGGGCCCGATCGCGAGCTGCAGGTTCGATTCGCCGCACGGATCGTTCACGAGGCGCGTCACGGCGGCCGTTTCCTCGGGCGTGAGCTTGCCGATCTCGCGCTCGAGTTCGCGCCGTGCGCCCTCCCGCTCCGACTTGGGCAGCTTCGCGATGATCGCGTCCACCACTTGCTGGCGTTCGGGTTCGAGCTTCGCCACAGCCGGCGCCGCCGCATCGCCCTGCGGCGCGGGTGAGGCAGCAGCAGGCGTGGAGGTCGCCGGCGACGCTGGCCGTTCGGCTCCGGCCGTGGGCTCCGCGTCCGCAGCGGCCTGCTCGCTCGAGCCGTCGATGATCTGCAGGTTGGCGCCGTCCTCGCCGACGTTCAGGCGCATCGCGTCGCCTGGATTGGCGCCGATCGAGGTCGCGAGGAAAAACGCGACGCTCAGCACGAGGTACATCCGGAACGGCGGCGTGTAGTGCGTGCGCCGTCCGCGCAGGTACTCCGAGGTCAGCGTGCCGGGGCGGAACGCGAGCGGGACGAGCGTGCGCCAGATCCGTGAGTCGAAGTCCGTCAGGTCGCCGAACAGGTCGCGCAGCAGGCCGCCGAGCGAGAGCACGCGCACTTTGGCGCGCTGGCCGCAATGCGAGCAATGCTGCCCGGTGAGCACTTCGCCGCAGTTGAGGCAGTTCTCGGTGGAGACCTGGCCGCGGATGAACTCCTCGCGGTGTGCCAGCGTGCGCCGGTCGGCGGTGAAGCGATCGCCGAACAGTGCAATGCCGTGCTGACGCATCCGCGGCGCGTGCTCGCGCAGGTAGCGGTCGAGCGCGGCCTGGTCCCGCATCCGGTATTGCACGGTGCGCCGTATGCGACCGGTAGGGGCAGCGGCGTCGGCGAGCACCTCGGCCGACAGGAACCCGGGCAGCTGCAGCATGTCCGCGACGTGATCGCGCAACCACGTGTCGAACGGCGCCTCGATTGCCGCGTCGGCCTCGAGGTTGACCTCGTAGATGACCGTTTCCTGCTCGTCGGCGCGCCCCACGTCGAGACTTTAACGCAAAGCCAAGTGCACGTCGGAGTGTTCGTGGCGGGTGCCACGCGCAACCGGTACCATCCCCGGGACCACGGCAACCCGGACGCCGAGCGACGGTCGAGAGATGGCAGTGCCAGCCACAGCGGTACACGTCGCAGGTGCGACCGTGCTGATCATCGACGACGAACCCGACAACCTCGACGTCATCGGCGGCCTCCTCAAGCTGCACTACCACGTCAAGGTCGCCACGTCGGGTGAACGCGGCCTGCGTGCCGCGCGCACGCCGCCGCTGCCGGACGTCATCCTGCTCGACATCATGATGCCGGTCATGGACGGCTACGCGGTGCTGGAGGCGCTGCGCGCCCAGCCGGAGACCCACGACATCCCGGTGATTTTCGTCACGGCCAGAGACTCGCTCGAAGACGAGCGGCTCGGACTCGATCGCGGCGCAGTCGACTACGTGACCAAGCCGATCGTGCAGCCCGGCATCCTGCAGGCGCGCGTGCGCACCCACGTCGAACTCAAGCGTGCCCGCGACCTGCTCAAGGGCGAGGCGGAGCTCGTCAAGGACGTGGCGCTGCACGCACTGGCGGCGCTCGCCGAGGCGCGCGACAACGAGACCGGCAACCACATCGTCCGCACGCAGCACTACGTGCGCGCGCTCGGGCGGCAACTGCTGCGCACGGGACGCTACGTCGACGAGCTGCGCGACGGCCGTCTCGAGAAGATCGTCCGCGCGGCGCCGCTGCACGACATCGGCAAGGTGGCGATCCCCGACCACATCCTGCTCAAGCCGGGCGCACTCACGCCCGAGGAATTCGTGGCGATGAAGCGGCACGCGGAGTGCGGGGCCGAGGCGATCGCCGAAGCCATCCGGCGCGTGTCGCCGGACACCGCCTCGACCAGCACGAACGGCCACGACGCGCTCGAGTTCCTGCGCATCGCACAGGAAATCGCCGCGTGTCACCACGAGAAGTGGGACGGCAGCGGCTACCCGAACGGGCTGGCCGGCGTAAGCATTCCGCTCTCGGCGCGACTGATGGCCCTCGCCGACGTGTTCGACGCGCTGACCTGTCGCCGTGTCTACAAGCAGGCCTGGCCGCACGAGGAGATCCTGCGGGTCGTGTGCGGCGACCGCGGCCGGCACTTCGATCCGGAAGTCGTGGACGCGTTCATCGCGATCGAGCCGGAGTTCCGCGAGATCAGCCGGCGTCATCCCGATCCCGCCGAGAAGACCCGTGAGTGACACGGGCACCTACGCCGGGCTCGATCGGCGCGATCCGGGTCGCTCCGAATCGCGGCGCAGGCTCGAGGAACTCGTCGAGTTGCGCACGGCCGAACTCGCGGCAGCCAAGGACGCGGCCGAGGCGGCGCTCGCGGCGAAGAGCGCGTTCCTCGCCGGCATGAGCCACGAGATCCGCACGCCGATGAACACGATCATCGGCCTCAACCACATCCTGCGACGCGATGTCGAGGATCCGGCCGTGCGGGCGCAGATCGATAAAGTGCTCGCGGCCGCGGAACACCTGCTCGGGCTCATCGACGACATTCTCGATCTCTCGCGCATCGAGGCGGGACAGGTCAGGCTCGCCGCGCAGGATTTCTCGCCGGCCCAGGTCGTCGCGGGCGTGGTCGGGTTGATCGCGTCGCAGGCCGCGCAGAAGGGACTCGAGGTGTCGATCGATCTCGCTCCCGACGCGCCGACCTTGCTGCGCGGCGACGCGCAACGCCTGCGCCAGGTGCTGGTCCATTTCGCGACCAACGCCGTCAAGTTCACCGAGCGCGGCGAGATCCGCTTCATCGTGCGGGTTGCCGGCCGGAGCGACGACCACACGGTCGTCTGTTTCGAGGTCGCCGACACCGGCATCGGCCTGGGCGAGGACCAGCGTCGCCGGCTCTTCCAGGCCTTCGAACAGGGCGAGGGTGGGATCGCGCGCCGCTTCGGCGGCGTGGGGCTCGGCCTCGCGCTGTGCCTGAGGCTCGCGCAATTGATGCGCGGCGAGATCGGCGTCGAAAGCCAGCCCGGTCGGGGTTCCACGTTCTGGTTCAAGGTGCCGCTGTCGCGGGCGGACCCGACGCAGGCGAGTCTGCCGGCCGAACCGTTCCGCTTGCCGGCAGCCCCGGCTCCGCGCCGCCTGCTGCTCGTGGACGACAACGACCTCAACCTGGAAATCGCGCAGACATTCCTGCGCCTCGACGGGTACGAGGTCGAGGTCGCGCACGATGGGCGCGAGGCCGTCGCGAAGGCGCGCTCGGAGGTCTACGGTGCGATCCTGCTCGACCTGCAGATGCCGCGGATGAACGGCTTGGAGGCCGCGCGCATCCTGCGCACGCTGCCGGACCACGGCGCCACGCCGATCATCGCGATGACGGCGAGCGTCTACGACGAGGATCGTCGCGTCTGTCTCGAGGCCGGCATGAACGACCTGATCCCGAAGCCGATCGACCCGCGCGAACTGTCCCGGGTGATGCGTCGCTGGCTTCCGTCGCACGCGCAGCCGACCGCACCGGACCGGGCAACGGGCGCGGTCGCGACCACGCCGCTGCCGTCCGCAACGACCGACGACGGCATCGGTCAGTTGCGCAGCCTGCAACGTCTCGTCGCAAACGACGACATTTCCGCGAAGGAGTTCTACCGCGCGATGTCGCGGACCGCGGCTGGCCCGCACGACGCCGAGCTCGGTCGGTTGCTGGAGCGGTTCGACTACGAGCGGGCGGGCGCCCTGCTTGCACGCCTGCTGCCGTCGTCCTAGTCGCCATGCCGCAGCTCCAGGCGAATGGTTGCGAGTTCCACGTCGCCGTCGACGGCCCGGTCGACGCGCCGTGCCTGGTGCTCTCGAATTCGCTGGGCTCGTCGCTCGAGATGTGGGCTCCGCAGGTCGACGCGTTCGCACGGCACCGCCGCGTGCTGCGCTACGACACCCGAGGGCACGGGCGCAGCGCCGTCACGCGCGGGCCGTATTCGATCGAACTGCTGGCCGAGGACGTGCTCCGGTTGCTCGACGCGGCCGGCATCGAACGCGCCGATTTCTGCGGACTGTCGATGGGCGGCGCGACGGGTATCTGGCTCGCCGCGCACGCGCCGGAACGCTTCGATCGCTTCGTGTTCTGCAACACGGTGCCCTGGCTGGGCGCCGCCGATGCGATGCTCGCGCGCGCGGCGATCGTGCGCCGCGACGGGCTGGGCGGCCTCGTCGATGCGACGATGGAGCGCTGGTTCACCGCCGAGTTCCGCGAGCGCGAGCCACGCACCGTGGCTGCGGTCCGGGCGTCGTTTCTCGCGACTCCACCCGAGGGCTACGCAGCGTGCTGCGAAGCGCTGGCGGGATTCGACGAGCGGGACATGCTCGCCGCGATCGAGCGGCCGGTGCTCGTGGTGGCCGGGCTGCAGGATCCGGCGCCGCCGCTCGAGGCAGCGCGCGAGTACGCCGCGAAGATAACCGGTGCGCGGATCGTCGAGCTGCCGGCCGCGCACCTCTCCAACTTGGGAGCAGCCGCGCGATTCAACGCGGAGGTGTTGAATTTCCTGGGTGACCGCTCGCTCGCTCAGGCGACCTGAGGCCTGCGCCGCGCCTCTTCCGGCTCGACCTGCCCGCCGGCCATGAGTTCCTCGCTCGCGAAATCGTCGACGTGGATGATCTCCATGACCTTGCGGTCGTACTGCCGCAGCACGTTCGCCTCGCGCGCGTCGATCAGGCCGACCGCGAGCGCCTGCTCGACCTGGCCCGGCAGGTCGAGCGCGGTGACGCGACCGGTCTTGACGCCTTCGACGCGAACCCGCTTTTCGAGCGGCTCGGCGATGACCGACAGCTCGAGCGCTTCCTGCAGCAGGCCGATCACGTTGCCCGGCTCGATCGTGCGGTAGATGCCCTGCGCGAGCCGGTCGCGCGTCGCGCTCGGCATCATCAGCGGTTCGACGATCCGGCGGCCGAGCCGGTCGCTCGGTGCGAAATACGTCCGACCGCGCGGGAAGACCACCAGGCGCATGAACCCCGCGAGCCAGCGATTCGGGAAGTTGCGCAGGAATCCGTGCAGCTGTTCCTGCGCCTTGTAGAGCAGCGTGCGACAACACCACTCGACCAGCGGCAGGTCGGCCTCGTGCCGACCCTGGTTCTCGTAATGCTTGAGTACCATCGACGCCAGGTAGAGCGCCGAGAGCACGTCGCCGAGCCGGGCCGAAAGGTGCTCCTTCTGCTTGAGGTAGCCGCCGAGCGCGAGCATCGCCATGTCGGTCGCAAACGCGAAGCGCGCGCTGAAGCTGTTTACGTGCTGGTAATAGCGCCGCGTGGCGCCGGTTTCGGGAACGGCCGAGAAGCGCGCGAGCGTGAGCGCCGTCACCAGGGACCGCGCGGCGTTGCCCAGCGTGTACCCGATGTGCCCGAACAGCGCGCGGTCGAACTCGCGCAGGCTGCGTCGCTTGTCCTTGTCCTTTGCGGCATTCATTTCCCGCAGCACGTACGGGTGGCAGCGGATCGCACCCTGCCCGAGGATCATCAGGCTGCGCGTGAGGATGTTTGCGCCCTCGACCGTGATCGCGACCGGCACGATCTGGTAACCGCGGCCCAGGTAGTTCTTCGGGCCGAGGCAGATGCCTTTGCCACCGTGCACGTCCATCGCGTCGTTCGCGACCTGCCGGGCGAGCTCCGTGCAGTGGTACTTGAGCATCGCGGCCGGCACGGCGGGTTTTTCGCCGCCGTCGATCGCGCCGGTCGTGACCGAGCGCGCCGCGTCGATGATGTATGCCGCGCCCGCCATGCGCGTGAGGGCCGCCTCGACCCCTTCGAACTTTCCCACGGGCTGGTTGAACTGCTTGCGCAGCCGTGCGTAGGCGGCCGACGCGAAGATGCCGGCCTTCGCGCCGCCGGCGGAGTTCGACGGCAGCGAGATGCAGCGGCCGACCGAGAGTTGCTCCACCAGCATGCGCCAGCCCTGGCCCGCCATCCCGGGGCCGCCGATGATGAAATCGATTGGCACGAAGACATCCTGTCCTGCCAACGGCCCGTTCTGGAACGGCACGTTGAGCGGGAAGTGCCGCCGACCGATGGTCAGCCCCGGCGTGTCGCGCGGAATCAGCGCGCACGTGATGCCATAGTCCACCTTGTCGCCACCGAGCAGCCTGTCGGGGTCGTAGAGCCGGAAAGCGAGGCCGACGACGGTGGCGACCGGCGCGAGCGTGATGTAGCGCTTCGAGAAGTTGAGCCGCAACCCGACGACTTCCCGGCCCTGGTAG
>DASUMQ010000257.1:0-2100 GCA_036277615.1 Steroidobacteraceae bacterium
GCCGACCGCAAACGGCCGCCCGGGCATCCACCACGTGCTCGCCCGCAGCTTCAAGGACCTGTACCCGCGTTACAAGACGATGCGCGGCTTCCACGTCCCGCGCAAGGCCGGCTGGGATACGCACGGGCTGCCCGTCGAGCACGAGGTGGAAAAGAAGCTCAAGGCCGAGGGCCGAATCGAGACCTACGACAAGCGCGAGATCGAGGAGAAAGTCGGCATCGATGAGTTCACGCGGCTGTGCCGCGACTCGGTCATGACCTACATCGGTGACTGGGAAAAGATGACGGAGCGCATGGGTTTCTGGGTCAACCTGGACGAAGCCTACTACACGCTCGACAACAGCTTCATCGAATCGGTCTGGTACCTGCTGCGGACGATCTGGGACAAGGGTCTCATCTACAAGGGCTACAAGGTCGTGCCCTACGACCCGCGCATCGGCGCGACCCTCTCGTCGCATGAGCTCGCGCTCGGCTACCGGGAGGTCGAGGATCCGTCGATCACCGTGCGCTTCAAGCTCGCCGGGACCGACAACACGTACTTCCTGGTCTGGACGACGACGCCATGGACGCTGCCGTCGAACGTCGCGCTGGCGGTTGGCGCCGGCATCGACTACAGCTACTGTGCGTCGAAAGGGCAGACCCTCATCGTCGCCGAGGCGCTGCGCGCGGCGGTGTTACGCGACATCGAGCACCGGGTGCTCAGGACCGTCAAGGGCGCAGAGCTCGTCGGCACGCGCTACGAGCGCTTGTTCGACTACCTCGACGTCGAGTCGCCGAACGCGTTCACGGTATATGCGGCCGACTTCGTCAGCACGGCGGACGGCACCGGCATCGTGCACACCGCCCCCGCCTACGGCGTGGACGACCTGGCGCTCGGGCAGGCGAACGGGTTGCCGGTCGTGCATGGCGTGGGGCTCGACGGGCATTTCGTGGACGCCGTCGAACCGGTCGCCGGGCTCTTCTTCAAGGACGCCGACAAGCCGCTGATCCGGCTCCTGAAGGAGCGGGGCCTCATGTTCCGTTCCGAACGCTACACGCACAACTACCCGTTCGGCTGGCGCACCGGCGACCCGATCATCTATTACGCGAAGAACGCGTGGTACATCCGGACCTCCGACTTCCGCGCGCGAATGACGGAACTCAACCGGCAGATCAACTGGGTGCCTGAGCACATTCGCGATGGCCGCTTCGGTAACTGGCTAGAGAACAACGTGGACTGGGCTTTGTCGCGCGAGCGCTTCTGGGGCACCCCGTTCCCCGTCTGGACCGACGGCGAGGAAAACTACCGCTGCATCGGGTCAGTCGCCGAGCTCGAAGCAATGACGGGGCAGAGCCTCGCGGGCCTCGACCTGCACCGCCCGGCCGTCGATGACGTGACCTTCGAAGCGGACGGCCGGACCTGGCGGCGCGTGCCGGAGGTCATCGATTGCTGGTTCGATTCGGGCGCCATGTCCTACGCCCAGTGGCATTACCCGTTCGAGAATCGGGATCAGTTCGAGAAGCATTTCCCCGCCGACTTCATCTGCGAGGCGATCGACCAGACGCGCGGCTGGTTCTATACGCTGCACGCGATCGCAACGCTCGTTTCCGACAGCGTGGCGTATCGCAACTGCGTCTGCCTGAACCTGATCGTCGACAAGGACGGCAAGAAGATGTCCAAGTCGCTCGGCAACATCATCGACCCTTACGAAGTGTTCGATACGGTCGGTGCCGATGCTTTGCGCTGGTACTTTCTCGCCCGGCTCTCGCCGGACGTCCCGAAGCGCATTTCGGTGGACATCGTCGCCGACGTCGCGAGTTCGTTCATCAACACGTTCTGGAACACGTACGGGTTCTTCGTGCTGTATGCGCGCCTCGACGACGTCGACCTTGACCGCGACGTGCCGGTTTCCGAACGGCCGGAGATCGATCGCTGGGCGATGGCGCTCACCTTCCGGACTGTCAGCGTGGTGACCGAGTCCCTCGACCGCTACGACGCGCGAACGGCGGGCGAGGCGCTGGAGGCTTTCGTCGATCAGCTCAGCAACTGGTACGTGCGCCGCAACCGCCGCCGGTTCTGGAAATCGACCGATCGCGATGACAAGCACATGGCATACCTCAC
>DASUMQ010000258.1:0-3193 GCA_036277615.1 Steroidobacteraceae bacterium
CGCGGCCGCGTACTTCGCGCTGCTCAAGCCCGGCGACACGCTGCTCGGCATGAGCCTCGACCACGGCGGCCACCTGACGCACGGCGCCAAGGTCAATTTTTCGGGCAAGATCTTCAACGCCGTGCAATACGGGCTGAACCCGTCGACCGGCGAGATCGACTACGACCAGGTCGAGCGGCTCGCGCACGAGCACAAGCCGAAGATGATCATCGCCGGCTTCTCGGCGTATTCGCGCGTGCTCGACTACCCGCGTTTTCGCGCGATCGCGGACGCGGTCGGCGCCTATTTCCTGGTCGACATGGCGCACGTTGCGGGGCTCGTCGCCGCCGGGGTCTATCCCAATCCGGTGCCGTTTGCGGACGTCGTGACGTCCACCACGCACAAGACGCTGCGGGGCCCGCGCGGCGGGCTGATCCTCGCGCGCGAGAACGACGAAATCACCAGGAAACTGAACTCGATGATCTTCCCGGGTACGCAGGGCGGCCCGCTCATGCACGTGATCGCGGCGAAGGCCGTCGCGTTCCGCGAGGCGCAGCAGCCCGAGTTCGTCGACTACCAGAAGCAGGTCGTCGCGAACGCACGCGCAATGGTGAAGGTGTTCCAGGAGCGTGGCATCCGGGTGGTCTCCGGCGGCACCGACAACCACTTGTTCCTGCTCGACCTGAGCGACAAGCCATTCACCGGCAAGGAGGCCGATGCGGCGCTCGGTCGCTCGCACATCACCGTCAACAAGAACTCGGTGCCGAACGACCCGCGACCGCCGATGGTCACGAGCGGCATCCGCATCGGCACTCCGGCGGTCACGACGCGCGGTTTCAAGGAGCCGGAGGTGATCGACCTCGCTCACTGGATGTCAGACGTCCTCACGGACGTTCACGACGAGGCCGCGATCGCGAAGACGCGCGCGGCGGTGCAACAGGTCTGCCGGCGCTTCCCGGTCTACGGGCGCTGAAGATCACCGGGCGGGCGGGTTCGCACGGCACCGGCGTAGAGCACGCAAGCGATGTACTGCCCGTTCTGCTCGTTCGAGGAAACCAAGGTCATCGACTCGCGCCTCTCGGCCGAGGGCCAGCAGGTGCGACGACGGCGCGAATGCCTGCGGTGCGGGGAGCGCTTCACGACCTTCGAGTCGGCCGAGCTCGTGATGCCACGCGTGGTCAAGAGCGACTCGACGCGCGAGCCGTTCGACGAGACCAAGCTGCGTTCGGGCATGATGAAGGCACTCGAGAAGCGCCCGGTCGCGAGCGAGGCGGTGGACGCGGCCGTGAACCACGTCTGTCACAAGCTGCGCACGCTCGGCGAGCGCGAGGTGCCGGCGCGACTGGTCGGCGAACTGGTCATGGACGAGCTGCACCAGCTCGACGAGGTCGCCTACGTCAGGTTTGCCTCGGTCTACCGGAGCTTCCAGGACGTCGATGCGTTCCGCGAGGAGATCGAGAAACTGCGTCACCGTCGCCCTCGTTCGGCGGAAGACGTCCAGCTCGCGCTCTGGTCGTCGGGGGGCGATGCCTCGGAGCCCGCGGGCGGCGGTCGCGAGCCGGCCGGCGACAGCAAGAAGTAGTGCGCCCGGACATGCAGGGGCCGTCATTCTCCGTCGCGGACCATGCCCACATGTCGCGCGCGCTCCAGCTGGCGACGCGAGGCCAGTACTCGACCGCGCCGAACCCGGCCGTCGGCTGCGTGCTGCTCGATCCGGACGGTAAAGTCGTGGGCGAGGGGTGGCACCGGCGCGCCGGCGAGCCACACGCGGAGGTGCTGGCCTTGCGCGAATCGCAGGGTCGCGAACGCGGCGGTACTGTCTACGTCACGCTGGAGCCTTGCGCCCATCATGGGCGCACCCCGCCTTGCGTCGACGCCCTGGTAGCGGCCTCCCCGCAGCGCGTCGTCGTCGCGATGACGGATCCGAACCCGCGCGTGGCCGGCGCGGGCATGCGCCGGATGCGCGAGGCGGGCATCGACACCGACGTCGGGCTGCTCGGCGCGGAGGCTGCGGAACTCAATCGCGGCTTCGTGTCGCGCATGACTCGCGGTCGGCCCTTTGTGACCGTCAAGCTGGGCTCGAGCATCGACGGTCGCACCGCGCTCGCCGACGGATCGAGCAAATGGATCACCAGCCCTGCCGCGCGTGCCGACGTGCAACGGCTACGAGCCCGCGCGTCAGCGGTGCTGACCGGCATCGGCACCGTGCTCGCGGACGATCCGGCGCTCACCGTGCGTGATGCGCGGTTCGAGACGCACGGCCGCGTGCCGTTGCGCGTCGTGTTCGACGCGCGTGGCCAGTTGCCGCCGCGCTCCAGGGTCGCGAACGACGAGCACGCCACGCTGCTGCTGACGAGCAAGGCCGGCGCCGCGCAACTGCAGGCGCACGGCATCCGCAGCCAACTGCAATTCGAACTGGAACTGCTGCCGGTCGATGCGCACGGACGGCTCGATCCGGCCATCGCGCTCGAACGACTGGCCGAGCGCGACTGCAACGAGGTGCTGGTCGAATCCGGCGCACGTCTCGCCGGCAGCTTCCTCACGGCCGGGCTCGCCGACGAAATCGTGGTTTATCTTGCACCGACCGTCCTCGGTGACACGGGGCGCCCGTCGTTCGTACTGCCGCAACCGCTGCAGTCGCTCGAGCACCGATCCCGCTTCACGTATGCCGACGTGCGCCTGGTCGGATCCGATCTGCGCGTCACACTGCGCCCCGTGGAGGACCGACGCTGATGTTCACCGGCATCGTGCAAGGCGTGGGGACGGTCCGGGCCATCGAGCCTCGCGGCGGCGACGTCACGGTCGTCTTCGACACGGGCAGCGTCACGCTCGACGACGTCGAGCCCGGCGGCAGCATCGCCGTGAACGGCGTGTGCCTCACGGCCACCGCGTTCGACCGGACGAGCTTCACCGCCGACGTGTCACGCGAGACGCTGTCGCTCACGACGCTCCGCGACTGGCAGGTTGGCGCGCGCGTGAACCTCGAGAAGGCGCTGCTCGCCGGTCAGCCGCTCGGCGGGCATTACGTGACCGGCCACGTCGATGGCGTCGGCGAGGTTGTCGCCCGGCACGACGATGCACGGTCCGTGCGCATGGTGTTTCGCGTGCCCCCGGACCTCGCGCGCTACGTGGCCCGCAAGGGCTCGATCTGCATCGACGGCGTGAGCCTGACCGTCAACGGGGTCGAGCGCGATCGGTTCGACGTCAACCTCGT
>DASUMQ010000259.1:0-3305 GCA_036277615.1 Steroidobacteraceae bacterium
GGGAACGCGACCGGGTGGCTGCCCGACATCTCGGCGCCCTCGGCGACTTCGTGGCCCGAGTCGAGCGATCCGGGCGGCGCAACGTACTTGCTGCCGCTGACCTTCTGGCGGTTGAACCACATGCCGTCGGTGCTGGCCAGCAGGCCGTCGTGGCAGCTCAGGCACTTGGTCGATGCACCCCTGTAGGTGTCGGCCTTGAACTTCGGATACACGGTGCCCGCGGTCGTGGCCGTGACGTCCCACTCGTACTCGGTAGAGAGCAGCGTGTGGTTCCACAGCAGGTTGGTCGACTTTGCCTGGTGAGGCGTGTGGCACTTGGTGCACATGCCGATCGTGATCGTCGTCTTGGTCTGCAGTCCGGTCGTCGTGTCGATGTTCGGAGTGCCCGTGACGTACGTGGTGATGGCGCCCTTGGAGTCGAGCCACTGCAGCACCGACTGCGCGCTGCCCGACCAGTCGTGCTTCGTGCCCTGGATGCCGGTACCCGGTGCGGTGCCGGCGAACGCGCTGGCGGCGGCCAGCGTCATCGCCGAGGCGACGAGAATCTTGAGTGTCTTCATATCGAACCCTTCCAGTGTGCGTTGCTTGAACTGACGGCGTACCGCAGTACGTCCGGTTGCCAGTCCTATTTGCAGGGAGCGTGCCAACCCGGTCAGCCCACAGGTAAGCACTTGCCGCAACACCATCGATCGCTAAGTCATTGAAGGCAGATAACAAATCGACGCTTACTAGACGCTGGGGAACACAACGCGACCGCGTCGACAATCCTCTCGCCGATCCATTCGCAATGTTGGGAATCCGGAGCCGTGTGCTTTCGCATTCGCGCGAATGGCGTGAGTGAGTGTCTGGGGATAGCGTCCAGCCGATAGCAGAAGCCAGCGCGGCTTCTTACTAACCGCTAGACACTGAACACCAGACACTCCGCGCTAGGGGTAGCTGCGCGCCTCGTGCTGTGCGCCGTGGCACGTCAGCGAGCACGTACCCTGGCCCGGCCCCGTCGACACGTAGTCGAGGCGGCCGGTCGAGTTCGGCGCAACGACCTCGCGGCCGTCGCGGTCGCGCAGCATGAAGTTGATCAGGTGCGCGTTGTCGCGCGAGCCGTGCGCGTCGTGACACGCGGCACAGGGTGCCTGCTGGTCGACGACGTGGCTCGCGTGCGGGAAGCCGGTGGCCTGTGGCGTCACGAACTGGCCACGGTCGTGGCACTTGTAACAGAGGTCGTAATTCGCCGAGGACTCGGGCGTCGGGTCCACGGTGCGGTACTCGCGCTCGAGGATGGGCTCGTACCGCGACGCGTGGGGACCGCGCGGCAGGTTGCTGCCGGCCACCCAGTCACTGTCGTTGTGACAGTCCGTGCAGCCGATCCGCGACGTCGCGGTATAGCCGGACAGCAGCCCGGTGATCGACGCATTGCGGCCGACCGCCGCGACCGGATGGTACGAGGCGTTGGATGGGTCGACCTTGAGCCGAACGATGCGGGTGGCCTCGGCACGCTGGATGCCCGGCGTCGGTGGCTCCTGGAACCCATGGCAGCGGTTGCAGACCTCGTACTCGTTCGTGGCCTCGCGCAGGTACGTGCCGTCCGCCGTGACGCCGGGAACTCCCTTCAGTCGCCCGGACACCACGGCGGCTCCACCAGCCGTGTCGTTGGCCGCATGCGGGTTGTGGCAGTCGGCGCAGGTCACGTGCCGCGTCATCGACAGCGGATTCTCGCGCGGGTCGTGCAGCCAGGGTCCGACGTCGATTGGGTGGCGCGAATACTTGCTGCCGTTCGCGAACTGGTCGGCGACGTTCTTCTGCGCCACGCTGCCGGCGTGACACACCGTGCAATTGTCCAGTTCGATGGCCTGCGCCAGCAGTCGCGGCCCGTGCCCGGCGGAATGCGTGCGATGACAATTGAGGCACGCATTCCCGCCTACGGTCGCCGCGGCCCCTTCCAGCCACGGATTCGTGCCGCTGCCGTTCCAGGTAGCGCCCGAGGTCGCGTGGGAGGACGTGGTCCAGCGATCGAGCCGATGACAACTCAGGCACAGCGCCCCATCTGCATTCGACGTGCGGAGGAACATCGGCCGCCGGTCCTCGTGCGGATCGTGACATGTCGTGCACTGCAGTTGCGCGGTCGCATCGAGCCGGACGCTCGCAGGCAGTGTCGTCGGATCGACCAGCTCACCGTGGCGCACGGCGAGTTCACTGTCGTAGACGAACGAGATCGGGTGGTCGTCGCTCAGGTCCGTGCCGAGCCTGCGCCTGCCGGTCATCGGGCCGAGGTCGAGCTCCTCGCCGGGCGGGGCTACCCGCAGGTTGCCGAGGGCGAGGATGCCGTCGTGACACGACAGGCACAGCCGCGAACTGCCAGTGGGCTGGTTGGGCGTGGCCTGCAAGGTGCTGCTCGTGTAGAGCTGATAGGTCACGGCCGGCATGTCGCGGTTCCACAGCGCGATGGTCGGGTCGGCGTTGTGCGGGGTGTGACAATAGACGCAGAGCCCGGTGGGACGGGTTTCCTTGAGCTGCCCGGGCCCTCCCGGCGTCAGGTTGTGCACGGTGAGTGCGACCTGGGTCTGCGAGGCGGTCGGCCACGATGCGCAGAGCCCGAGAGCCACGACCACTGTGCGTACGCACCGCAGCCACGCCGACCGTCCAGCCGTATTACGCCGAGTCACTGCCCTGCACCTAGCTCGACTTCAGGTTCGGCCGCCGGCGACAGGATCTGGAACACCTGGATGCGCCGGTTGTATGCGTCGGCGACGTACAGCCGCTGCCCGTCGTCGATGTACAGGCCGTTGGGGATCCAGAATTGTCCCGCCTGCTGGCCCTGCTGGCCGAACCCGAGCAGCAGCCGCCCGTCCACGTCGAAGATCTGCACGGCGTCGAACATGGCGTCCGCCACGTAGATGCGGCCCTCGCGGTCGACCGCGACACCTTTCGGTGCCGCGAAATTGCCGGCACCGTCACCGATCTTGCCCATCTGATTGCGGTACTGGCCGTCGGCGCCGAACACCTGAACCCGGTAGTTCAGGGCATCGGTCACGACCAGGTCGCCTTGCGGCGTCAGCGCCAGATGCGTCGGCGAATTGAATTGGCCCGGCCCGCCGCCGAGACTGCCGAGCGAGGCGACCTTGGCACCCTGCTCGTCGAACACGTGCACGACGTGGGCCTTTGAATCACCGACATAGAGCCGCCGCTGCGCCGGGTCGAACGCGACCGAGGAGGGACGCTGCAGGTCGGCGTGCGCAACCACGCGCACCAGGTTTCCGTCGCGGTCAAGCTGCAACACCTCGCGTAATCGGCTGTCCGCCACGTAGACC
>DASUMQ010000260.1:0-5612 GCA_036277615.1 Steroidobacteraceae bacterium
GGACGGAAGCCGAATGCTTCCAAGGATGTCAAGCCGTGCTCCATAACGAATCGCTGGTGCAACGCGTCGAGCGGATGCTAAGAGCAAAAGGAATCCGCTCAGCTCGATTGTTGTCAGAAGACAAATCCGAGCTGGGCGAGATGGCGATCTTCGAAGCCGACAATCTACTTCTTCGGTTTGTCAGGGATCGGTCCCAGGAATTCCTAGATATCGGGATGCGGACGCATCCGACAGAGTTCCATCAGTTTGATGACGTAGCCGTCGCACTCGGCTGGACATCCGTCGACTGCATCTTGGCAAAGCAAGAACCTGAATCGCTCGATGCGGTGCTCAACCAGCTTGCTTGTCACTTTGATCGGGTCCAACGTGAACTAACAGGTTCGTCTACAGAGCTGACTCGAGCTCGGATCCAGCGAGCAACTTACGACCGTGCCGCAGCGTTGGAGAAAAGGCTGCGCTGATCGTCTCCAATCACAGTTCGCCGACCCTTGTGCGAAGATATCTCCCGCACGGCCGCCGCTCGCGCGGGTCCGCTGGAGTTCACCGCAATGACGACCCACACCTATCGCCGCATCGTCCTCGCGAGTCGCCCGCAAGGCGCCCCGGTCACGCCGGCGCATTTCCGTCTCGAAGAGGTGCCGGTCCCCGCCGTGGGGCCGGGTCAGGTCCTCGTTCGCAATCACTACCTCTCGCTCGACCCGTACATGCGCGGCCGCATGGAGGACATGAAGTCCTACGCCGCGCCGCAGGCCATCGGCGAGACCATGGTCGGCGGGACGGTCGGCACGGTCGAGTCCTCGCAGCACCCCGGATTCGCGCCTGGTGATGCCGTGGTCGGCATGCTCGGCTGGGCGGAATTCGGCCTCTCGGACGGCCGGATGCTCAACAAGGTCGACACGAGGCACGTGCCGCTTTCGGCCTACCTCGGTCCCGTCGGCATGCCGGGGGTCACGGCATGGTACGGACTCCGGAAGATTTGCGAACCCAAGGCCGGTGAAACGGTGCTGGTGTCCGCGGCCAGCGGCGCCGTCGGGTCGGTCGTCGGTCAGCTCGCCAGGATGCTCGGCTGCCGAGCCGTGGGCATCGCGGGCGGCCCCGAGAAGTGTGCGTACGTGCGCGACGAGCTCGGCTTCGACGCCTGTATCGACCACCGCCAGCACACCGACCTCAAGTCGATGGGCAAGGCGCTCAAGGAAGCCGCCCCGGACGGCATCGACTGCGTGTTCGAGAACGTCGGCGGCGTCGGCTTCGACGCGGCGCTCGCGCGCATGAACTCATTCGGGCGCGTCGCGCTGTGCGGACTGATCGCCGGCTACGAAGGCGGCGACATCGCCGTCCACAACGTGCGTGCGCTGCTCGTCAGCCGCCTGAAGCTGCAGGGGTTCATCGTCGCCGAGCACATGGAACATTGGCCGGCAGCACTGGCTGAACTCGGACAGGGCGTTGCGACCGGAAGGATCAAGTACCGCGAGTCGATCGCCGACGGCCTGGCCGCCGCGCCCGAAGCGTTCATCGGCATGCTGCACGGCAAGAACTTCGGCAAGCAGCTCGTGAAGCTCGTCTGATGTCGTCGTCGTCGCCGCCGACCGATCGGGCGGCCTCCTCAGCGACTTCGCCACCCGTGGCGGCGATCGCGCCGGCGGCGACCGTGCTGCTGCTGCGTGAATCGGGTGCAGGCGCGCTGGAAGTGCTGATGACCAAGCGTGCCGCCGGCCTCTCGTTCATGGGCGGCCTGTGGGTGTTCCCCGGCGGACGCATGGAGCCTGCGGACTGCTCACCCGAAGTCTCGGGCCGAGCTGCGCTCGCGGACCCCGAATCGGCGCGGCACCGCATGCTCGACACGGGCGGCGCCCCGGTGCCGGCCGAGACCGCTCTGGGCCTGCACGTGGCGGCGTGCCGCGAGACGTTCGAGGAATCCGGCGTGCTGCTCGCCCGGCGCCGCCTCGCCCCGTCGCCGTTCGACACGGGGGAGCTCGCCCGCATCGCGGCCTTCCGCGACACCGGTGGACCCGCCGACGCCTTCGTGAACTTGCTGCAGACCGAGGACCTGCTGCTCGAGGTGGAACGCCTCGTCTACTGGTCGCACTGGATCACGCCGTCGCTCGAGCGGCGCCGGTTCGATACGCGGTTCTTCGCAGTGCGCGTGCCCGAAGGACAGGAGGCGAGCGTCGACCGCTTCGAATCGACGCACCATGCGTGGCTCGGCCAAGACGACGTCCGCACGAACCTCCACAGCGGCGAGATGAAAATGGCGCCGCCGACGATCGCGACGCTCGAAGACCTCTGGGTGAGCCACGCCCGGCACGGTGGCCTCGACGGCATGCTGCAGGCCGAGCGCACCCGCGCCGTGCCGCCGATCCTGCCCAAGATCGTGCGCGGCCATCGCGACGTCGAAGTGGTACTTCCCTGGGACCCCGGATACCCGGAACTTCCGGGCGAGGCCTGCGTCGTCTGGGAAACGTACCCGCCGTACCTCGCCGCGCTGCCGTCGCGGCGCGCGCTCGCCCTCTAGGGAACGTATTCCAGGAGCGTCCTCTCCCGACTCGCGCGGGAGAGGACACCGGCGCACTTTCGCTTCAGCGCTGGTCGCCCGGCATCAGGCTGCCGACGGCGTTCTGCACGGTCTCTGAGACCTTGCCGGCAAACTCCTTTGCCTGGTCGACGACCGCCCCGGCCTGCTTCTCGACCGATTCCTGGGCTGCCACGGCCAGCGCGGCGGCCTGTCCTGCCGTCTTCGTCGCCTTCTTCTTCGCGACGAGGATGGCCTTCTCGGCCTTCTGCATAGCCTTCTCGGCTTTCTTCTCGGCCTGCTGCACGGCCTTCTGCGCCTTCGGCGGCAGCTTGCGCACGGCGCGCTTTACTGCCGCGCGCGCGCGGGCCGGCGCCTTCCTGGCCGCCGAGCGCACGGCTGCGACACGGCTGACGGCCTTCTTGCGTGGTTTCGCGACCTTCTTCACCTTGCGCCTCGTGGCGGCGCGGGCGGGGGCCTTCGCCTTCTTCGCCGTGACGCGACGCGATTTCGCGACGACGCGGCGCCTGCGGATGCTCTTTGCCTTGGTAGCCGTCTTGCTGCGACGCGCCGGGCGCCGCGCCTTTTTCTTCGCTGCCATTGAGTCAGTCTCCCTCGACTTGGTTAGCTTGATGCGTTGCCGTTTCCGGCATTGCGGCGGTCGTCGTGACGGCGCCGCGCGATCGGTCGTCCCGATTGACGCTAGACCACGCGTCGGATTGCGTCAACACGGACAAACACGGTGAACAGACGACGACGACGGGCAACGCGCTCCGTGGTGCGCGCGAAGACGTCAGCCGGTGCCCTGCAGGCCCTGCGCGATGCCGTTGACGGAGGCGACCAGCGCCTGCAGCAGGCAGCGATCCGGATCGTCGGCGGCGCGGCCCTTGTCGCCCGGCGAGCCCGCGCCGCGCCAGCGCCGCAGCAGCTGGATCTGCAGCAGGTGGATCGGATCGACGTAGGGGTTGCGCAACCAGATCGAGCGCTGCAGCGTCGGCTCCGAGTCGAGCAGCCGCGCACAGCCCTTGAGCTGGAGGACGAGCTCGCGCGTGAGCTCGTACTCCCGGCGGATCTGGCTGGAATAGCGCTCCACGTCGCCTTCGTACAGTCGCTCGTAGTGCCCCGCGATGCCCATGTCGGCCCGGGCCAGGCGCATTTCCACGTCGTCGACGAGCCCGGCGAAGAACGGCCAGCGCTGGTACATCTCGTCGGCCCGCGCCCGGCCGAATCGCTCGATCATGGCCGCGAGGCCGGTGCCGGCGCCGAACCAGCCCGGCAGCATGTGCCGGCTCTGCGACCACGCGAAATGCCAGGGCACCGCGCGGATGGCATCCACCCCGCCGCCGCTGCCGCGCACGAGCGGTCGCGAGCCGATCTGCATGCGTTCGATCACGTCGACCGGGGTCACGCACTGGAAGAACTCGAAGAATCGGGGGTCGTCGTGCACGAACGCGCGATACCGCAGGGTGCTCGCCTGGGCGCACACCTCCATCGCTTCGTTCCAGGCCTCGAGCACGGTTTCCTTGCGGTCGCCCGCGACCGCGAGCGCGAGCGAGTTGAGCCCCTGCTCGAACGTCCGCAGCGCGATCGGCTGCAGGCCGTAACGATCGTTGATGGTCTCGCCCTGCTCCGTGATGCGCATCCGGCCGCTGCCCACCGCCGTCGGCAATCCGCCCACGACGGCCTCGGTGCGACTGCCGCCACGGCTGACCGAACCGCCGCGCCCGTGGAACACCAGCAGCTCCACGCCCGCGTGCCGGCAGGCCGCCAGCATCGCGAGCTGTGCCTTGCGCAGCGCCCAGCGCGAGCCCACGATTCCCGCCGCCTTGCCGCTGTCGGAATAGCCGATCATCACGGTCTGCAGGTTGCCGCGCCCTTGCAGGTGGGCCCGGTAAATCGGGTCGGCCAGCAGCCGGCCGAGGATGTCCCCCGCGGCCTCGAGCGATTCCATGGACTCGAACAGCGGCGCGACGTCGAGCGGCAATGTGTCGGTCTGCGTCTCGGCGAAGCCGGCCCAGCGCGCCAGCAACAGCACGGTCAGGATGTCGTCGACCTCCCGCGCCATGCTGACGACGTACGACCCGACCGCGTTGCGTCCATAACGGTGTCGGCAGTACTCGATCGCCTCGAACACCCAGAGCGCACGCTTGCCGGCCGCTTCGAGCGTGTCCGGAGGTGATTCGTCCTTGGCGAGCGCCTCGCGCAGGCGCTCCGTGCGCGCGACCGGCCCGCGGGCCTCCCAGTCTGTCTCACCGAGCGCGCGACCGACGATCGAGCGGTGCACTTCGGCGTTCTGGCGCACGTCGAGCGTCGCGAGGTGGAAGCCGAACGTGCGCACGCGTCGCAGGAATCGTCGCACCATGAACAGCCCGGCCCAGCGCCCGCGGTTGGCCTCGAGGCTGCGCGCGACCAGACTGAGGTCGTCGATCAACTGCTCCACGCGCTCGTACTGCCCCGAGCGGTGGTCGTAGGTGGCCCGCAGTCGCTCGGCGACCTGGTTGAGCAGCACGCGGTACGGCATCTCGTCGTGGCCCGACGGCGTGCTGGCGCGCGCCGACGGCACGACCGACTTGTAGTGCTCGATCCGGTCGTGGATGGCCTGCGGAATGTCGGGGGTGCGGCGCTCGCTCTGGCTGAGCTTCTCGGCCAGCCCTTGCGCCTCGAGGAAGTAGCGGTTCACGATCAAGGCGTGGTGCCGCGCGACGCTCTCGCGGATCGTCTTGGCGTGCACGTCCGGCTGCCCATCCATGTCGCCGCCGACCCACGAGCCGAAGCGCAGGATTTCCGGCACCCAGACCTGGTGCGCGTCCGGGCCGTACACGATCGACAGCGATTCCTCGATCGCCTCGTAGAACATCGGGATGATCTCGTAGATCACCTCGACCAGGAAGAACAACACGTGCTCGCGCTCGTCGGCGACGGTGAGCCGCTCGCGCGAGTTGTCCGCCGTCTGCCAGCTGGTCGTAAGTTCGGTGCGCACGCGCTCGAGCGTCATGCGCCGGTCGGCGGGCGTGAGCGACGGGTCGAGCCGGCTCACGAGCAGGCTCGCAATGCGCTGCTGCTGGCGCAACAGCGTGCGGCGCGTCGACTCGGTCGGGTGCGC
>DASUMQ010000261.1:0-11713 GCA_036277615.1 Steroidobacteraceae bacterium
GTCGTCGACAACGCCAGACGCAAGCTCGTATCGAAGAAGGTGGCAATGGTGATCGGCAACCGCGCGCAGGACGCCTTCGGCGCCGAAGGCTCGGAACTCGTCGTCGTCGACACTGGCGGAGTCACTCCGCTGCCGCACGCGGACAAGATGACCCAGGCGCGGCGGTTGATCGCAGAGATCGCCGCCCGCCTGCCTCGACGCTGACATGCTGGAACCAAAGGACGGCGACTTCGTTGCCTACATCGACGCGCTGCAGCGCGAGTCGGCCCAGCGACTGGCGCTGCAGCACGTCAATGTGGTCGACGTCGCCTTTCCGACGAAGAAGGCGCAGGGCAGCACGTTCGGGGACGGATCGGGGCCCGCCTCGACGCCAGCCGCGGTATCCGATCCCGTGCGTTCCGTGCGGCGCGACCGGGACGCGAAGATCGTCAAGGCCGTCGTTGCCGGGGTCGTCGGCGCCATGCTGCTGCTGACTTGGCTCGGCGATGGCGGCCTGTTTCCATTCATCGCCGGCATCGCCCTGCTCGGCTACGCCCTCCCACGCCTGCTCACCGCCCTTCGTGCACAGGGACCGCGGGCCACGAACAAGGCCCTGATCGACCAGGCGTTCGGGCGGTCCGGGACACAGTCGACGGGCACCGGGAAATGAGAATCGACGTTCGCATTCTCGACGAACGGCTGCGGTCGATGATGCCCGCCTATGCCACTCCCGGCGCGGCGGGCCTCGACCTGCGTGCCTGCGTCGACGCGCCGCTTGCGATCGAACCCGGCACGACGCACCTTGTCAGGACGGGCATGGCGATTCACCTGGCCGATCCCGGCTATGCGGCGCTGATCCTTCCGCGCTCGGGCCTCGGCCACAAGCACGGCATCGTGCTCGGCAACCTGGTCGGCCTGATCGACTCGGACTACCAGGGCCAGGTGATGGTGTCCTGCTGGAACCGTGGCCAGTCGACGTTCACGGTCGAGCCCGGCGAGCGCATTGCGCAGATGGTGATCGTGCCCGTGGTGCAGGTCGAATTCGACGTGGTCGAGGAGTTCTCGGAGAGCGACCGCGGCGCCGGCGGGTTCGGAAGCAGCGGCCGCAAGTAGTGGCCAGTGGCTAGTGGCTAGTGGCTAGTGAGCAGCGGGCGACGCCGGCCATTTCTTACTAGCCACCAGCCACTAGCCACTAGCCACTACTCGATGCCCTTCAGTTCCTTGAACCGCTGGATGTCGGCGCCGAACTCGCGCGCGAGCCGCTCGCGCTCGGCCGTGTTCTTGGTCAGTTCCTGCTCGTAGACCTGCAGGCCCTTGACCGTATTCACGATCTCGCTCGCGATCTGCTCCGGCAATGCGGGCGCATTGGGCTTGGTGCTGTACGGGCGATAGCGTTGCACCGACTCCATGAGCCGCGCCTCGCGCGCCCGCAGGTTGGAAATGTACTGCCCCGTGACGACGTTCTGCTGTTCGAGCAGCTCGATGCGTTGGTCGCGCAGCCGTTCGATGTCCGCGACGCTCAGGTAGGTCGCGAGCAGCGTCTTGTCGCGCTGGGCCGAAGCCTTGGCGGCGTCCTCGGCCGCCTTCTGCTGCGCCAGTTCCTCGAGCGACTGGCGCCCGGGGATCACGCGCACGACACGACCGGTCGCATCGAGCACCTCGACGTCGATGTCCATGCACTCGGCCGGAATGGCCTGGCTCACGTAGGTGCGGCCGTTGCTCGCCTTGCAGCGATACATCTCCTCGCTGGCGACCTTCGGCGTCTTGCGCTTGACGGCCGCGTCGGCCACACCGGCGATGATGGCGCCCAGCAACACCACGATCAGCAGGACGGCGCCGCTGGTCACGCGGGCACGGATCCGGGCCGATTCGAGACGGGTCACGTCGGTCATGGACGCCATTTTGAGCCTGCCCGAGTCCTGAAATGCACCTTTTGGGCCTGCGCGACGCTTGGCACTGTGACCGACTTCACCCGGCGCCCCGCCTCAGGCGACGCCGTACCGGTCACGGTAGTCGCGCACGGCCTGCAGGACCGCCCGGTCGCCCGCGGCCTCGAGGTGTGCCATGAGGTCGCGCAACCGCAACACCGCGATGACCGGCAGACCGAACGTCTCTTCGACCTCCTGGACCGCCGATTTCTCGCCCTGGCCCCGCTCCTCGCGATCGAGCGCGATCAGTACGCCGGCCGGGGTCGCGCCCTGTGCGCGGATGATCTCGACCGATTCGCGTATCGCGGTGCCGGCGGTGATGACGTCGTCGACGATCAGCACGCGGCCCTGCAACGGCGCGCCCACGATCGTGCCGCCCTCGCCGTGACCCTTGGCCTCCTTGCGATTGAACGCGAACGGCAGGTTGCGTCCCTCGTCCGCGGCCATCGCGGCCGCGGTGGCGGTCACGAGCGGGATGCCCTTGTAGGCCGGGCCGAAGAGCATGTCGAACGGCACGCCCGAGTGCACCGCGGCCCGCGCGTAATGCCGACCCAGCGAGCCGATCGCGTGGCCCGTGTTGAACAGCCCGGCATTGAAGAAATACGGACTCCTGCGGCCCGACTTCAGCGTGAACTCGCCGAACCGCAGTACGCCGAGTTCGAGGCAGAGCCGGATGAAGTCGCGTTGGTCCATGGCGTGCGTACTTTATACTGCGCGTCCTATGCGGATCATCACGCTGAACGCGAACGGCATCCGTTCGGCCGCGCGCAAGGGCTTCTTCGACTGGCTCGAGCGACAGGACGCCGACGTCGTCTGCGTGCAGGAAACGAAGTGCCAGCGTGAGCAGGTCACCGAACCGCTGTACCACCCTGCGGGTTATCACTGCCATTACCTCGACGCGACCAAGAAAGGCTACAGCGGCGTCGCCGTGTACTCGCGCGTGAAACCCGACAAGGTGATCGCCGGTTACGGCTCCCGCGAGTTCGACACGGAGGGTCGCTACCTCGAGGCCCGTTTCGGCAAGCTGAGCGTGGTGTCGGTCTACCTCCCTTCCGGCTCCTCCAGCGAGGAGCGACAACGCGCGAAATTCCGCTTCCTCGCCGAGTTCATGCCGTACCTGCGCGCGTTGAAGCGCAAGCGGCGCGATTACGTGCTGTGCGGCGACTGGAACATCGCGCACAAGGAAATCGACCTCCGCAACTGGAAGTCGAACCAGAAGAACTCGGGCTTCCTGCCGGAGGAGCGGGCCTGGCTCGACGAACTGTTCGGCGACGTCCGCTACGTCGACGCGTTCCGGGAAGTGAACCGGGACCCCGACCACTACACCTGGTGGTCGAATCGCGGCCAGGCCTGGTCCAAGAACGTCGGCTGGCGCATCGACTACCAGGTGCTGAGCCCCGGTCTCCTCGGCAGCGTCCGCGACGTCGAGATCTTCAAGGCGCAGCGCTTCTCCGACCACGCACCGCTCACCGTGACGTACGACCTGTGAGCAGCTCCGCGGCCGGAGCCGCCGTGTCACAGGAACCGCGGAAGCCCTGGTGGCGCGGCTGGGTCGACGCGTTCAAGGCATACAAGCACCCGCGCGTGCTCGCGATGCTGTTCCTCGGCTTCTCGGCGGGCCTGCCGTTCATGCTCGTGTTCTCGACGCTCTCGGCGTGGCTCCGGGAGGTCGGCATCGAGCGCGCCACGATCGGCATGCTGTCGTGGGTCGGCATCATTTACTCCGTCAAGTTCTTCTGGGCGCCGGTCGTCGACCGGTTGAAGCTGCCCGTGCTGCATCGCCTGCTCGGCCGCCGGCGCAGCTGGATGCTGCTGGGGCAGGTCGGCATCGCCATCGGCCTGCTCAACATGGCGCAGATGAGCCCGGTGGGTCACCTCGCCGTGGTCGCCTCGCTCGCGCTGCTCGTGGCGTTCTCGTCCGCGACGCAGGACATCGCGGTCGACGCGTGGCGCATCGAAGCGGCGCCGGTGACCATGCAGGGCGTGATGGCGGCCGCGTACCAGCTCGGCTACCGGATCGCGATGATGGTCGCGAGCGCGGGCGCGCTCTGGATCGCGGCGGACTTCGGCTGGGCCGTCTCGTACAGCTCGATGGCCGTGGCAGCGTGCGTCGGCATCGTCACGACGCTGCTGATCCCCGAGCCCGAGGCGCGGGTCATCAAGCACACGGTCGAGCAGGAAGCGCGCGTCACCGACTGGGTCGCGCGCAACGCACACTTGCCGCAGCAACTGCAGAACCTCGGCGCGTGGTTCGTCGCGGCCGTCGTCAACCCTTTCATCGACTTCTTCACGCGCTACGGCGCGAAGCTCGCGGTGCTGATCCTGGCGTTCATCGCGAGCTATCGGCTCGCCGACTTCACGATGGGCGTGATGACCAACCCGTTCTACCTGGACATCGGGTTCACGCTCAAGGAAATCGCCGCGATCGCGAAGGGCTTCGGCGTGATCTGGTCGATCCTTGGCACGTTCGTCGGCGGCGTCGTCGTGGCGCGGCTGGGACTCGTGCGCGCGCTCGCGCTCGGCAGCATTTCGGTCGTCACCGCGAACCTGATGTTCGCGGTGTTCGCCTGGCTCAACCAGCCCAGCATCGTCGGGCTCGCCGTGCTGATCAGCATCGACAATCTCGCGATGGGCATCGCGGGCACGTCGCTGATCGCCTACCTCTCGAGCCTGACAAGCGCGTCGTACACGGCGACCCAGTACGCGTTGTTCTCGTCGACGTACGCGCTGCCGGGAAAGCTGATCATGGGCACCTCGGGTTTCGTCGTCGATGCGATCGGTTACCCGTCGTTCTTCGTCTACACCGCGTCGCTCGGGCTGCCGGCGCTGGTGCTGCTGTTCTTCCTGTCGCGGCGCATGCAGATCGAGGCGGCCGGCGCGAAGCCGAAGCCCGGCTGAGTCGAGGCGCTCCGTGATGGACCGCGAGCACCAGGACGACGAGATCGATCTCACGCGCGTGATCTGTCCACTGCACGAACTCGAAGCGACGGGCGCGCACGGCTTTACGCTGGGCGAGGGCGAGTGGCCGCTGCGGGGCTTCGTCGTGCGCAAGGGCGATGCGGTCCACGCGTACGTCAACCACTGCCCGCACGCCGGGTTCCCGCTCAACTGGCAGCCCGACGTGTTCCTCGCGCCGGGCGGCGGACAGATCCGCTGCATCATGCACGGCGCACTGTTCGAGATCGAAACCGGAGTGTGCGTCGCGGGCCCGTGCATGGGTCACGGACTGCAGCCGCTGCCCATCACGGTGCGGGACGGTTACGTGCTGCTCGATGCGCAGGTGCCGCTGGTCGATCCGACCTGAACTGCGTGACCTCTTCCGGGGCACCGGAGAGGTCGGAGCGCGAACGGGTGCGGAAGCGGCCGTTCAGACGAGCTTGTCGTCCGGTTCGTCCGGCAGTTCGAACTCGCTGAACCCGTCGGCCTCGCCACGATCGATCGCATCGAGCGGGCTGCCCGCGAGGCCCGCGCCGGGCTCCGTGTCGAATTCGTTCTCGTAGTCCTCGGGCTCGACGTCGACCGATCCCGTCCAGTCCTCGGGCGGCTCGGCCGCGAGGATCGGTTCATCGCGCCAGTCCTCGACGTCGAGCTCTTCGATGGTGCCGTCGAAGTACTGGATCTCGATCGTGCCGTCTTCAGCGTCGAAGGCGACGATCTCGAACGAGTCGCCGCCGGGTCGCGCATACCACTTGCCTACGACCGGTGCGGGGTTGGTCATCATCGTTGCCCTCGCGGCGTCCATGCGCTTGGTATCCTTGGTTCCGTTGTAGTCCTGCGCGGCTTGGGATTCAAGTCGCGGATCAGCCGTCGCCATGATGCTCGACGAACTGCTCAAATTCTTCGTCGTCCTGCTCGTCGTCGTGGAGTCTTTGTCGCTCCTGCCTGTGCTTGCGGCGCTGACGCAGGGCGCGGACGATTCCTACCGCAGCACCGTGTCGATCGAGGCCGTGCGCCGGACCCGGAACGCGAAGACGATTCGCAGCACGCCCGTGACGAACGCCCACGACGCCATCAGCCAGATCACGGAGAGGCCGCCCGCGGCCGGATTCGCGACGATCAGCAGGCCGAACAGGATCGACAGTGCACCCGTGAGGTAGAGGATCCACTCGCGTTGCGTCGCCGCCCGAACCTTGTAGCCGAGCATGACGATGAGCACGCCGAGCAGGATCGCCTGGAACGCCACGAGGTACACGAAGGCCGCCATGCTCACGCGCGGGTTCAGCAGCGCATAGCCGCCGACCAGCACGCCCAGCACGCCGATCAGCAGCAGGATCCACCAGCCGTCCTTTTCGCGATGCTGCACGGCGCCGACGACGTTGACGGCTCCGTCCACGAGGATCGCTGCCGCGAAGAACACGGCGACGACGAGCCACGCGGTGACCGGTTGCGCGAATGCCAGCACCGCGAACGCGACGGACGCCAGGCCGCTGACGAGGAAGACCCACCAGGTGCGCCGGCAGAGCGCGCGAGCGTCACCACCGACGTGCGCGAGGAGACCGTCGGAATTTGCCATGATCGAGGATTCTCCCGCACGGCAAGCAGGGCCGTATGATGCGCGACCTCCCCCTCCGTGCGACTGTAGCCTCTTGAAGCCGATGAAACCAGACGTGGACGACGCAGCGCCGGCGGCCGGGGCGATGCAACCGGGCGGCGAGTTGGCGGAGCGCACCCGTCACCGCGCCATCCGCAGTTTCGTCGTGCGTGCGGGACGCATGACCCAGGCGCAGCAGCGGGCCTGGCGCGAGTTGTGGCCGCGTTGGGGTCTCGAAAAGGGCGAGGCGCCGTTCGATGTTGCTGCGACGTACGGGCGCGAGGCGCCGGTCACGCTGGAGATCGGGTTCGGCAATGGCGAGTCGTTGATCGCGCTCGCCACGAGCCACCCCGAGCGCAACTACCTTGGTGTCGAAGTGCACCCGCCCGGCGTCGGCCACGCGTTGCTGCGTTGCGAGGCGGAGCACCTCACGAACCTGCGGCTGGTCTGCGAGGACGCCGTGGAGGTGATGCAGCGGCGCTTGATGGACGCGAGCCTCGACGAGGTGCTGCTCTACTTTCCCGACCCGTGGCCGAAGAAGCGCCACCACAAGCGACGGATCGTGCAGCCCCCGTTCGTCGAACTGGTCGCGAGCAGGTTGCGGCCGGGCGGAGTGTTTCGCCTGGCCACGGACTGGCAGCCCTATGCGGAGCACATGCTCGCCGCGGTCGGCGCGTGCGCGAGCCTGCGCAACGAGTCACCGACGGGCGGGTACGTGGAGCGGCCGCCGAGCCGCCCGGTCACGCGTTTCGAACGCCGCGGGCAACGTCTCGGCCACGACGTGTGGGACCTCGCGTTCCGTCGCATCTGATCACGCGACCCGGCCGGCGATCCGTCCGCCGAGCAGGCAGCCGCCGAGGAACGTGCCCTCGAGCCCTCGCTTGCCGTTCATGCCGCCGCCGCCGAAGCCTGCGCTCTCGCCCGCGGCATACAGCCCGGCGATCGGTACGCCTGCCTGGTCAAGCACGCGGCACTCGAGGTCCGTCTGCAGCCCGCCCATGCTCTTGCGGCTGATGATGAACTCGCGGATCGCGATCAGCGGTCCCGCGGACGGCTCCAGGATTTTCTGGAACTTGCAGGTGCGCACCCGGTCGCCGATCCACCGACGCGCGAACTCGATCCGTCGCAGTTGTTCGTCGGTGTGGAAGCGCGGCCCGAGGTCGATGCAGCGGTCGTAGTTCGTCGCCGCGTCACGCACTGCCGCGAGGTCGACCGACCCGTCGCCGGCGAGCGCGTTCATTTTCGCGACGAGTCCGTCGACCGAGTCCGCGACGACGACGTCCGGGCAGAGCTGCGTCATCTGGTCGTAGAGCCAGTGGTTGCCGAGCAGCATGTCGCGTGCGACGTGCAGTCGCTTCTTGTGCCGGAACGACGGATTGAACTCGCCGCCCGAGATCGCGAGTTCCTTGAGCATGATGCGCCGGTTCAGCAACTGCCACGAGTACGCGCGCTGCTGGCGGCAGATCTGCGCAACGAGGTCGTGCGTGTCGAAGCCGGTCACCAGCGGCATCGGGCCGATGCGCTCGCCACGCCAGTTGAGCCAGAGCGCGGATTTCGGCGGCACGAGCGACAGTCCGTGCGAGGGTTTGCGTGGCGCCCAGTGGTGGACGCCGGCCGCATAGTTCCATTGCCAGTCGAGGTGCGTGATGCGAGCGCCGAGCGCGCCGGCCGCATCGTGCAGCGTTCCGTCGGCGAACTTGTGCGAGCCGTTGAGCAGCGTTTCGGGCGGCCGCGACCAGTCCGCGGACCAGTGCTGCCTGACACGATCGAGGTCGCCGTTGATCCCGCCGGTCGCGACGATCACCGACTCGCCGGCGGCCTCGAACTCCTGGTCCAGGCCTTCGAGGTGCCCGCGACAGCCGGTCACGCGCCCGTCGCTCGTGACGAGCTGCTCGACCCGATGGTCGAACCTCAGCTGCAGGAGGTCGCGGTTGGGTCGGGCGAGCAGGTGGCGGTTGAGCACGACCTGCAGCTCGTGGCCGGTGCCCCAGACGATGTGCCAGCGCGGCACGGAATTGCCTGGACCGTGGAGCCCCCGCTCGACCCAGAGCGGCATCGGCATGAACTGCACGCCGACGCCGCGCAGCCAATCGAACACTTCCGTGTTCGACCGCTGGACGTACGCTTCCGCCCACGCGCGCGGCCAACGATCGTCCGGTCCGAAGTCCGCGAACGACAACCAGTCGCGCAACCCCTGCTCGGCGCCGTCCTTGATGCCGTACCGTTTCTGCAGCGCCGTGCCGGCGAACCAGATCCCGCCGAAGCTCTCCTTGGCGAGCCCGCCCATGTTCGCTTCCTCGTCGCGGTCGAGCAGCAACACGCTCCGACCGCGGTCGAGCAGCTCGATGGCTGCGGAGACGCCGGCAATGCCTGCGCCGATCACGATCACGTCCGCCGAATATCGAATCATCGCTGGCGAGCTCCACGTCACGTCACGCGTCGTAGGACCGACAAGCGTACCGCGCCGTTATGATCCACCGCATGAGCGTCAACCGAAACCCTCGCGACTCGCTGAGCGCCGCCGAGGCGCGGCGACTCGCGCTCGCTGCGCAGGGTTTCGCCGAGCCCCGTCCCGCGACCGGGGTGGCCCGTCGCGACGTGTTGCGCACGGTCCGACGACTCGGGCTCGTCCAGATCGACTCGGTCAACGTGCTCGTTCGGTCCCATTACCTGCCGTTGTACTCGCGGGTCGGCGCGTACGACCGCAGCTGGCTCGATGAGCTTGCCTACGGTGGGCGCCGCCGCAAGCTGTTCGAATACTGGGGGCACGAGGCCTCGCTGCTGCCGGTCGAGCAGCAACCGTTACTGCGCTGGCGCATGCAGCGGGCCAGGAACGGCGACGGTCTCTGGGGCGGCGTTGCGCGGTTCGGCCGAGAGCACGCGCGGTTCTGCGAGACGGTGCTCGCCGAAATCCGGGATCGCGGGCCGGTCGGTGTGTCCGAGCTGGCCGCGTCCGGTCGTCGCAAGGGCGGCTGGTGGGGCTGGAGCGAGGGCAAGGTCGCGCTCGAATGGCTGTTCTGGACCGGGCAGGTCACCACGCGTGCACGGCGCGGCACGTTCGAGCGCGTCTATGACCTCACGGAGCGCGTGCTGCCGAAGACCGTCCTCGCGGCGGCGACGCCCGACGAAGCGGCAGCGCAGCGACAGTTGCTGCGCATCGCACAGCGTGCGCTCGGCGTCGCGACCGAGCGCGACCTGCGCGATTATTTCCGGCTGCCCGTCGCCGATGCGCGTGCGCGGCTCCTGGAGCTGGTCGAGGCCGGTGAGTTCGTGCCCGTTCAGGTGGGAGGCTGGCGAGCGCCCGCCTACGTGATGCGCGATGTGCGCATTCCGCGCCGCGTCGATGCCTGCGCGCTGCTGTCGCCGTTCGATTCGCTCGTGTGGTTTCGCGATCGCATGCAGCGGCTCTTCGACTTCCACTACCGGATCGAGATCTATACGCCGGCCCACAAGCGCCGGCACGGCTACTACGTGCTGCCATTCCTGCTCGGCGACCGACTCGTGGCGCGCGTCGACCTCAAGGCGGACCGCGGCTCCGGCCGTCTGCGCACCCTCAGCACGCACCTGGAGCCCGCGGCGACCCGCGCGCAAGTGGAGTCGGCGTTGCGCGACGAATTGCGTCGCCTCGCGGGCTGGCTCGACCTGCGCACCGAGTGACCGGGTGCCTCGTCGTGCATCCGCGCTGTCGATCGATTTACACGCCGGGTGGCCTCCAAACCACGCTTCGGGCATACTGTGCGCACAGTTTGCCGCCGCGCAGTCCGGTCTGCGCACGAGGATCTTCGGCGGAATATGGGGACACTCCTGATTTTCCCCGGCCGTTCTTACGGACCCGGAAATTCAGGAATGTCCCCATATTTCCGCATTGCGGCCCCTCCTGCAGACTGATCGACGTCTGCAATTTCGCGTCTCGATTCCATAAAGCAACGGCGCCCGGTCCGGTGCCTGCGCGTGTTCGCACGTGCGGGCGTGGCGTCTGGTAGATCACTGAATGTCTTTTGATTCCCTGGGCCTCCGGCCCGAACTATTGCTGGCCGTACAAGAACTCGGCTACACCCAGGCCACCCCGATCCAGGCCCGCGCGATCGGTCCGGTCCTCGAAGGTCGCGACCTGCTTGCGGCCGCCCAGACCGGCACCGGCAAGACGGCCGCGTTCGCCTTGCCGCTGCTGCAGCGGCTGAGCGACGCGCACCCGCAACCGCGGGGGTCGCGCGCGCCCCGCGCCCTCGTGCTCGTGCCGACGCGCGAGCTCGCCGCGCAGGTCGACCAGTCGTTCAACGATTTCGGTCGTCACCTGCAGCAGCGCACGGCGCTGATTTTCGGTGGCGTGAGTGCCCGGCCGCAGATCGACACGTTGCGCCGCGGCGTCGACATCGTGATCGCCACGCCCGGTCGGCTGCTCGATCACGCGAACGAGCGCAACATCGACCTGCGCGACGTGCGCCACCTGGTGCTCGACGAGGCGGACCGCATGCTCGACATGGGGTTCATCCGCGACATCCGCCGGGTGCTCGCGCTGCTGCCGCCGAACCGCCAGAACCTGCTGTTTTCGGCGACGTTCTCGGAGGAGATCCGTGGGCTGGCCAAAGGCCTGCTCAAGGATCCGCTGACCGTCGAGGTCGCCGCGCGCAACGCCCCGGCCGAACTCGTCGAGCACCGCGTGCACCTGGTTTCGCAGGGCGAGAAGCGTGCCGTGCTGAGCCACCTGCTTCGCAACGGCGAGTCCTCGCCGCAGACGCTGGTGTTCACGCGGACCAAGCACGGCGCCAACCGGCTCGCCGACCAGCTCGTGCGCGACGGTCTCGGCTGCGCGGCGATCCACGGCAACAAGTCGCAGAGCGCGCGGACGCGGGCGCTCGAGGACTTCAAGGCCTACCGGGTGCAGGTCCTCGTGGCGACCGACATCGCCGCGCGCGGTCTCGACATCACCGAGCTGCCGCAGGTCGTCAACTACGAGCTGCCGCACGTGCCCGAGGACTACGTGCATCGCATCGGCCGCACGGGCCGCGCGGGATGCACGGGCCACGCGCTGTCACTCGTCTCCGACGACGAGAAGGATCGGCTGCGCGCGATCGAGAAAGTGCTCGGCCGCAAGATCCAGGTGCTGCCGCTCGACCGCAACCAGATTCCACGACCGCCGGGCGAAGGTCTGGCACGCGAACCGCGGCACGTCGACCCGCGTGCCGTGGCACAGGCGCAGGCCCGACGCCAGCATCACGGGACGGCCACGCCGGCGGCGCGTCCTGCCGGAGGTCGCCGTTGGCAACCCCGCGGC
>DASUMQ010000262.1:0-9231 GCA_036277615.1 Steroidobacteraceae bacterium
CGAAAACGCGCTCAGGCGCCGTGCCTCCAGCGTCCGTTCCGGGTGTTCTTCGCGGCGACATGTCGGTTTTCGGAGCCGCGAAGAACACCCGGAACGGGCGCCTCAGGCGCCTTCCTTGGATCGTCTTCCGGGAACGTCGCCCGGCGCGGTCAGCGATTGCGCCAGAGCAGCGTCGCCGTCAGCACCGTGAGCAGCATCGTCGGGATCCATCCCACCAGCCACGGCTGCAGGCTGAACAGTTCGCCGCTGCTTTCGAGCGTCTTGCTGAGCAGCACGAACCCGGCGCCGATCAGCACGCCGATGACCATGCGCGCCCCTTGCCCCGACCCTCGCAACGAGCCGATCGAGAACGGCAGCGCGAGGATCACGACGACGACGACGGCGGCAAGGCGCGCAAGCCGCGACCACAGCGCCGTCTCGAACTTGGCCGACTGCAGGTCGTTGCGCTGCAGGTGCCTGATGTACGAGCGAAGGTCGCGCAGACCCATCGACTCCGGTTCGGCGATCGCGAGCCCGAGGAACTCAGGCGAGAGCGACGTGCGCACCTCGCGTTCCGCATTGCGCATCACGGTGGCCCCGAGCCCGTCCGGGGCGAACGCCGTCTCGACGTACGTGTCGAGCTTCCAGACCTTGTCGCGCGCGACGCGCGCCGATTCCGCGCGTGCGACGCTGACGAGGCGCCGGTCCGCACCGAGCTGGAAGACCTTGATGCCGCCGAAACGCGTGCTCGCCGACTGCTGGTCGACGCTGATGATGGTGTCGCCATCCCGGACCCAGGTCCCGCGCGCGCCGGCGAGGCTGAAGTCGTCGAACTTCGCGAACACCTTCATCTGCCGCGCGTACTGGCCGAGCGGGGGCGCCACGTATTCGCCGACCACGAACATCAGCAGCGCGAGCAGCAGTCCCGCGACGCCGAGCCAGGCGCAGAACCGCCACGTCGTGACGCCCGCGGCCCGCATCACGACGAGTTCGCTGCCGCGGGCGAGGTTGCCGAGCCCGAGCAGCGCGCCGATCAGGCCCGCCACCGGCAGCAGTTCGAACAGGTAGCTCGGCAGGTTCAGGCCGACGAACATCAGGGCCTGCGTCGCGCTGTAGTTGCCGACGCCGATGTCGTCCTGCTGGCCGATGAACAGGAACAGGGCCCCGAGCGCAACGAGCACGAGCATCACCAGACCCGTGTACGCAAGCACCGTGCGGACGATGTAGCGGCCGAGCACGCCCATCAGGATTTCCCGCCGCCACGACGCCAGGGCACGGGCCACCACGCCGACGGCGCCAGCCGGGTGCCGGGATGCAGCTCCTGCCAGAGCAGCAGGGCCGCGATCGCGACGGGCACGAGGTGCACCCACCAGAGCCCGAGCTGCCCCGCGGGGGCGTCCTTCTCCATCCAGACGCGCGCGGCGGCGAGCAGGTTCGAATAGACGAAGTAGACCAGCACCGCGAGCCCCACGCGCGCGAACCGTCCCTGGCGGGGACGCAGCCGTGACATCGGCACCGCGAGCACCATCAGCACCAGCGCCATCACCGGCACGGCCGTGCGCCAGGCGAGCTCGGCGCGGTCGCGCGGCGCGTTCGAGGCAAGCAACGCCGGCGTCGATTTCATCTCTTCGCGGTTCTTGACCGTCTTGGTATTCGGCAGCTGCACCGGGATGCCGTGCTCGCGAAACTCGACGATGCGCCAGTTCGCGGCGCCGGGCAGGCCTTCGTAGCGTCGCCCGTCGTAAAGCACGAACACCTGCTCGGCCTGGCCCGCGCCGCGTTGCACCGCGCGCTCGGCCATGGCGATCTCGATCTTGTCGCCGACGTTGCGCTGCACGAACACGTTGAACAATTCGCCCTTCACGCCGACGCGCTCGGCGTAGAACACCGCGTCGCCCCCGGCGAAACTCCGGAACCGGCCGGCCTCGAGCGCGCCGAACTGCGCTGCGCGCAGCGCGGCGACGCGCAACTCCTGCGACGTCTGCCACGCCGCCGGCACGATCCGAAACGACAGCACGGCCAGCAGCACCGCTACGACGAGACTCAGCAACACGATCGGCTTGTAGACCCGCAGCGGGCCGACCCCGCAGGCCGTCATCGCCGTCATTTCGCTCTCGTGGTAGAGCCGGCCGAGCGCCAGCACGATGCCGAGGAACAGGCCGATCGGCACGAGCACCGTGAGTTGCTGCAGCGTGGTGAGCCCGATCAGCGTGAGCACGATCGGGCCCGGAAAATCGTTCTGAGCGGCCTGGCCGAGCACGCGCGCGAACTGATTGGACATCAGCACCACGAGCAGCACGCCCGTGACCGCGACGAACGTCCAGGTCACTTCACGCAGCAGGTAGCGATCCAGGCGATTGAGCAGCAGCAAGATTCGCGGGCCTCGGCGGGAATCGGTACACTCGCGGGCTACGCGCACGCCGCGTGCGGGCCCGGCCCGTACGCGTAAGAGATGCGCAGCCTCGCAGTCTAACGGGCGATTCGAGCGCCGCATACGCGCCCCGCGTAGCACGCCCGGCCGCCCCTCTAAGGGACAGTGGATTCATGCGTCAGTTCGTCGTCACCGTATCGCCCGTCCGCCAGAAGACCGATTGCGCCATCGTCGGCCTGCACGAAGGCGGCGGGTTCGCCGGCGCGGGCGCGCTGATCGACGCCGCGCTCAAGGGCCGGCTCACACGGCTGCTCAAGAGCGGCGACGTGCGCGGCAAGGCGGGCGAGATGCGCATGGTCGACACCGACACCCTGCCCTGCGAGCGCGTGCTGGTCGTCGGCCTCGGGCGCAAGGCCAAGTTCGGCCGCAAGCAGTACCGCAAGGCGCTCGTGGCCGCGCTCGCCGCGGTTGCGAAGACCGGTGCGAAGGACGCCGTGAGTTACCTCGGCGAGGCGGTCGAACCCGCCGACGATTATTACGATGCCCGGCTGGCCGCGGAGGCACTCGGCGCCGCGCTGTATCGCGTGCCGGCGATCCGCAGTTCGCGCAAGCAGCCGGAGCCTGCGCTGAAGGCGTTCGGATTCGCGATGCGGGAGTCCGGGCAGAAGGCGCAGGCGCAGCGCGGACTCGAGCACGGCCGGGCCATCGCCGCGGGCGCCGCGCTCACGCGCGACCTTGCCAACCTGCCGGCG
Source organism: Steroidobacteraceae bacterium (assembly GCA_036277615.1). Lineage (GTDB taxonomy): Bacteria > Pseudomonadota > Gammaproteobacteria > Steroidobacterales > Steroidobacteraceae > RPQJ01. The sequence goes on from DASUMQ010000262.1 coordinate 3,103, forward strand.
AACGTCTGCACGCCGACGTACCTCGCGCAGCAGGCGAAGGAACTCGCGCGCAATTACCCGGCAGTGCGGACGCAGGTGCTCGAGGAGCGCGACCTGAAGCGCCTGAAGATGGGCTCGTTCCTCTCGGTCACCAACGGCACCGAGGAGCCCGCGAAGCTGATCGTGATGCGCTACGCCGGCGGTCGCGCGGGTGAAGCGCCGGTCGCCCTCGTCGGCAAGGGCGTCACCTTCGACAGCGGCGGTATTTCGCTCAAGCAGCCGCCCGGCATGGACGAAATGAAATTCGACATGACCGGCGCCGCGAGCGTGTTCGGCACGATCAAGGCGGCCGCCGAAATGGGGCTCAAGCTCAACCTCGTCGGCATCGTGCCCGCCTGCGAGAACATGCCGAGCGGCCGGGCGACCAAGCCGGGCGACATCGTGAAGAGCATGTCGGGCCAGACCATCGAGATCCTCAACACCGACGCCGAGGGCCGGCTGATCCTCTGCGACGCGCTCACCTACGCGCGCCGCTTCAAGCCGGCGGTGGTCGTCGACATCGCGACGCTGACCGGCGCGTGCGTCATCGCGCTCGGCGCGCACCTGTCGGCCGTCATGAGCAACGACGACGAACTCGCGGGCGAGATCACGGCGGCGGGCCAGCGCGCCGAAGACCGCTGCTGGCACATGCCGCTCGCCGAGGAATACCACGAGCAGCTCAAGAGCAACTTCGCGGACTTCGCCAACGCCTGCGGTCGCGAGGGCGGGGCCATCACGGCGGCCTGCTTCCTCGCGAAGTTCACCGAAGGCCTGCGGTGGGCGCACCTCGACATCGCGGGCACGGCGTACCTCACGGGAACCCACAAGGGCAGCACCGGCCGCCCGGTGCCGCTGCTGATGGACTTCCTGATCGGCCGGGCCTGAGACCGGCCGCCACCCGCACGCCGTGACGGGAACCAAGGTCGACTTCTACCCGCTCGCGGCGACGGACCGGCGCTCGCGCCTCGTGGCCGCCTGCCGGCTCGCCGAGCAGGCCTACGAGCAGGGCCGCAAGGTGGTGGTGCGCACGGCGAGCCCGGCCGAAACCGCCGAGTTCGACGAGCTGCTCTGGACCTGGGCCGACGGCAGCTTCGTGCCTCACGGCGTCTGGCCCGCCGATCCCGACGTTGCTGCGCTCACGCCCGTGCTGATCGGCAGTGCCTCGCTGCCCGAGACGCACCGCGACGTCCTGATCAATCTCGCGCCCGATGCACCCGCGGATTTTTCCGCTTATGCTCGGGTCTGTGACGTCGTCGGTGGGGACGAGGACGGCAAGAAGGCCGGTCGTCAGCGCTGGCGCGTCTATCGTGATGCGGGCTGCACTCCGGAAGCGCACCCCCTCTAGGAGCACGGAGCGTCGAGCGAACGATGGGCACACAGCCGTCCGAGGACATTCCCGTCCTGACCGACATCGTCGAGTCGGACGGGCGCGCGTCCAAGTTCATCGACGACACGGCGCTGTTCCTGGGCGAACTCGAAGCGCACCTGACGGCGATGATCCACGAACAGGCCGATGAACTGGTCCACAACGCCCTGCGCGAGATGGAGGCCTTGTTGCTCGAGCAGGTCTCGGACCGGCTCAAGGCCGAGCTGCCGGGGCTGATCGCCAAGGTGATCGCCGAGCACTTCCACGGCCCGGGCCGTAGCAACTAATCATTCTTATCCGCGCTTTGCGCGACCTCTCCCGCCCGGCGGGGGCGGTGTCCCTATAATCGATTCGATGGACAAGAGTTACTCCCCCCGCGATATCGAATCCCGCACCTACGCCGCCTGGGAAGCGGCCGGCTGGTTCGCGCCCGCCGGCGACGGCCCGCCCTACTGCATCATGATCCCGCCGCCGAACGTGACGGGGACGCTGCACATGGGCCACGCGTTCCAGCACACGTTGATGGACGTGCTCACGCGCCTGCACCGCATGGACGGTGACCGCGCGCTCTGGCAGCCGGGTACCGACCACGCGGGGATCGCGACGCAGATGGTGGTCGAGCGGCAACTGAACGGCGAGGGTCGCAACCGTCACGACCTCGGCCGCGACGCGTTCGTCGAACGCGTGTGGCAGTGGAAGGAACAGTCGGGCGGCACGATTTCGCGCCAGATGCGCCGGCTCGGCGACTCGGTCGACTGGTCGCGCGACCGCTTCACGATGGACGCGAGCCTCTCCGACGCCGTGCTCGAGGTGTTCGTGCGCCTGCACGAGGCCGGCCTGATCTACCGGGGCAAGCGTCTCGTGAACTGGGATCCGGTGCTGCACACGGCCCTGTCCGATCTCGAGGTGGTCTCCGAACCGGAAGCCGGCCAGCTCTGGCACCTGCGCTACCCGCTTGCCGACGGCAGCGGTCACCTCGTGGTCGCGACCACGCGACCGGAGACGATGCTCGGCGACACGGCCGTCGCCGTGCACCCGGAAGACGAGCGCTACCGGCACCTGGTCGGCCGCGAGGTGCGCCTGCCGCTCGTCGAGCGGATGATTCCGGTCATCGCCGATGACTACGTCGATCCCGCCTTCGGCAGCGGCTGCGTCAAGATCACGCCAGCGCACGACTTCAACGATTACGAAATCGGCAAGCGGCACGGGCTGCCGATGATCAACGTGCTCACCGCGGACGCGGCGTTGAACGACGAGGTCCCGCCCGCCTACCGCGGGCTCGACCGCTTCGAGGCCCGCAAGCGCGTCGTCGCCGACCTTGAGGCCGCGGGCCTGCTCGAGAAAGTCGAGCCGCACACGCTGCCCACGCCGAGAGGCGACCGCAGCGGTGCCGTGCTCGAGCCCTGGCTCACCGACCAGTGGTACGTGCGGATCGCGCCGCTGGCAGGACCCGCGATCCGCGCGGTCGAGGACGGCCGCATCCGCTTCGTGCCGGACAACTGGGCAAAGACGTACTTCCAGTGGATGCTGAACATCCAGGACTGGTGCATCAGCCGCCAGCTCTGGTGGGGACACCGCATCCCGGCCTGGTACGACACTGAGGGTAACGTCTACGTTGCCCGCTCCGAGGCGGAGGCGCAGCAGCAGGCCACGGCCGAGCACGGCCGCTTCGTAACCCTCACGCGCGACGAGGACGTGCTCGACACGTGGTTCAGCTCGGCGCTCTGGCCGTTCTCGACGCTCGGCTGGCCGCAAGCCACGCGCGAACTGCAGGTGTTCTATCCGACCTCCGTGCTGGTCACCGGCTTCGACATCATCTTCTTCTGGGTCGCCCGCATGATCATGATGGGCCTCGAGTTCATGGGCGAAGTGCCGTTCCGCGAGGTCTACATCACCGGGCTGATCCGCGACGAGCACGGCAACAAGATGTCGAAGTCGAAGGGCAACATCATCGACCCGCTCGACCTGATCGACGGCATCGACCTCGAGGCGCTCGTCGCCAAGCGCACGAGCGGGCTGATGCAGCCGCAGATGCGCGCGTCGATCGAGAAGGCGACGCGCAAGCAGTTCCCGCAGGGCATCCCCGCCTTCGGCACCGACGCGCTGCGCTTCACGTTCGCCGCGCTCGCGACGATGGGACGCGACATCCGTTTCGAACTCGGTCGGGTCGAGGGCTACCGCAACTTCTGCAACAAGCTCTGGAACGCGGCGCGCTACGTGCTGATCAGCACCGAGCAGCACGCGGCAGGGCTCGCGGACGGGCCTTGCGAGTACTCGGTCGCGGACCGCTGGATACGTGGTCGCCTCGGCGCCACCGTCACCGCCGCGCGCGACAACCTCGCCGGTTACCGGTTCGACCTCGCGTCGCAGGCGATGTACGAGTTCGTCTGGTACGAGTTCTGCGACTGGTACCTCGAGTTGTCCAAGCCCGTATTGCAGGGTGCCGAGGCGACCGACGCACAGCGCCGGGGGACGCGGCGTACGTTGCTCGAAGTCCTCGAGGGCACGCTGCGGATGCTGCACCCGCTGATGCCGTTCATCACCGAGGAGATCTGGCAGAAGGTCGGTCCGCTCGCCGGGCGGACGGGCCCGACGATCATGCTGCAGCGCTATCCGACGGCAGCGGAGTTCGCGCCGGACGCCGACGCCGAGCGGGCGATCGCCACGCTGCAGGCCGTCGTGCTGGGCATCCGCCAGATCCGCGGCGAGCTCGACGTTCCGCACTCGCGCGCCACACCCCTCTGGGTGCGCAGCGACAAGGCCGGCGACGCCGAGGCGCTCCGCGCGCTGGCGCCGACGATCCGCAAGGTCGCCAACCTCGAGTCGGTCGAACTCGTCGACTCCGAGGCGGACCTGCCGCCGAGCGCGATCGCGATCAGCCAGGGCCGCACCGTGCTCGCACCGTTCGACAGGCTCGTCGACGACGTCGGCGCGGAACTCGCCCGGCTCGGCAAGCGCCGGGCGAAGACACAGCAGGAGCGCGACAGGAGCGCCGCCAAGCTCGCCAACGCGAATTTCGTCGCGAATGCGCCGGAAAGCGTCGTTGCGCAGGAACGCGAACGCATTGCCGAGTTCGACCGGCAGCTCGCGCAGCTCGCCGAGCAGGCACGGCGGCTCGGCGCCCTCGCACCGGCGGGGGCGGATCGCTGACGTGAGCGCGCTTGCGGACACTTCGAGCACCGGTACCAGCCCGATCGCGCTGCGCGCGCTGATCGAATCGGCGGTGGCCGGCCTCAACGGGATCATCCTCGGCAAGGAGCGCCAGGTGCGCCTCAGCCTCGCCTGCCTGCTCGCGCGAGGTCACCTGCTGATCGAGGACATCCCGGGCGTCGGCAAGACCACGCTGGCGCACGCGCTGGCGCGCACGCTGGGCCTGAGCTACCAGCGAATCCAGTTCACGAGCGACCTGCTGCCGGCGGACATCATCGGCGTGTCCGTCTTCGAGGCCGACACCGGCCAGTTCCGCTTCCATCGCGGTCCGGTGTTCGCCCAGCTCGTGCTCGCCGACGAGGTCAATCGCGCGACGCCCAAGGCGCAAAGCGCGCTGCTCGAGGCGATGGAAGAGCACCAGGTCACGGCAGACGGCCAGACGTACCCACTCACCGAACCGTTTTTCGTGATCGCCACGCAGAACCCCGTGTACCAGGTCGGCACGTTCCCGTTGCCCGAGTCGCAGCTGGACCGCTTCCTGATGCGCGTGGAGCTCGGGTACCCCTCACCCGACCTCGAACGGCAGTTGCTGCTCGGCCGCGACCGGCGCGACCTGCTGGCGTCCCTGCCGGCCGCGTTGACCCCGCAGCAGTTGCTGCGATTGCAGGCAGAGGTGCCGCGCGTGCACGCCTCCGACGCGTTGCTCGACTACATCCAGGCGATCGCGCGCTACACGCGCCAGGCGCAGGAGTTCGAGGCGGGTCTTTCGCCGCGCGCCGTGATCTCGTTGCTGCGCGCGGCGCAGGCCTGGGCGTTCGTCGCCGGCCACGAAGGCGTGCTGCCCGAGGACGTACAGGCGGTGTTGCCTGCCGTGGTCGGTCACCGTCTGGCGGCGCGCGACTCGGGACGTTTCCGCAACGCGAGCGAGATCGGCCAGCACGTGCTCGGCGCCGTCCCGGTGCCCTGACCCCCAGGCATGCCCGGACTGCTGCAGGACCTGCGCGCCCGGCTCGACCGTCATACGCGTCGCTGGGTGCTGAAGCGTCAGGGCCGCGACGTCGACCCCGTCGAACTGCGCCGCAACCGCATCTACATCCTGCCGACACGGCTCGGCGTCGCCTACGCGGCGATGCTGTTCGCGATGCTGCTCGGCGGCATGAATTACGGCAACAACGTCGGCCTGGCGCTGACGTTCCTGCTGGTTGGCCTCGGGCTCGTCGCGATGCACCACTGCCACGGCACCCTCGCGGGCCTGAGGCTGCGCCTGCTGGCCGCGGAGTCTGGGTTCGTCGGCGACCGCGTGCGCTTCCGCTGGCTGCTCGAGAATCCATCGGCCATGTCGCGACCGGCGATCGAGGTCCGCCTGGAGCGCATCGGCGGCGAACGCGGCCGTCCCGTCGAAGTGCCCGGCCTCGCGACGGCAACGGCCGAGGTGCGGATCCTCGCGCGCCGGCGCGGCCGCGTACCGCTCGAACGGTTCGTCGTGTCGACGGCGCATCCGCTCGGCCTGTTTCGTGCGTGGGCGGTCGTGCATCCGGAGCACGTCGCGATCGCCTGGCCGCGGCCGAGCGATCGCGCGCTCGAGCCGCCGCTCA
>DASUMQ010000263.1:0-2460 GCA_036277615.1 Steroidobacteraceae bacterium
AGATCGAAGTCGATGCGAAGGGCCAGACCTCGGTCGCGGGCGTGTTCGCCGCGGGCGACGTCACGACGGTGCCGTACAAGCAGATCATCATCGCCATGGGCGAGGGGTCGAAGGCGGCGCTGAGCGCGTTCGATCACCTGATCCGCGTACCGGTCGCGGCAGCGGGAGAAGCGGCGGCGGCGTAAGCGCCGGCGTCGCGCGCGGGCCGCAGCCGACAAACTCTCTCGGCCACGCTCGAGCCCGGGAGTAGGTACGCAAGACACGCCGTAAACCCATCCCTGGGGGCTCGCGCTCGCCATCCGGCGGTCTCAACCGGTCGTTGCAACTGTTTGGTTAAGACGCTCCGCCGGATTCTCCCATCCCAGAGTCTGGCGCGGACGACCGTTCAGGCGCGCCGCCACTTCGTCGAGTTGCTCCTGGGTATAGACCGACAGGTCCTTGCCCTTGGGGAAGTACTGGCGCAACAGCCCGTTGGTGTTCTCGTTACTGCCCCGCTGCCACGGGCTGTAGGGGTCGCAGAAGTACACCTTCAGGTCGGTCGCCAGGGTGAACTCCCGATGGGAGGCCATCTCGATGCCGCGATCCCACGTCAGCGAGCGGCGCAACTGCTTCGGCAACTCCTTGATCTTGCTGGCGAGGACCTCCGCCACCCGCACGCTGTTCTTGTCCGCCAGCTTGATCAGCATCACGAACCGCGAGTGCCGCTCGACGAGGGTGGCGATCTGCGAGCCTCGCGATCCGCACAGCAGGTCGCCTTCCCAGTGGCCGGGCACCGCGCGATCGTCGGCCTCGGCCGGCCGCTCACGAATCGACAGCTCGCCGACGATCGAGCCGCCGCGGAAGCCCGCCCCCTGCGGATGACGCGCCCCGCGACGCTTGCGATGCGTCCGCAAGTGCGCGCTGAGCTCGCGTTTGAGCGCCCCGCGCGCCTGCACGAACAGCGTGCGGTAAATCGTCTCGTGCGACACCCACATACTGTGGTCCGCCGGATAAGTGCGCACAAGCCACGCCGAGATCTGCTGGGGCGACCACAGCAGTTGCAGCTTCTCGGCCACGCACCGGCACAGCCGCGCGTTGCGCGCGAGCTTGCAGCGCTTCGGGCGGCGCGCTTGTTGCCACGCCCGTTGATCGGCGCAGATCGCCCGATACCGCGCACGCCCGCCGTTCAGCTGCACTTCGCGCACGATGGTCGAGGTGGCTCGACCCAAGGACTTGGCGATGCCAGGAAGGGATCGCTGCGCCACCAGTCCGCGGGAGATCTCCTCGCGCTCGGCCAAGCTGAGCGACCGCGCGGAGCGCTGGCGCTCTCGCGGGCTGATGCCCCCGGTGCGGTCCAACTCGCTGCGAACCGTGCCGGCTCGGCGGGGCAACGACTTGGCGATCAGCCAGATCGGCTCCCCTACTCGCCACCGTCGCCACAACTCCGCACGCTCCGGCTCACTCAGCTGACGGGTCTTCCTGGCCATACAACACTCCTCCCCACAGGGGGATCAGTGTTGCAACGACCGGTTGAGACCGCCCCCTGGCTCGCGACGCTCCCCGGATCCGAAACCCGGGGTCAGCACCACCACTGCGTCGCACCAACGTCACCCCGAAGGAGGAGCGGAGCCCTCACCTCGACCCTCTCCCGCGTCAGCGGGAGAGCGGGTTCGCAGCGCGATCCGTGACGACGACGCTCGCTTCCCGTCGCACGCGCACGGCCGGCGACGCTCCCCTGCCCTCCAGCAACTCCGACAGCGGCCCGGCTTTCTCCGCACCCGTCACGAACCAGAGCCGCTCGCGCGCGCCCTGCAGGCGTCGATACGTCAGCGTCATGCGCCGCGTGCCCTGGTACGGATGGGCCGTGACGGCCACGTCGCGATCTTCGACGTCGAGCACTGGGTCGCCGGGCACGAGGGATGCCGTGTGCCCGTCGTCGCCGAGCCCGAGTTGCACCACGTCGAATTCGCCCTCGTGACCGAGCCGCTCGCGCAACTGCGCGGCGTAGTCATCGGCCGCACGCTCGAGGTCTTCGCGCTCGACCGGCATCGCGAGCAGGTTGGCGCGCGGCAGTTCGCCCTGCTCGACCAGCAGGCGCTGCAGCGGCGCCAGGTTCCTGCGTGCGTCGTGCGCGGGGACGCAACGCTCGTCCACCTGTGCTACCAAGATGGACGCCCACGGCAGCGGCGCACGGGCGAACATTTCGAACGCGCGCAGCGGCGAACGTCCCCCGCTCAAGGCGATGCACGCCTGTCCCCGCTCCGCGATCGCCGCCGCGCACGCTCGCGCGAGTTCACCGGCCGCGGAGCTGGCCGCGCCCTCCTCGTCCGGCGCGACGATCACTCGCATGGCACGGACGACACCGGGTCTGCCGGCGGGTCGTACCAGCCGCCGTACCGCTCGACCATGCGCGCCGCCGCGGCGGGCCCCCACGTGCCCGGCGCATACGGCTCGGCCTGCGGGCCGCTCGCGAGCAGCTTG
>DASUMQ010000264.1:0-2338 GCA_036277615.1 Steroidobacteraceae bacterium
ATTGCGACGGTTGGTTCGAGTGCTAGCCCGCCGGCGTGGCGGTCACGCGCGCGGACTGGGCCCCCGCCTGCAGGCGCTCCCGCTCGAGCCGTGCGATGACTTGCCACTGCTCCGCCGCACTCATGCCGCCCCAGCGTGCGATCTCGTCGATCGTGCGCCCGCAGCCGGTGCACGTGCGACTCGCGTGGTCGAGCACGCAGACGTTGATGCAGGGCGACGCGGGAGCGGGCTGGGTGGTCATGCGGCCTCGTGCGCGGGGCGCGCAGGACGTTGAATTATGGGGGTGCGTCCCCTATTCTTCAAACCGACCTTGCGGCCGGGCTCCTCATAACCCCGCGCCAGCCAAAGAAATTTCACCCGGGAGGACACTGGAACATGAACCCCCTGAACACGGTCCGCGGCGCCATCACGACCGGCTTCGTGGTCGCTATCGTGCTTGCGATCGTGATCGCCCCGACCACGTTCCACGAACTCGGCCTCGCGCGATGGCTGCACATCGTCACCGGCATCACGTGGATCGGCCTGCTGTACTACTTCAACCTGGTGCAGATTCCCGCGCTGGCCGTCGCCGCGGGCGACAAGGGCGGTCCCGGCGGCGCCGGCGTCACCAAGTACGTCGCCCCGCGCGCACTCTGGTGGTTCCGCTGGGCGGCGATTGCCACCTGGATCACCGGGTTCTGGTACCTCGCACGCTCCGGCAACCTGGTCGGCGCGTTCGCGCTCGGCATGGCCAGCGACCCGGTGAATTACTACCAGCTCGTGATCGGGATCGGCGCCTGGCTCGGCACCATCATGCTGTTCAACGTCTGGGCGCTGATCTGGCCCAACCAGCAGAAGATCCTCGGCCTGAAGCCTGCGAGCGACGAGGAGAAGGCGCAGGCACGCAAGGTTGCGCTGCTCGCGTCGCGCACCAATTTCGTGCTGTCGATTCCGATGCTGCTCTGCATGGGCTCGGCGACGCACGGCCTGCCGTTCTAGCGAGGCGGGCGGCACTCGCTGGCGAGCCGGCCCGCCTCGGCGGCAGGTCTCTACCGACTCCCCGTCCGAAAACCCGGCTCTGGCCGGGTTTTCTTTTGGTCCCGCCCGGACGGACAATTCCTGCCATGGCCAGGCCGCAGAAACAGCAACGCTCGCACGATCCGCACGTCCCGCCGGTGCCACCGAAGGACGTCTCGCGCACCGTCGCCGTCGCATTGGACGAGGACGTCGGCTCGGGCGACCTCACGGCCGCACTGATACCCGCGGACACCGCCGGTCGCGCCACGGTGATCACCCGCGAGGCGGCGGTGGTGGCCGGACGGCCCTACGTGGACGAGGTGTTCCGCCAGGTCGATCCCACGGTTCGTCTCGAGTGGCTGGCGGCGGATGGCGATCGCGTCGCGCCGGCCCAGGTGCTCTATCGATTGAGCGGACCGGCGCGTTCCCTGCTCACGGGTGAGCGCAGTGCGCTCAACTTCTACCAGGTGCTCTCGGCCACGGCCACGACGACGCGACGGTATGCCGACGCGCTTGCGGGGCTGCCCTGCAAGGTGCTCGATACGCGCAAGACACTGCCCGGCCTGCGCAACGCCCAGAAGTACGCCGTGCGTTGCGGCGGCGGTGTCAATCATCGCTTCGGGCTCTACGACGGCATTCTCGTCAAGGAGAACCACATCATCGCGGCGGGATCGATCGCGGCGGCGGTCGACGCGGCACGGCTCGCCAACGCCGACGTCATGGTCGAAGTCGAGGTCGAGACGCTCGACGAACTGCGCGAGGCGCTCGACGCGGGCGCGGACATGGCGTTGCTCGACGAGTTCACGCTCGAACAGCTGCGCGAGGCAGTGGCAGTCAACCGCGCCCATCGCAACGGCCCGATCAAGCTCGAGGCGTCGGGCGGCATCACGCTCGAGACGATCCGTGCGGTCGGGGAAACCGGCGTCGATTTCGTCTCGGTCGGCTCGCTCACGAAGCACGTCCGCGCGATCGACCTGTCGATGCGCATCGAGGGGACGGTCCCCATTTCCGCGCAGGAGACTGTCGCCATTTCCGAGCCTCGAGGCTGACGCTGGCGATCCGCCTGAGCGGAAATGGGGACCGTCCCCGCCCCGCTCAGGTCAACTTCAGCGCCGCAAAAAGCAGGCCGAGCCCCACGATCAGCAGTGAGCCGAGGCGCACCGTCATCACGGTCGGGAGAATCTCTACGTCCTTGCGCAGTAGCGCCACTTCCTGCCTCAGCTCGGCGACCTCGGACTTCGTCGCCATCTCCTGGCGCGTCGCCAGAATCTCCTGTCGCAGGAGCTGCAGGTCGGTCTTGGTGGCGATGGTCGTGCTCATGTCCCGTTCCATCGCATCGACG
>DASUMQ010000265.1:0-4519 GCA_036277615.1 Steroidobacteraceae bacterium
GCCACCTCGGCCTCGGCGTCGTGCCCGCCACGGTCGTGCGCGAGGTGCAAGGCCAGCGCGGCGTGGTGCAGGCGCGTCCCGCCAAGTGGGTGTCGCAGGCCGACGTCCAGAAGCAGTCGCTGCGCGCGGGAGGCTGGTGCGCGCTCGAGCCGCAGTTCCAGCTCGTGTACGCGTTCGACGGACTGGTCGGCAACGAGGGCCGCACGCTCGAGAGCCTGCTGTTCGACGCGACCGAGTGGTACGTCTACGCCACCAATCACGCGAAGGCCTTCGGCACGGGCCGCGGCTTCCCCGCGTACCTGCAGTCGCAGCCGCCGAAGCCGGGCGCCGAACTGCGTCGACGGCTGCAGCGGCTCGACGAAACCACGCTCACGTCCGTACTCGGCGAACTGCTGGATGCGCGGGCGCGCAAGGCCCTGCTGGGACGTCGCGACGCCCTGCTCGCGCTGCCCGCCGCCGGCACGGCCGCCGGTCGCTGATCGGGCGCCAGTAACTGTCGACAGTCCCCTAGACGGGCCTTGTCGCGGTCCTGAGCCGGCCGGCCGCCAGCAGTTCCTCGAGGTGGGCCGGGTCGGCGGGTTTGGTCAGGTGCGCATCGAAACCGCTGCGCAGCACCTGGTGCCGGTCCTTGTCCTGGCCCCAGCCCGTCAGCGCGACGATGTATGCGTGCGAGCCGGCCTCCCGCATGCGGCGACAGGTCTCGTAGCCGTCCATGCCCGGCATGCCGAGGTCGAGCAGCACGATCTCGGGATCGAAGTCGCGGATGCGCTCGACGCCGCTGTAGCCGTCGTTCGCGGTGCAGGCCGCGCCGCCGAGGTCCGTCACGAGCATCGCGAGCGCCTCCGCGGCGTCGGCGTTGTCGTCGACGATCAACACGCGACGCGTGCAGGTCACGGTCGGGGTCGCGACGCTCGGGTCCCGGTGATCCACCGCGTGCCGCCCGAGCGGCAGCCGCAGCGTGAAGGTGCTGCCCTTGCCCGGTCCCTCGCTGTGCGCTTCCAGCGTCCCACCGTGCATCTCCATCAGCTGGCGCGCGAGCGCGAGTCCGATGCCGAGCCCGCTGTTCGACCTCGGCAGCGCCGGCTCGGCCTGCATGAACATCTCGAACACGCGGTGCAGCATGTCGGCGCGAATGCCGATCCCGGTGTCCGCCACGCACAGCACGAGCTGCGCCGCGTCGTCCTCGCCTTCCACGAACGACGACAGCACGATGCGGCCGCCGGCGGGCGTGAACTTGGACGCATTGTTGAGCAGGTTCGAGACCACCTGCAGGAAGCGTGTCGGATCGACGTCGAGCAGCAGGGGTTGCTCGGGTACGTGCACGGCGAGCTCGAGGCCGGCGGCGGCCACCGCCGAGCGGTTGGCGTCGACCGCGCCCGCGACGATTTCCTGCAGCGTGCTCGGCTGGCGCTGGAGCACGAGCTTGCCCGACGTGATCCGTGAGACGTCGAGCAGGTCGTCGATCAGGCGCACCATGTGCGTGACCTGCCGCTCCATGATTTCGCCGAGGCGACCCACTTCCTTCACGCGCTCGGGCGCGCGCTGGATCACCTGGAGTCCCGTGCGGATCGGCGCGAGCGGGTTGCGCAGCTCGTGCGCCAGCATCGCGATGAATTCGTCCTTGCGGCGGTCCGCGTCGCGCAGGCGTTCCTCGTTGTCGCGCAGCGCTTCGCGGGCCGCCCGCAATTCATCGACGTCCGTCGCCGTGCCGAACCAGCGGATCTTGTCGTCGTTCTCGCCGCTGCGCACGGGTTCGGCCCGGCTCAGGTGCCAGCGATAACTGCCGTCGGCCATCAGCAGCCGGTGCTCACAGGCATACGGCGTGCCCAGCGACGTCGAGCGTTCCCAGGCCGCGGCCGTGGCCTCCACGTCGTCCGGATGCAGCATCGGGCGCCAATCGACGCCGCTCGTCGCACCCGGTCGAATGCCCTGGTACTGCACGGCACGGCCGTTGTAGTAGTCGACCGTCCCGGTCGAGTCGGACGTCCACACGAGCTGTGGCATTGCATCCGCGAGTTCACGGATGCGCCGCTCGCTTTCGCGCAGGGCGTCTTCTGCCGCGTTGCGTGCCGCGACGACGCGGTCCCGTTCGAGCAGCATGCCCGCAGTGTCGGCGAGCAGCCGCATCGACTCGACGTCCTCGGCCTGCGGCCCGCCAGGTTCGTGCCGGTACACCGTCAGTGCGCCGAGCACCGTGCCGTCTGGCGCGCGAATCGGGAACGACCACAGCGCGCGGATGTCGTACGTCGCGGCGATGTCGCGGTACGACACGCAGGTGGGATCGGTCCGCACGTCCGCGACGACCACCATCTCGCCGTGCAGGATCGCGCGTCGGCTCGGCGACACCTCGATCAGGTTGGCCTCGCGGAACGACCGGACGTAGCTGTACGGCAGACCGGCGAAGGCCACGAGTTCGCCGCGCAGGCCCCGCGGACCGGTCCGGAACAGCGCCGTGGGCGCCTGGTCGCGGAAGACCTGGTAGCCGGTGCGCGCGAGCACGTCGAGCACTTCGTCGATCGCGCCGCCGTTGAGCGAGAGCTCGAGCGCCCGCTTCTGACCCGACGTCAGCGCCTCCGCGCGCGCCAGCGCCTTGCGCGCGCGAACGTGCGTCGAGATGTCGCGGTAATAGCAGACGATGCCCGGCCGGCCGTCCGCCAGGGGGATCCGGTCGATCTGCCACTCGTGGTACTCGATCGTGCCGAGATCGCGTCGAACCTGCACTCGCTCCGGGACGACGTGCGACTGCCCGGTCGCGAGCGTGTCCTGGAACAGGGCGACGATTTCTGCCGCATGGCCGGCAGGCCAGAGTCGCCCGACCTCGGTCGCGAAGTCGCGCCCGATGATGTCGTGTTCGACTCCGAACGTCGCCCGCGCCGTCGGGTTGGCCTGGCGGAACCTGAAATCGGCATCGACGACGTAGACGCCGAGTGGCGCCGCGTCGAGCAGGCTTTCGATCTCGCGGCGGCTCGCGTTCGCGAGTTCGAGCGCCGCGTTGAGCCGATGTTCGCTGACGCGCAACGTCGACTCGGCCGCCTCCCGCACGCGCGTGCTCGCGTAGTGCTCGAGCACCACTGCGGCGGTCTGGATCAGCAGCTTCATGCGGTCGACTTCGACCGCGGAGGGTTCGTTCGGCTCGCAACGATAGACCGCGTAGGTGCCGAGCACGCGCCCTTCGGCCGAGCAGATCGGCAGCGACCAGCAGGAGCGCACGCCGAGAGTGCGGGCCAGTGGCAGGTACGGCGCGCACGCCGCATCGTCCGCGAGGTCGGGTACGACGGTCGTGCGGCCGGAGAACGCCGAGCGCCCGCACGGCAACGAGTCGGCGCCGACCGGGATCTCACGTGCCTCCCGTGCGTACAGGTCCGGCAGTCCCGACGAGGCACCGAATCGCAGCGTCGGCTCCACCGGGTCCTGCAGGTAGACGGCCGTGCAGGCCTCGTCGCCGAGCAGCCTGCGGCCCGAGTCCGCGATCACCTGCAACACCGCCTCCACCGGCGCCCCACCCATGGTCAATGCCAGCGTGTCGCGCTGGATCTCGTTGAGCACTGCGCTTTGTCGCAGGTCGTGCTCGGCGTTGCGTCGGATCGCCGCAATTTCGAGTCGAGCCTCGACGTACGCCAGCAGCTCCCTCGCGGAAAAAGGCTTCACGAGATAGTCGCTCGCCCCGGCCTGCAGGCCTTCGAGCCGAGCTTCCTCGCCCGCCCGCGCAGACAGCAGGATCACCGGCAGTTCACGCGTGGCCGCGTCCGCCCGCAACCGACGGACCAGCTCCAGGCCGTCGAGCCCGGGCATCATCACGTCGGTCAGCACGAGGTCCGGTGGATCGCGCTCGATCGCGGAAAGCGCCGCGAGGCCGTCGCTCACGGTCTCGACGTCCCAGCGTTCGCCGCAGATCCGGCTCAGGTAACCGCGCATGTCCGCGTTGTCGTCGGCAACGAGCACGCGGGGGCGCAGGCCCTGTGTCGGTGCAGGCCGGCTCCCGTCGGGAGTCGCACGAGCCGCGACCGCGCCGCCTTCCAGCCAGCCGACGGCTTCGTTGACGTACGCGGCGCTGCGCACGCCGAGGTTGCCGTGCAGCGTCTGCGAACGCAGGTGTTCCGCCGGCAGGTGCGCGCAGCCACGCGGAAGCGAAACCGTGAAAACCGAGCCGCGATCGGGTTCGCTGTCGACCCGCAACGTCCCGCCGTGCAGTCGCAGGAATTCCTGGGACAGCGCGAGACCGATGCCGGTGCCTTCCTGCGTTCGGGCACGCACGTTCGTGAGCCGGTGAAACCGCTCGAAGATCCGCGACTGCTCGGCAGGGGCAATGCCGAACCCGGTGTCGGACACGCTCAATTCGACGTGGTCGCCGCGCGCCTGCAGCCGGACGGCAATTTCGCCGGACAGCGTGAACTTGAGCGCGTTCGACAGCAGGTTGAAGACGACCTTCTCCCACATCTGCCGGTCGACGTAGACAGGCTCGGGCAGCGGTTCGCACTCGACCGTGTAACGCAACCCCGCGCCTTCGACGGTCGAACGG
>DASUMQ010000266.1:0-11577 GCA_036277615.1 Steroidobacteraceae bacterium
CGGAACCGGCGGTGCTGCCGACGTTGCTCGGCCTCGGCGTCGACCCGTACGACTACGACGTCAACTACGTCACGCTGTCGCTGCGGTATCGCTTTGGCGCCGCCGTGCCGGCGGAAGAAGCCGAAGAGGCGTCGGAGTGAGCCTGGGCGTGCCGCTCACGGGCGGCACCTCTCGCTGACTCAAGTGGGGTTGCGAGTCGCGCGCCGCAGGATGGCGCGAGTCAGGCCGGTGAAGATGAACAGGTGCGCCGGCACGAGCAAGTACCAGTAAAGCAGGCCAGGCACGCCGGCGGGATGCCAGTACGCGGTCGAGGTCACGCTCGCGCCGCCGTCGGCGGTCGGTTCCACGACGAACTCCAGCACGCCCGCGCCGGGGCCGGCCATCTCCATCATCAGCGTGAGACGCCGGTTCGGCTCGAGCGCGATGACGCGCCAGGAGTCGACGACGTCGCCGACGCGGAGGGTCCCGGGGTGCCGACGTCGGCGGCGGAAGCTCGGTCCGCCGACCAGCCAGTCGATCGCACGACGCAGCCACCAGAGCGAGTCGGCATAGTACCAGCCCTCGTCGCCGCCGATCCGGCACAGCTCGGCAAAAACGCGGTCGGCCGGCACGTCGCCCGACGCACGCGCGCCGGCACGCTTGGCATAGAACGCGTACTCCGGCCGGAAATTGCGACAGGCGATCGAGCCTTCGACCCAGCGCGCGAGAACGCCGTGACGCAGGTCCGCCTCACGCGCCGCACGAATCGCATCCTCGAGCCCGAGCAGGCGGCGCGGCACCAGTTGCCGGATGTCGGCGTCGTCCGCGACGAGATCGTGCTCGAGGCCCTCGACCAGCGCGCGCGCCACGCCGACCGGCACGCTGGTCACGAGGCGCAACCAGTACGAGGAGAGTTTCGGGCTCAGCACCGGCACGGCGAGCAGGCGCGGGCGGCGACCGGCCTGGCGGCCGTAGCAGCGCATGATCTGCTCGTAGGTGACGGTCTCCGGGCCGCCGACGTCGAACGTTCGCCCCGCCGCACCGTCGAGTTCGGCCACGGCAAGCAGGTACGCGAGCAGGTCGTCGAGCGCGATCGGCGTCGAGCGCGAGCGCACCCAGGCCGGCGTGATCATCAGCGGCAGGTGGTTCACGAGGTCGCGGATCACCTCGTAGGCCGCCGAGCCGGGGCCGATGATCATGCCGGCCCGCAGCTCCGTCACGGGCACGCCGCTCGCACGAAGCACGTCTCCGGTCTCCGCGCGCGAACGCAGGTGTTCCGAGCGAGGCCGGGCGGGGATCAGGCCGCCGAGATAGACGATCCGCCGCACGCCGGCCTGCGCGGCAGCCCGTCCGAAGTTCGCCGCGGCCTCGCGGTCCAGCGCGCCGAACCCGCGACCCGCCGCCATGGAGTGGACGAGGTAGTACGCGGTGTGGACGCCGTCGAGCGCGCGCTCGAGCGTTGCGGGTGCCAGTGCGTCGGCG
Source organism: Steroidobacteraceae bacterium (assembly GCA_036277615.1). Lineage (GTDB taxonomy): Bacteria > Pseudomonadota > Gammaproteobacteria > Steroidobacterales > Steroidobacteraceae > RPQJ01. Next base: position 1,462 of record DASUMQ010000266.1, read on the forward strand.
GGCACGCATTCGACACCTTGCCACGCGCGGGCTTCGAGCACTTCGCGGTGGCGGGCCGTCGCACGCACGCGGCGGCCGGCGGCCTGCAGCGCGGGCACGAGGTTCGTCCCGATGTAGCCGCTCGCGCCAAAGACGAGGTGCAGCGGACGCGCGGCGTCGGGCATCGACGCGGGTCAGCGGGCGAACAGGGCTCCGACGAAGAGCAGGATGGAGCCCACCGTCTGCAACCCGATCGTCATCTCGATGCTCCTGGTGAGCGCGGCGCGCGGAACGTCCTCGCCGATGCCGGCCGCGGCCTTGAAGCCACCGGCCAGGACGAGCAGTGCGCCGGCGGCCACCCACCAGGGCATCGAGCCCATCACCACGAGCGCGACGATTGCACCGTAGGCGACCACGTGCAGCAAGCGATAGCCGAGGCGGGCGCCGTCGAGGCCCAGGCGGACGACCAGCGTGCGCTTGCCGTGGGCGGCGTCCGCCTTGCGGTCGGGCACCTCGTTGATCCAGAGGATCAGCATGACCCAGATGCCGAGCGGGATCGCCATCAGCACGGCCGCGAGGTCGAACACGCCGCTCTGCAGCCACGCAGCGCCGCCGGCCGGCAGCAACCCGAACGCGATCATCAGGAAGAATTCGCCGACGCCCTTGCCGCTCAACTGCAGCGACGGTGCCGAATAGGCCCAGGCGATGAAGATGCCGCCGATGCCGAGCGCGATGACCCAGGGCCCCTTGAGCAGCGCGAGCACGGCCCCGAGCACGCAGGCAACGCCGATCAGCGTCCAGCCCCAGTGGCTCATCTCGGTCACGGTCATCACGCGGTTCTGGATGAAGCGCGAGCCGCCGGTGTACGGGTAGATGCGATCGAGGTTGTCGCGGTCGGTGCCGGTCAGGTCGTCGCCCACGTCGTTGATCACGTTGCTCGCGCCGTGTACGAGCGCGGTCGCGAGCAGTGCGATCACGGCCGCGAGCAGGTCGAGGCGGCCCGCGACGGTCGCACCCCAGGCCGTGCCCACGAGCACCGGCAGCACGGAAGCCGTCAGGAACTTTGGTCGGGTGGCCAGGAACAGCCGGCGCGCCCTGCGCCCGAAGCCGTCGCCGGCCAGGTCCTCGTAGCGCGGCTCGAGCGGATTGACGGCTTCCTTGACCATGCGTTCCTCCCCCGGGACTGGAGCGGTGGACGCTAACGACCGGCCGGCCTGCCGGTCAAGTCCGATGCTCGCGGGACAGGACGTCGGTCAGCGGCGAGGGGCGGCGTTGCGGACCCGGACAGCCTCTTCCTGGTCGACGGCGTCGAGCTGTTCCTCGATGAAGTGCAGCGACCGGTCGATTTCGGGCAGCAACACGTTCTCGAGCGCCCGCGCCCGCCGTTCGGTGCGACGGTACTCGGCCACGAGCCGACGCAGGTTCGCGGCCCGCGCGGCCTGCCGGGCGAGCTCGAGCGCCAGCCGCCGAAACGCTTCTGCGCACCGGCGCAGCTCCGGCGTGTCGCGCACCGGACGTTCCAGCGGCCGGCAAGCGACGTCCTCGAGGTTGACCTCGCCGAGCGGGATGCCGAGGAACGAGCGCGTGTCGAGTCGCAGCAATGCGCCGTCGAGCGGGCACGGCGGCTCGACCGTGAGATCGTCGAAGCCGTGGACCTCCATGGCCTCCGCCAGCGCCGTGCGCGCGGCGGTCCAGTCCGCTTCGATCTCCTGCTGTGCCGTCACGTGTTCGCGCAGTTGACGGAGCGTCTCCGTCGCGAGCAGCACGCGCTTTTCGTCGAGCAGGTCATAGCCTTCCTGGATCAGCCGCCGGTCGTCGCGCAGTTCGAGCAGCGCAACGCGCGTTGCGGCAACCTCGCCGATTTCAGGCATGGGCCGCCGCCGTCGCCGGCTCGAGGTGCCGGAGGATCTGCGCGTCGGAGAGCCGCGTGAGCTCGCCGTGCGGCAGTCCGCGCAGCACCTCCCAGCCCGACTCGAAGCTTTCCTCGAGCGTGAGCGCGCGCTCCTGGTGCACGAAACGGCGCTCGAAGCGATCGGCGAACGCGAGGAACTTGCGGTCCGCCTCGGGCAGTCCCTGCTCGCCCATGACGCTCGCGAGCACGCGCATGCGCAGCGCACGTGCGTAGGCCGCAAACAGCTGGTGTGCGAGCGCGGGGTGGTCGCGGTCGGTGAAGCCCTCGCCGATGCCCGCGTCCATCAGGCGCGACAAGCTCGGCAGCACCTTGACCGGCGGGTAGATGCCCTTCCGGTCGAGTTCGCGGTCGAGCACGATCTGGCCTTCGGTGATGTAGCCGGTCAGGTCGGGAATCGGATGGCCGATGTCGTCGCCCGGCATGGTCAGGATCGGCAGCTGCGTGAGCGTGCCGGGCCGGCCGCGGATGCAGCCGGCGCGTTCGTACAGCGAGGCGAGGTCGGAGTACATGTAGCCCGGGTAGCCCTTGCGCCCGGGGATCTCGCCGTGGCTCGCCGACACCTCGCGCAGCGCCTCGCAGTAGTTGGTCATGTCGGTGAGGATCACCAGCACGTGACGGCCTTCCTCGAACGCGAGGTACTCGGCGGCGGTGAGCGCGTAGCGCGGCGTGAGCAGGCGCTGCATGCCCGGCTCGTCGGCGAGGTTCAGGAACATCGCCGTGTGCCCGAGAGCGCCGCTCGACTCCATCGCGAGCCGGAACTGCTCCGCGGTGTCGTGCGGCACGCCGATGCCGGCGAACACGACCGCGAAGCTCTCTTCGCTGCCCGCGCCGCGCAGCCGCGCGCGCTGCGCGATTTCGGCCGCGAGCCGGTCGTGCGGCAGGCCGCCCACCGAGAAGAGCGGCAGCTTCTGCCCGCGCACGAGGCTGTTCATCACGTCGATCGTCGCCACGCCGGTCTCGATGAAGTCGCGTGGCAATGCGCGCCAGGACGGATTGATCGCGAGGCCTTCGATGCGCATGCGGGCCTTCGCGGCGACCGGCGGACCGCCGTCGAGCGGCCGGCCGACGCTGTCGAAGACGCGCCCGAGCAGGTGCGGCCCGACGCCGAACAGCAGCGGCTCGGGGTGGATGCGCACGCGCGTGCCGCTGAGCGTGAGGCCGGCGGTGGCCTCGAGCACCTCGATCACCATCGTCGCGTCGTCGAGCGCGGCCACGCGGCCGAGCCGCGGCGGCTGGCCGTCGGCCAGCACTTCGACTGCCGAGTTCAGGCCCACGCGGGCTTCGCGGCGCGCGAAGAGCAACGGACCCTCGATCCGCGTCACTGCATCCTCGAGCAACAGGTCAGCGAGCATGGGCGGGCACCTGCAACTGGTCGAACTCGTAGTCGATCTGCCGCGGCAGTTGCTTGAGGCGCAGCAGGTCGTCCTCGCCGAATTCCTCGCCGAGGCGCTGCAACTGGCGCAGCATCGGCAGCGTCGCGAGCTTCGCGGGCGGCAACCCCGCAGCCACCGCGGCCTCGGCGCGGTCCATGAAGTGCAGCAGCACCGCGAGCATCGCGACCTGGCGCGGCGGCGAGCAGTAGCGGTCCACTTTCGAGAACGACGACTGGCGCAGGAAGCCCTCGTTGACGAGTTCCGCGCAAAGCAGCTTGGCCTGCTGCTGTGGCGGCAGGGCGTCGCGACCCACGATGCGCGCCATGCGCTCGAGGTGCGACTGCGCCTCGAGCAGGCCGAGCGCGCGCTGGCGCTGCGCCATCCAGTCCGGATTACCCGCGGTGCGCCACCAGTCCGCGAGCTCCCCCGTGTCCGAGCCGTACGACAGCAGCGGGTGGATCGCCGGGTAGAAGCGCGCCTGCGCGCGCTGCCGGTCCAGCGCCCAGAAGCAGCGCACGTAGCGCTTGGTGTGCAACGTCACGGGCTCGGAGAAATCGCCGGCCGGCGGGCTGATCGCGCCAATGATCGTGACCGACCCTTCCCGCCCCGCGAGCGTCGTCACGCGCGCGGCGCGTTCGTAGAACTCCGCCAGCCGCGAACTCAGGTAGGCGGGATAGCCGGCCTCGCCGGGCAGCTCGCCGAGCCGGCCCGAGACCTCGCGCAGCGCCTCGGCCCAGCGGCTCGTCGAGTCGGCCATCAGCGCGACGTTGAGGCCCTGGTCGCGGAAATACTCGGCGACGGTGATCGCCGTGTAGATGCTCGCCTCGCGCGCCGCGACGGGCATGTTCGACGTGTTGGCGATGATGACCGTGCGCTCGGCCAGCGGCCGGCCGGTGCGCGGATCCTCGAGTTGCGGGAACTCGTCGAGCACTTCCGCCATCTCGTTGCCGCGCTCGCCACAGCCGACGTACACGATCACGTCGGCGTCGCACCACTTCGCGAGCGCTTCCTGCAGCACGGTCTTGCCGGTGCCGAAGCCGCCGGGCAAGGCGGCCCGGCCGCCGCGCGCGACCGGGAACAGCGTGTCGAGGATGCGCTGCCCGGTGATCATCGGCGCGTGCGCACCGAGGCGCTCGCGCACCGGCCTGGGCTTGCGCACCGGCCAGTCGTGGTGCATGCGCAGTGCATGGTGTGTGCCGTCGTCGGCACGCACCTCGAGCAGGACGTCCTTTTCGCCGTACTCGCCGTTTGCGACCACACGTTCGACCGTGCCCCGAACCCATGGGGGCACGAGCAGCGCCTGCGTGCGCGGTGCGATGACGGTCGCGAACGCGGTGCCGGGTTCCACGGTGTCGCCCGCGCGCACGCCGAACTCGAGGTTACAGCGCACGTGCAGCGCGACGTTGAAGCCGGGCTGGACCTGGAAGTCGTCCGTGCCCGTCAGCGGTCGCAGCAGTCCGTCGAAGATGCCGCCGAGCAGGCCCGGCCCGAGCCGGACCGAGAGTGGGCGGCCGCGTCCCACCACCGGCATTCCGGGCTCCAGCCCGGTCGTGTCCTCGTAGACCTGTGCCACGATCTCGTCGTCGCGCAGCTGGATCACCTCGCCCAGCAGGCGGCGCTCGCCGATGTCGAGCGCCTCGAAGATGCTGAACGGTCCCTCGGCCCGCGCGCGCAGCACGGGGCCACCGATCCAGGCGATCCGTGCTCGGCTCATGCAGCCTCCTCACCGGCGCGACCCGTGAGCTGGCGGTCCACCTCGGCCAGCAGTTCCGCCGCAATGCGCTCGCGCGCGGCCACGAGGCCGCCGACGGTCGCGTCGAGGCACGCCTTGCCTGCACGGATGCGCAAGCCGGGTCCGAGGCCCGCGACCGGTGCGATCTCGATCGCGGTCGTGGTCTCGTCGAAGCACGCCCTGACGGTCGCGTCGAGTTCGCCGGCCCAGCGCGGGTCGATTTCGATCGCGACCTGCCCCAGGTGCAGCAGGTTGCGGGCGGCCTGCGCGCAGGCCGCGCGGGACCAGGCCGCGCGTGCGTCGAGGTCCGCCCAGCGGTGCTCGAGCGCCGAGGGCAGTCGTTGCCACGCGTCATCGAGCAACCGCCGCAGCATGGCCTGCCGCGTGCGGCGCTCGCGCGTGTCGATCGCGGCCTTGCGACGCGCGACCGCCAGTTCCAGCTCGCGTCGTGTTTCGAGGACCGCCTGATGCACGCGGACCCGGGCCTCGCCGCGCGCCCGGCGCACGATGTCGCGCGCCTGGTCGTCGGCTTCGTCGCGCGCCCGGCGCGTCCGCATTTCCTGCTCGCGGGCCAGCCGTCGCAACAGGGCGACGGTCTGGGCTTCGAGCACCGTTTCGCTGCTCATGCTTCGATCCCGAGTGCATTGCGCACTTCGCGCACCAGGTCCGGCGGCGCGCCCGCGCCGCGGATGTCAGGCACCACGGTGAACGGCGGCTCGATCGCCTCGAGCGCCTGCCGCAGCAGGGCGGGCGGCACGGACTCCGCGAGCGGCCCCGAGAACAGCACGCACTCGGCGTCGCTCGCGAGGGCCTGCTGCAGCGCATCCGCCGCGTCGCCCGGTTCCGTCACGCGCGTCTCGACCCCGGCGAGCCGGAACCCGGCCGCCGTGACTTCGTCGCCGATGTAGAGGATGCGGGCCATCTCAGCCCAGCCGGTTGAGGATCAGGATCGACACGATCAGTCCGTAGATCGCGATGCCCTCGGCCAGGCCGACCATGACCAGCACCCGGCCGAACAGGTCGGGCTTCTCGGCGAGCGCGCCGAGCGCCGCGGTCCCCACGTTCGCCACCGCGTAGCCTGCGCCGAGCGCGGCCAGGCCGGCGGCGAGCGCGGCCGAGGCGAAGCCCCAGCGCAGCGCCTCGGGGTCGACGGCGACGGCGGGCTCGACGGCCTGCGCGAACGCCGGCCACGCTGCGATCAGCGCCACCGTCGTGGCGGCCACGGTGACGGCCGTCAACGTCGCGAGCGCGAAGGTCCAGCGGACGGGAGCTTTCATGACTTGCCTCCAGGGAACGATGCGGGCGGCGGCGTGAGCGGCTCGAACCGCCGGCCACGCGCCGTGAGGAACCTGACGAAGAACTCGAACAGCACGAGACGCGTCGTCTGGATGCTGACGACGAGGCCCTCGAGGCCGATGATCGCGACGTTGCCGAGGATCAGCACCGGCCAGTAGCCGGGCCCGGCGATTTCGGCCATGCCGACGACTGCGGCGCAGAGGCCGCAGTGCGCGAGCGCGAACGCGCCGACGCGTACGAACGAGATCGTGTTGACCGACATCTGCAGCAGGCGCTCGAGGCTCTCGCCGGCGGCGTGCGCAACCGCGGCCGCCCTTGCGCCGGGGCTGGCGATGGCGGCCCCGCCGAGCGCCCAGGCGATCCCGAGCGGCAGCGCCCAGAGCGCGCGCATGTTCACGACGGCGCCGACGAGCCCGAGGTACGCGCAGACGAGGCCGGCCTCGGTCAGCAGCCAGTGACGAAACGCGCCCTGCCAGGTGCGTTGCAGCGCGTCGAGCGCGAGCCCGAGCACGATCACGACGACGCCGAACGCGAGCGCCACGCCGAGCACGGGCAGCGGGTGCTCGAGCGGGTGCAGCCACAGCGCGGGTATGACGTCCTCGCGTGCGAAGACGCTGCCGAACAGCAGCCCGAACACGATCGCGACGAGGCCGCCCGGCAGCAGCAGGCGCAACGGCGCGATCCGCCGGCCGAGCCAGTAGCCGGCGGCGGCCACGACCGCGCCCTGCACGACGTCGCCGAACATGTACCCGAACATCAGCGGCGCCAGGATCGCGATCACGACGCTCGGGTCGGCCTCGCGCGCATCGGGCATGCCCATCATCCCGGTCATGGTCTCGAACGGCTTGGCCCAGGCCGGGTTGCGCAGGACCGATGGGGCGACCGTGCCCTCCGGCGCCGGGGTGATGCGCAAGAGGTAATGCACGCCACGCGCATCGAGCGCCGCGCGCATCTGTGCATCGTCGACATCGGAGCACCAGCCCGTGATCCAGGCGAAGTGCTCGGTCACGGGCAGCTCGGGCACGTGCGCCACGAGCCACGCCGTCAGCGCGAGCTCGCCGAGCGCGGCCGGGACGCCGTGCACCTCGTCGAGCCGGGCGAGCGCCGTGCGGGCCTTCGCCTCGCGCGCGTCGAGCGCGCCGCGGCGCTCGGCCAGCGCCCGCTGCACTTGCGCCGGTTCCTCCGGCAGGTCCGCGGGCAGCGCGATGCGGTGCACCTTGCGCGCCGACGTCGCCGCGTCGAGTTCGCGCATGTCTTCCTGCGGCCCGACCGCGAGCAGGAATGCCTCGCGACCCGGCTCGGGCTCACAGTACTGCTGGATCACCGCGGGCGGGACGCTCAGTGGAGGCGTGCCGGGCGGCAGCGTGTAGACGCGCGACGCGAGCACCGGGCCCGCGCGCGCCATGCGATCTAGGCGTGGCAGCGCCGTCGGCGCGCAGGCGCAGAGGCGCGTGAGCGCGTCGAGCTCCTCGCGTTCGACCGCGAGCGCCTCGAGTTCGGCGACGATCGCCTCAGCCGTACCCGCCCACGCGTGCAGCGCGGCCAGCGCCGTGTGCGGTGCCTCGGTCACGGGGTGCTCTGCGTCCACGGTGCGCAGCAGCGCCTGCGGCCACCACGGCGCGTAGCGACGCGAGAGTGTCTCGTATTCGTTCAGCACCGCGCGCAGGTCCTGCAGCGGCAGCTTCGAGCCCGACTGGCTGTGCGCCTGGAGCTGCACGGAGCGCGTGCGGGCGAGGCCATCGAGCGCGGCCCCGAGTTCCTCGCGCGAGGTGAGCAGCTCGAACCACTGGGCGGCGGCGGGTCGCAGCATCATGACGGCTTCTCTGCCAGCGCCACGCGTGCGACGACGGCGCCGCGCAGTTCGAGCTGGTCGAGCGCTTCGAGGCCGAGGAATGCGAAGGCCGCGACCGGTGACAGCGGGTGGCGACGCAACGCGCGCAGCAGCCGGCGGTCGAGCCGTGCGAGCGCTTCCTCGCTGTGCGCCGCCGGCCCGAGGTCTGCCATGGCGGAAGTGGCATCGATCACGTCGCGCGCGAGCCGCTCGAGCCCGCGCTTTGCCTGCACATCGTCGGGCCACAGCGCGCGCCAGTGGGCGAGCCACGCCTGGCCCACGTCGCCGTGGGCCGCGACGGCCGCCTGCAGCGGCTCGAGCGCCGTGCCGCCCAGCACGCCGGCCCGGCGGCCCGGTTCCGCCGCGATGATTCGCGCCAGCACCGCGTCCTCGCGCGTCCACGCCGCGGCACGGCCGCCGCGCGCGAGTTTCTGCAGCGCGGGCAGGTACGGCAGCCAGCGCAGCCAGAGCGTTGCGGGCCGCCACGGTGACGGCAGCCAGCTCGCGACCTCCTCGACCGTCGCGCGCCACTCGTCGCGCAGCCGGCGCTCGACTTCGTGGATGTCCATGCCCGGTGCGACCCGGGCCACGCGTCGCACGAGCGCGGTCGACCGCACGTGCTGGAGGTACGCGGACAGTTCGCGCGCGGCCCGTGCGCGCTGCAGGTCATCCGCGGACACCCGTTGGCCGAGACGGGCCTGCACTCGCGCCTGCGCGTAACCGAAGCTGCCGACCGCGGTGTTCAAGCGGGATCGTCCGACGTGAGGTGCGCAGCCACGCGCGCGAGGGCCGCATCGGTGACGGCTGCGAGCGACGTGTCGTCGTGCGACAGCGCGGCAGCGCGGGCGTCGAGTGTCCGCAGCGTTTCCTCGAGCCGTCGCTGCGCGCGCTCGTGCAGGTCGACCACGCGCTCGCGGGCCGTTTCGAGGATTACGCGACGCCGCTCCCGTGCGGCCTCGACGTCCGCGCGGGCCGCAGCCTGCGCCTCGGCGATGGCCGACGCGGTCGCGTGTTCCGCTTCGAGCACGCGGTCCATCGCTGCTGCGATCCGGGCATCTGGGGTTTGTGTCTGCATCGCGGCCTCGGGCGACCGCGGCGTGTGCGAGGAGGCCACGCTCGGCCGAGCGGTCCTTGCCCGGCTACAGACATTAGGCCTGTGGGCGACAGGCCGAATCCGCAGATTTGCCTACGGAAACCGCGTCTTGCGTAAGGGCACGCCGTGCGGCGTGCGGACCGGGTCTCAGCCGCCCTGGCTTTGCATCATCAGGCCGGTGCCGCCGCGCGAGACGTGCGCGACGATGGCCGTGCGACGGTGCAGCTTGGTCACGGTGCCGAGGCTGATCGCGAACGCGAGCTCCACGGTCTGCCCCTTGCGCAGCCCCATGTCCCCCGTCTCGACGAAGACGCCGGTCGCGCTCAAGTTGCGTGCCTTGCACAGGCGGTGATGCCTTCCCGGCAGCAACACGTACACGGTCGTCCGTGCCCTGTGACGCGTCGTGAGTCGTCTCTCCACGTTCAGCTCTTCTCGTTATGGTGGATGGAGGCTGTCGCGCGCAATTATGCACTTCGCGCGGCCGGAGTGAAGTGTGAAAAACGACGTGCCCACGCGTTATGTCGCGTCGTGCTCGGGTATGCTGCGCGGCGTCGGTAAACCTTACATGCAACGAGAGCTCACGATCGCTCCGGCGGCACTGCACGACCTCGCAATCGGCGTGTTCGACTCGGGCGTCGGCGGTCTCACAGTGCTCAAGTCGTTGCTCGAGCGACTGCCGCACGAGGACTTCGTCTACCTCGGCGACACTGCGCGACTGCCCTACGGCACCAAGAGCGCCGGCTCGATCCGCCAGTACGCATTGCAGGCGGCGCGGCAGCTGCATGCGCGCGGCGTGAAGTGCCTCGTCGTCGCCTGCAACACCGCCACTGCGATCGCCCTCGACGCGCTGGCGCAGGAGTTCGCGCCCGTGCCGGTCATCGGGGTGCTCGAGCCCGGCGC
>DASUMQ010000267.1:0-2370 GCA_036277615.1 Steroidobacteraceae bacterium
ACGGCATTGAACGTGGAAGGGCTCGCGCACGCATGATCCGCATCAGGGGCTCCGCGGCCACCTACGGCGACCTGTGGTTCGGCGAGGAGCCGCCCCGGGATCCAGGCGTGGACATCCTGCGCTACCGTTGCCGCGCCGCTCCCATCGTGCGCGCGAGGTGCGCCCCGTTCCTGTCCCTGGTCACGGATCTCGCCCTGGGCGAGGACGAGATCGCCGGCCGGTGCAACAAGGACTGCCGGTACAAGCTGAGACGGGCCGATGCGAAGGACGAACTGCACTGGGAGTTCATCACCGATCCGCAAAGCCGGCTGGACGAGTTCAGCGCGTTCTTCGACACCTTCGCCCGGCAGAAAGCGCACGCATCCTGCGACTGTCAGTGGCTGCGCGCTGCCTGCGACGCCGGTCAGCTGGTCCTCACCACGGCCTCCCGGCATGGCGAGTCGCTGGTGTGGCACGCCTATGCGACCGCCGGCAATGCCGCGTGGCTGCAGTACACGGGCTCGTGCTTCCGCGACCGGGAGAGCGGCTATCGCGCGCTCGTCGGCCGCGCCAATCGCTGGCTGCACTGGAAGGACATGCTGCAGTTCAGGAAGCTGCGTTACGTGCGCTACGACTGGGGTGGGCTGTTCGAGGATGACGCCGCCACGGGGCACGCCGGTGTGAATGAGTTCAAGAAGAGCTTCGGCGGCCGCGCCGAGCGCACCTACGATTGCACCGTTCCGGTCACTCTCCGCGGCCGCCTCTATCTGCCGCTGCGCGATGCCTGGCATCACCGCAAAGCGGTATTCCAGGGCAGGCGGGCAAGTGTCGTCGCTGGCTGATCCGGGAATCGCCGGCCGGGCCGGGCCGGATCGGCAACCCGCGCCGCTCGGGGCCCTGCGCGCCGATATCCGGCGCACCTACGATTACCTGGAAGGCAACCGGGCCATGAAAGTCATCCACTGCGCCCGCTCGCCCGGCGTGCAGACGGTGGCCGTCTACCGGCTGGGCCAATGGCTCGGCGGACAACCCGTCCTGGTACGCCTGTTCCTCGAGCCCGTCTTCCTGCTGCTGCAGTTGTCGGTGCACGTTTGCTGGGGAATCGAGCTGCCGCGGGCGGCGCGCATCGGTCCCGGCTTGTACATCGGCCATTTCGGGGGCATCACCGTATCCCGCGATGCCCGGATCGGGAGCAACTGCAACCTCTCGCAGAACGTGACCATCGGCGTTGCCGGGACGGGTGCCAAACGCGGCGCGCCGACGATTGGCGACAACGTCTACATCGCACCCGGTGCGCGGATCTTCGGCAGGATTCGCGTGGGGAACAACGTGCAGGTTGGCGCCAACGCCGTCGTCCACGCGGATATCCCCGATGACGCGGACGTGGTGCTCGATCCGGGGTTCCACATTCATTCCTTCAGCGGCAAGGGCGCGGGCTGCCCCGTCGGGTAGGAACACGCCGGATCAGGGCAGGGGGCCTTGCGGCGGTTGCGCGGCCAGGGCGCGCGGCGAGCCTGCGCGGATCACGCGTGCGTGAATCACCGAAGTGGGTTTTCCGAACGCCGTGTGGTAGTTGGCGAGCTTGAAGTAGCAGCCCTGGCCGGGATACAGCGTGGGCCCGCGGTAGGACATCTTGCGCATGCCGTTGACCCATGCGTCGAAGTGCCCGCCGGCGCCCGACGTCCACTTCACGTGGTAGACGAAGTGGTACCACCGGTTCCTGACGACCGGGCCAATGGGGTAGGTCACCTGCGTCGGGCTGGCTTGGTCGCCATGGTTGATCTGGAAATTGAGGCCGACGGGACGATCGGGGGAAATCGCGGTGACGGGCATCGCGATCACCTGGAAGTTGGCCTGGCCGGCGCCGTTCGCGGTGTTGTGGAAACTGGCGACGCCGCCGAAGTTCCACGTCGTGGCCGTGCTCTCGGGCGGCGCCACGTAATCGTCGGGAAACAGGACCGAATGCGCCCACCAGTGCTCCTTGCCCTCGGAACAGTCGCTCGCGCGCCGGGACAGGGCGAGGTCGGTGCGCTCGGCCGCGCGGCTGCCGTGGACATGGCTGTCGCCGGGCCGCGTGTGCAGGCGCACGGCACTCATGCCGGCGACCTGCACCAGCGAGACGCGGCCCGTGCCTTTGGCCTGCTCGACGAAGCCGCAGGATTGCGGCGCCTGCCCGAACAGGCAGGAGAATCCGGGATCGGCCAGGGAGGCGCCGGGAAACAGGCCGAGGAAGATGGCTGCCTGGAGGAGCCGGCGCATGACGCTGCCCGGGCGGATCAGATTCTCACGGCGTGCACGATGCGGTGCCAGCCCCAGCGCCGGCCCAGCGCGCGCCGCAGGCGCTCCGGCAGCAGGCGCCCCAGGATTCCCCAGTGGCGATGGTCGAAGAAG
>DASUMQ010000268.1:0-29814 GCA_036277615.1 Steroidobacteraceae bacterium
GGAGGTTCGTCGGTGCCGCGCCGGAGCGGTTCGAAAATCTGTGCGAGGAGTTCGCGATCGATCATCTTGCCAGGGTTGGCAACGGATATGCGAACGCCGGAATCGCTGCCGTGCACGGCGACACGAGTGGTTCCGCCGGCCTCGCCGTAGTGGATGGCGTTGACGACCAGGTTGTTCAGCAGCTGCTGGATGCGGCCGGCGTCGCACGTGCCGCGACAATCGCCAACGACTTCCAGCTCGATCACGCGGCCAGGGTGCGCCGCGCGGACGTGCCCCAGTTCCTCCTCGCAGACCGCGCCGAGATCGACATCGCGCAACGAGACGCTGATACCGACGCCGAGCTCGGTTCGGGTGAAGTCGACCAGGTCGTCCAGCAGTTTCTGCATGCGCGCGCCGCTCGTGATCAGGCGTCCGGCCGCCTGGCCGACGTCTCCGTTCGAGTCCAACTGCCGCAGGTACTTGGCAGTCATCTGGATGGTCTGCAGCGGGCTCCGCAGGTCGTGGCTCAACATGCCGAGCAGCAGGTTCCGCGAACGCGTGACGTGCGCAGCGAAGAATCCGATGGACTCGGCGAGCGCCTGGTCGATCGCCTCGTTGAAGCGAATCATGTCGCGAACGACGGGTGGCTCCGGTAGGCACGCCTCAATCCACAGGCTCAGGACGCTTGCCCGCAGCGCGCGGTATTCGGATGCGAGCTGCTCGATGTTGAATCCGCTCTTGGCGCGCAAGACCGCGTGCGTCTGCGCCGCAGTTTCCGGCGCGTGGGCGGCCACCGGTGCCTGTCCAAGCGACTTGGCTGTCTGCTCCTCCGGCGTCTGCGGGTCACCGAGATCGGCAACGATTGCTTTCAGGATCTCCGGGCCGTGATCTCGAAGCGCGAGGGCCGACATGCTGTCCGCCGCGGGCAGGCGGGTTGCCGCGAAGGCCTCCCAACGATCGAGAATCTGGTCCATGTCGCGCAAGATGAAGTTGCCCAGACGCATTCAGCCTCCATGCCGCCGGCGAGCGGACCGTTGGCATAGTACGTCGGGCGCAGGTCCTGCCACAAAGGACCGCGGGAAAGGCTCGGTCGTGGTGTAACGGTCAGCGCAACACCGGTCTTGGCCGTTTACGGCTGCGTTTCCGACCGGACCCGAGCGACGTGCGCCAGCTCGTCGCCCGGGCCGACGTGGCCGCGGGCCTGCCCACCAAGTCGCGGTCCCGCGCAATCTGTCGAGTCGGCGACCGGCGGTTCCCGATCCTAAGCGGAAGTCCGCCGATCCGAGAAGTCTCGTCTAACGCCGGCGTCCGTGGAACGCATCGTTACGCCAATTCATGAGCGTTCAACGCTTAACGTCCTATTGGATTCTCCCGGGAAGCCTGTTGCCCGAGTTGTTGGGCGAGCCCGATAAGAATGCCTTCGGGACCCCGGATGTAGCAGAGCCGATACATGTCTTCGTACTGAACTACTTTGCCCACGAGCTTCGCGCCGCGTTTGCCGAGCCGGACGAGCGTATGGTCGATGTCCTCCACGGTGAACATGACGCGTAGGTAACCGAGAGCGTTCACTGGGGCGTTGCGGTGATCGGCGACCACGGGCGGCGCGAGGAAGCGTGACAGCTCGAGTCGGCTGTGACCGTCCGGCGTACGCATCATGGCAATCTCGACGCGCATGTCGCGCAATCCAGTGACGCCATCTGCCCAGTCTCCTTCAACTGTGGCACGTCCCTCGAGCTCGAGACCAAGTTCGGTGAAGAACTCAATGGTGGCATCGATGTCTTCCACCACGATGCCGACGTTGTCCATACGCTTGACCGCCATGATGTCTCCTTGGCGTCTAACAACAATGAGGCCTCGCTCTCATACGTCGCCGTGTCGAATAAGCCAGCATGCGCTCGATTACCTCACCGCTGATCCTGGCCGACTCCCGCCTCTGTTCCAGCGACTCGGCCCGAGCAAGATGCATGTCCAGCGAAGGGCGATTCCCCGACCCGAAGCGGTCACGCGGTCAGCGCCGCGTTGAGCGGCCACTCGTTGAAGAATTTGGCAGTTTTCCCGTATCGATCACTACAGCCTCCAGCGAGATGTTGGAACCGCGCTGGGATTCAGCTTTCAGGATCGAACATGAACTCGCGCAGTTCCTGCGAACATCGACATGCTTTTGCAATCTTTGCAGCCCACTGAATGGCCGCCTCGCGCGAAGGAAGGTCCAAAACACAGAAACCGCCGTCAAGTTTCTTGGTTTCCGGATAAGTCTCGTTGATGGTCACTCCATCGGGTCCAACCAGAACGGGTGCGATGCCAGAGTCAATGCCTCCGCCAAATACATACACACCAGCACACTTCGCCTCGCGAATCACGGAGCGCGCCGCCTCACCGACGGCCGCCATGTCTTCGCTTGGAACGTTCATCGCGGATGCCGGAAAGGATATGAGGTATTTCGTCACTGCATCGTCCTCGAGGAGCGGCGGTGAAGGGGGCGGTTGTTGGATGTGAGGCCCTAACGACGCCGTAAGCGACTTCCGGAGATTCGGCCTGTAGCGGTCATGATTTCACAGTCTCGAATCGACCCTTAGCGGACACTGCAACCGCCTCAGGACTGCCCGGGCGGCGGGCGGGTCTTAGGCCAACAAACCCTCCCGCCGGTATCGATCCCGTCTCAACGACGGCAACATAGACAACGAATCGCACAGGACGGTGCCCGTCACCTAAGCACGCAAGACGGCGGCGCGTCACGCCCCAGAGGTGATCTATGAATAATATCGATCGAGTGAGCCAGGGTGTGCAGCTCGCGGCGAACCTTGGCGTCATCCTGTCCATAGTGTTTCTCGCCTACCAGATTGGCGAGCAACGCGAGCTGATGAAGGCGCAAACCCGCACTGCGATCTCCTCGGAGGTCATTGGGCTGCTGGTCTCCCAAGCGACCGACGAGGGCCTCGTGAGCGCGCTGCGTCGCAGCTTCGACGGTGAAGAGCTCTCACCGGACGATCAGTTTCGACTGGATCGGATATCGCGCGCCTACTTTCGCTACTGGGAAAACGTGCACTACCAGTACCGTAACGGGCTGTACGACGAGGAGGAGTTCAGGGGATCGCGCGTAGGCTTGAAGTGGCGATTGAGCCGTCCAGGGGTCGCGGCAATCTGGTGCGATACGGAGGAGCAGTATTCACGCGAGTTCGTCGCGGAGGTCGAGCACCTCTTGCCCCCAGGTTTCAGTTGTGCCAAAGGGGCCGAGCCGCGCTAAACGTGCACGAAGCATGGCCACGTCGACGTGGACTGTGCCGACGATTTAGCACTCCGTCCGTGAGCGTTGACGGCACGTCCGCTTCTGGCCGAAATCTGCCGGATCGCCGCACTGCAGCACAGCCCCCGTTAGACTATGCGCGACCGACCGGAAACGGCCCAGAAGCGGTCATTCAGTCCAACTAGTGCGGTTCCCATATGAGAGCTGTCGCAACCCAACTGCCGTCGCGACGTTCCGATACACCTGCGGCAGGCACTTCGCCGTCAGTTACGCGAACGACTGACTCCCGTCAACCAGTTGAATGCCACGATCAATAATGGAGTGCATCGTGCAGCGGCGTGTTGGAGCCTTTTCAAGCCCGTGCCTTCTTGCGGGCGCCGCCGCCAGATGCCTTCCACGGCGGGGTTCTCGACACCGCTCGGGGCGTGGGCCAGGACGGTGACCACTGCGCCGCGCCGGGCTCAAGGCACCTGCAGCACCGTCTCGCACTGCAGCGCGGTGTCGGCGTTGACCTCTCCGTTGCCGTTGCAGGTGTCGTCGTCGTCGCCGCCGTCGAGCACGTCGTCGCCTGCGCCACCCCGCAGCTGATCCAGGCCCGCTCCTCCGAACAACTGGTCGTTGCCGGCTCCGCCGCAGACGAGGTCGTTGCCCCCGCCGCCAGTCACGACGTCATTGCCGCCGAGCGCAGCGACCACGTCGTCCGCGGCGGTGCCCTGCAGCGAGTCGTTGGCTGCGGTGCCGACGATGCCGGCGATGAAGGCGGCGCAGCCCGCCCGCGTGTCATCTGGCCCGGCAAAGTGCTGCACGTAGATGTTCTCGCTGACACCGGCACCACCGGGGCCCTCGCTCGAATGTTCCCAGGTGGCGACGTAGTTGCCGACGGCATCCATTGCCACGCGTTCGAAGCGCGGATTCGCGTGGTCGAAGCCATATGCCCGGTCCGTCGTGATCGGCGTACCCGAGGCGGCGTACAGCCGGCTGTGCAGATCGGTCTGGCCGAAGCCGGGTTGCCGTTCGATCCACGCGACGACGAAGTCGCCGTCGGCGTCCATCGCGACACCGACTTCACCGCGATACGTCGAGCGGCCGGTCGACGACGCCAGGAACTCACCCGCTAGCGGCGCGCCCGTGGCGCCGAAGCGACGGCCGTAGATGCCGAGCGAGACGACCCCGACGCTCGGATCGATGACGTAGCGGTTGAACGCCGTCGTAAACCGCCCGTCGCGGGCCATGGCCACCTCGGGATTCGCTGGGATGCCGGGCCCTGCGGCCGACACCACGAACCGGCTGCCCAGTGCGGCACCGCCGGCGCCGAAGCGCCGTCCGAACAGGCTTGCTGCCGTGTCCTCGTTGTTGCCTTGCCGCCAGACCACGACGAACTTGCCCGCCGGGTCCATCGCCACGTCGGCGAACCGTATGCGCGGTGAGGGACCGGTGGGATCGACGTTAAACTCGGGCCCCTTCGGGGTGCCCGTCGGGCCGAAGAGGCGTGCCCAGACCACGTAGTTATTGGTGCCCTGGACGCGAGAGGTCCACGAGACGACGAAGTCGCCGTCGTCGTCGACGTCGACCGGGGGCGGATTCCCCCAGCCATTGATCGGTTCGTGATTGGCGGCGCTGACCGTGACGACGCCGCTCGTCGGCACGCCGTGGCGATCGAACAGGCGCGCCTGCACGAAGTCGGTGGCGGACCGGGCGGCCCGCGCGATCCACGTTACGACGAAGGTGCCGTCGGGTCGCATTGCGAGCGAGGCCGCTTCCGCGCGGACGTCGGGCGAGGTGTCCTGCGGGGAGATGCGGAATTGCACTCCGGACGGTGCGCCGGAGGCGTCGAACCAGCGACCCCAGACGCCCCGCTGCGCGAGTTCGGTCTGGATCTTGACCCACACCACCAGCGAATTACCGGCGGCGTCTGACGCGACGGCGGGGTAGATGTCCGGATCCCGGCAATCGCTGCAGGCGATCGTCGGATGCCGCTGAACGCGGTCGCCGGGACTTGCCCCGGCCGGGCCGACCGTCGCGAGCAGCGCGAGTCCGACGAGGCCTGCCGTCCGCGAGGCGCAATGGGTCTTCATGGCTGTTCCTTCCCGCCTCGTTGGTGTGGTCGTCACGCGGGTCGCGCACCGAAGATCGATGCAAGAAAGAACTGGCGCTATCGGACAGCGCTTAGGGGCTCGTGTCAGCGGGAGCCGAGACTTGCCGTCGCGCCGGGGGCTCAAAAGAAAAAAAGCCCTGGTTTCTTCAAGGCCTAGATTGAATCGGGACGAGGCGTAAAACCCTCGCCCTTTCGTTTAGGCTGCGCGAAACGAACGGCCGGGTTCGGCCAGAAGCAGCCATTCGGCCCGTCACATTTGGAGACTCGTCCTGTGACCAACTTGCGGAGGTTGAAATGACGACCGGCGAACAAAAGGCACTCTGGCGCGGAGTAGCTGCCGGCACAATGGTGGGATTGGCAGTCGGGCTTATGATGGCGCTGTGCATTGCGATCAGGCCGGAACTGTTTAGGGCTCTGTTACCGTAGTTGCGCTGCTTCCGCGTCAACACATTCCACGAAGCTATATGCGTCTCGGCGATTTCATCCTGCGGGACATGGAGCTGATCCTTCAGAGGTGGGAGGCGTTTGCCACGACGCGGCTGCCTGCCGCAGAACACCTGTCTTCGCGGGCGCTTCGCGATCACGGCCCAGAGATCCTGCAAGCGATCGTGGCCGACCTGGCGAGCGCACAGACTCCCGACGAGCAGAAGCTAAAATCGATGGGCCTGGCGCCCGTGGCCGTCGACGCACCCCAGACCGCGGCACAGACACATGCGGTGTTGAGGGCGGAAAGCGGATTCGACATCGAGCAACTCGCTTCCGAATACCGCGCGCTTCGGGCCAGCGTGTTGAGCGCCTGGATGACCGCGTGTTCGCCCGAGCCGCCGCGCATCGACGACATGATCCGCTTCAACGAGGCGATCGATCAGGCGCTTGCCGAGTCGATCTCGTTCTTCACGGCGCACATCACGCGCTCACGCAAACTACTTCTCGGCATGATGAGCCACGACCTGCGCAGTCCATTGCAGACCATCAAGATCAGCGCCAGGCTCCTGCAGGCACTGAATACCACTGCCGACGTCGGCCGGGTGGCGGAACGTTTGATCCGCAGCGGCGTGCGTATGCAAAAGCTGCTGGACGACCTGATCGACTTCAATCGCACCGAGCTTGGCCTCGGTATAAAGGTCTCGCCTCGGGACGCCGATCTCGGCCAAGTTTGCGCGGAGGAGTTGGAGCAGATCCGTGCGGCGTACGCCGAACGTTACGTGGAGTTGGACGTTTCCGGCGACTGTCGCGGCTATTGGGACCCTGACCGTATTCAGCAGTTGCTCAACAACCTCGTCGGTAACGCACTCCACTACGGCGAGCCCCATGCGAAGGTCCATGTCGCCGTGCACGGCGGCGAATCCGACGTGCGCTTGTCAGTCGCCAACACCGGCAAAACGATTGATGGCGAAACCCTCGCGCACATCTTCGAGCCGCTGCGACGGGGAACGGATGGGGTGGCCACCAACGACTCGGGGCTCGGCTTGGGCCTCTTTATCGCCAGCGAGATCGCGAGGGCCCACGGAGGCGCGATCGCCGCCGCATCTGAACAAGGTCAGACTTTGTTCACGGTAAGCCTGCCGAAGAATCGTCGTGCGACCGGCACGATGGAAGAACCGCGCAGCCGATCAGATGGCGCCCCTGCAGATCCTGGACGCACCTAACCCCCCTGATTTATTAAGGCGCCTGTTCTCGGCGCCTGCACCGAAGATCTGAAATCGCCCCAGAACAGACCCATCGCCTATTTGGGCAGGCACTTCGCGCGGATGTCTCGAGTACAGTGACCAACCGATTCAGTCCTTCCGATTTTTCATCGGAGCCCGCCCCGGGAATTATCGCGATGCTGTATGCGCGGATCTATGCCGAGAGGGACTGCTGGTTCTTCATGGCTGCTCCCGATTCCCACCAAATTCCGGCCAGGTGGGTGACCATGCACTGGTTCGCGATGGTGTTCGCGCTTGGTGGCATCGTCATCTGGGATCTTTCGACACGCCTGTTTCCAACATCGATTGCACTCCAGATCCCGACTTGGGCTGTGGCCACTGCGGGCCTGGTCCTTGGTGTAGTAACGGATCGAGCTATTACCCCGCACGAGGATGTGCAGTTTCAACATCCGCAATTGATAGCTCGATACAAGGCTCCACGCGAGCGGGTCAAGACTTGGTTGATCGTTCTCGGCGTCCCGTTGCTTCTCACCATCCTGGCGGTAATGATCCGCGAATAGATCCGGCGGCCGTTTCGATTGCTCGATCGTCCTGTTTGGGTCGACATGCGACCGTCGTGCAACGGTCGCATTGGCAGGGATCACACTTCTGTCTGCTCTGCGATCTCCAAAGCGTCGTCCACTTCGATACCCAGGTAGCGCACCGTACTTTCCAACTTCGTGTGACCTAGCAGCAGTTGCACCGCGCGAATGTTGCGAGTGCGACGATAAATTAACGTCGCCTTTGTGCGGCGCATTGAGTGTGTCCCGTACGCTGACGGCTCGGGCCCGATCGAGGCGACCCATCGCCGGACGATACGCGCGTACTGGCGAGTCGACAGATGGGGCGATGAGGCGTGCGGCTCGGAAACAGGTACGCGTCCTGACGAAGGCGAGCCACAGCAATCCACGCCCCACGGCATCGCGGGTCTGATCGGTAATCTCGAACTGCACCGGGCGCTGCGTCTTCCGCTGCATCACGATCGCCCGTGAGGCAACCGGACCGGCGGGAGCAACGTCGTGGACCTTCAGTGCAGTTAAGTCACAGCCGCGCAGTCTGCTGTCGATCGCGAGGTTGAAAAGTGCGAGATCACGTGCCCGCTGTCCGAGCTGCAGCCGAATGCGGATCGCCCAGATTTCCTTCGGCTTGAGTGGCGGCTTCTGGCCGCGCAGCTGGCGCCGGTTCCGTGCGGTGACGGGATAGGTGCTGGCCTCTTGCATGGCGGTCTCCTTGAGAGGTTCCGGCTCAAGGTTCGCGCTGCAAACCGTCGTACAAAAATTAGCTTGTAAAGGGTTTTGGGCAAGCCAAGACGCCAAAGAAAAAACTTTTCCAGTCGCGGACTAACCCCACCAGCAAGACAACGCCCACAGGCGCCGTCACGGGCACGAATCGCCCATCATCGTTTGCGTTCGTCACGGCGTCGGTCTTGTCGTCGAGGGCGGCGACGACCTCGACGGGGTTCTCTTCCGCGTAGTGCAGCGCCAGGCGGTCGACCGCGAGATCGACGACTTCATGACCGTCCCACGCTCGCGCCGAGGGTAACGAGAAGCTCGTCCAGTTGCGCGAATGTCTCGACCATCACATCCGCCGCCCCGGTGCCGGCAGCGTCGAGAGCTTCCTTCGAGGGATAAAGCTCGTGCATGACCAGCAGCGTCCTGCCGCTTTTTTCCTCGAAGGTCACCGTCGTGACGGAACCCTCGTCACTTTCCTCATTGGTCCAGACAAGGCGCGAGTGCGGTGCTACTTCCTTGTACGTGCCGAAGAACGCCGACTGTGAGGCCCCGTGTGCGAACTCCAAGCGGTACTTGCCCCCGACACGAACATCCATTTCGCAGGAAAGCAGGGACATTCCCATCGACTTTGGCACCCACCACTGCCTGAACAGCTCGGGCTTGGTCCACGCCTCGAACACGATGCGCGCCGGGCCGTTGAAGGTTCGCGTAACGACTAGCTCACGCTCGGACTTCCGTTCCACCGTCGTACGGATCATGGGGGTAGGCTCACTTTTTCTTCCTGCGTCCATCGATCTTCTCCTTCCGTTTCAATTCATCGACAACCTTGTCCAGCTCGTCGAAGCGCGCGTCCCAGAGCTGGTGGTACCGCTCGATCCATGCCGCCTCTTCCTCCAGTCGGCACCGGCCGAGCTTGCAGGTTCGCACGCGCCCGACCTTCTCCGTGGTGACGAGCCCCGCCTGCTCCAGGATGCCGACATGCTTCTTCATGCCCGTGAGGGTCATGTCGAACTTCTCGGCAAGGTTCGTGATTGAAGCGTCCGCACGCGCGAGCTGCTCCAGAACGCCGCGTCGGGTGGCATCCGAGAGTGCGGCGAACGAGGCGTTGAAGTGGGTCTGTGCATACTGAACCATATGGTTCAGTATTTAACACACAGGTTGGCGGCATGCAAGGAGAGACCGTGCGCTGCGTTGCCACGCCCTCATTGTTATTGCAGATTCGATTGACTCGGCGATCAGCAGACCGTGGGTGCAATTCGTACAACGCCAACCAGCGTCCGCACTTGAGCGGCGCACTCAGGGTCTGTTCTTGGCCGAATGCAGACGATTAACAATGCAGTTCAGGTCGCAAGCCGCCTCGCCGATGACCGGCGGTTCCCGACCCATCGCAGACATTGGGAAATGCCTGACCGCTACGATAAGGTTCACGCAAGGGGGACAGCGCATGATCCTCAAACGCGCCGTTGCAAAGTTCCGGGCTCAAGACTGGATGGCAATCGCCATTGAACTGGTGGTTGTCACGCTCGGTGTTTTGATCGCGCTCGCCGCACAGCAATGGGCTGAGGAGCGGAGCTGGTCGCGCAAGGTCAGTTCCTACCGGGCGACACTTCGCGACGAACTCGGCGAACACTATGGCTACGCGGTTGAGTACCGGGTCGTTTATCCGTGCCTACAGGCCCAAGTTGATCGATTGCGGGATCGCGTCCGATCAACCGTCATCATGCTTGAACCTGCTCCAATCCACCACGAGGTTGATCCCATAAAAGACGATTACGTGTTTCGGATGCCAACTAAATATTATCCGACGGACGCCTGGCAAGAGGCCTTGAACGACGGTGTCATACAGCGCCTAGAACCGGCTGTTCGGCGGCAATTCGCCGGACACTATGCGTCGCTGGCGAACCTCGCCGCTATGAATGAGTTGAATGGCGAAGCAGAGAGACAGCTGATGGTGCTTGCGCAACCTTTGCGCCTCGATCCTTTAGTCCAATATTCGATCCTTGGCGAACTCAGCCGCTTAAGCGGCAGGCTCCAATGGCTCGACACTCAGAACGGGCAGGTAATCGATTACGTCGAGCACATCGGAATGGTTCCATCCGCCGAGCAGGCACGCGCGGTGACGCAGCGGTACGGAACCTACCGCTTCTGTGAAGCTCAAGGTCTTCCGATGCGATCATTCAAAGACGCAATGCAGGCAGTCCCGAATTAGTCACAGCGGAATGTCCGCTTTCCACCCGAGCGAGCTCGACGTACATAGTCGTACTCGCGCAGGTTCCGAGGGTGACAGGCGCCGCTACGTGCTGATCCCGATGGTCCGTTCCTGGCCGTTAGCCGACCTTCTACCCATTCGCAGCCCGGTCAGGCAAGTCGCTGGTCACGGATGTCTGTTTACGAGCCAAAGCCGCCGCTCGAGCCTCACTCTGCTCGGTCAATGGTGAGGACTCTGTATCTGCGCACGATCCAGTAACCGAAGCCGATCAGGAGCGACGCTACGACGGCTTGCCCAGCCACGATGAACGGAAGCACTACAAGCACCCAAAGGTCCTTGGTCAGATTCAAGGTCTCTCCGTTCATCACCCGTACGATTGAGGAAAACACGAGCGCAGGGATTCCGACGAACACCAGCAAGCCGATCAGACCAGCAAACCAACTCACCGCGGCCAGTCTCGCCACGGACTCCGTTGTCAGCGCTCCATCGCGCACTTCGAGTCTCACGACCGCATCTCCCCCTGTCTCCCTGCGAACGTCCGCTTCTCGCCGAGTTCCGACGACCGCTAACGACCCAGAGCGGACCCTCTCCGCCTCTTCTATCCTGACGTTTCGCATCAGCCGCCCGCCAACGCGAGAGCCGGCTGCAAGCTAGGCGACGACAGTCGAGCCAAGCCTTGCGAGTATGCGCAAGACCACGTGAATGAAGAGAAAGATGGCCGACTTTTGCATGAACGCGCTAAAGACGAGTAGCACCTTCAGGGACGAGGAAGGCTCCTGACTGTTTGGTGTCGAGAGACGTATTGGCACGAACAGAAGAGGAACGGTCGCCAACAATAGCGGAATGACAAGCAGTGTCAGGGGCACACCCGAACCTCGACACAGCTCCAGGAACTGCTGCTGCCGCTCAGGCTCCTGCGTGAACAGAACGCCAAAAAGTACGCCATAAAATGCTAGGAAGTAGGAAATGTGCTCACGGGTGTTCTGTATTTGCTGTTGAGCATCTTCGATAGAGCGCCCGGAAAACGACGACGGGGATAAGGCAAACGCCGCATCCCAAAGCAGAAACACTGCGATGGCAACCGCTGCCGTGACGTTCGTTTCGTATAGGGCGCCAAGGGCCAATAGCGCTGCGGCTGATAGGTAGATTGCAAGATTCCAAGCGTCGTGAAACATCTCGCCGCCTAACAGTCACTGTCTGCTTCTGGCCGATAGTTACCGCTTGCCGATCGACATCATCAGGTCAATCCGTGGGCGGCCGGAATCGGCGACGGTGCTCCGGCCGGCACGGCCAAAAGCGCGTCAGAATTCTCACCTGCTTCTAAACGCGCCAGCAGGGCGTCCGGGTCGTACAGCACTCCTATTGGATTAGCCGCGAATGCTGGGCTCTTCATCCAAGCAATGGCCTCCTGAACTGTCCCACAGTCCACTTGGAGTTCCATACGGTTGCCGTCGGGGTCCGCATAGTAAAGCGACATCGTGGTGCCATGATGCACGGGCCAGTAGGGCAGGATGCCGGCGCGCTTCAGGCGTGCGTACGTGTTGAGCAGGTCCGCAGCACTCGCGTACGTGTATGCGACATGGTTAACGCCGATTTCGCCACGGTCGTCGGCCGACTTGCCAGTCCCGGGTTTCAGCAGATCGAGGTTCGCAAAAGCAAACCGATGGTGCTCGTCGTCGTAGGTGAGGAACGCAAGGGCCGGGTTCTCGTACACCACATCGGCTTCAAAAACGTCGCGGTACCATGCGACCATCTGGTCGAACCGTCTTGTCATATAGACAACGTGCGCGAACTTGACCGGCTTAGCCATTCCCCCTCCTCACTATCGTGCGACGACCGTACGTTTCTGACCGAAAGCGGACGGCTGCTTCCGACCCAAAGCGGTCCTCAAAATAACGCAGAAGCTGGCAACTATGCATTATTGCCATCGGGCCGCATGTACTTGTCGAAGTGTTCGATATAGTCATCGAGATTTTCGCTGAGCATCGCCCGATATTGAGAAACGAAATACTCAATGCTGTCTTCCTTGCCAGCTCGAAGATCCTCAGCCGAATCGGCCCTGCAAGCTGTTACCCAGGAGTTGAAGCGTGCCACGGCGTACATGAACGAGGCGCTCACTTTCCCTCGACTGACATCGGCGACCTGTTCATTTGCCAAATCGATGTGCGCGTCCGCGCGCCGGTAAAACATCTCGTCCGTTTCGGAATCCATTTGTGACGTATCTCCTAACTCGCGCTTCGTCCGAACTGAGAGTGACTGGCTGCTTGGCCGAGCGCGGCCTGAGACAACACGTCCCCAAGCGTGGCGGTCATCTCGACGCCGCGGTCGGTTCGAGCGGCGCATCCTTTGGGTCGTGCAGCCAAGCAAGCGCGCTGGCGAGCCATGTCACGCTGGATGTCGTCGAAGATGGACTTGAACTCAGGTTCATTTCGGATTGAGGCGAGCGCGCGCTCATGTTCGCGGTAGTGGCGCCAGAACGGGCCGCGCCAACCCAATTCTTGTGCTGTGCCAAGCGCGCTCAGAGATGGCGATCCGACGGAGCTGTTCCGGCCAGTGGAAGGACTCGCTGACGTACTGTCGAGCCTGCAGGCACTGACCGTCTTTCCTCGTTCGCGTCGGTCACGCGGCGTCCCCTCATTCGGGGGAGTGTAACGGGCTTGCCGGCCGGCGGTAACGAGCCGGTCAGTTCAGGGTCCGGCTGCGGCCGAAGCGCCGCCAAGAAGGTTGCCCGCCGCGGCAATCACGGCCGGCGCGAGCCTGCTGCCGTCTTCACATGGGCCGCCAGCCGCTCGAGCAAGCGAGCCGCACCTTCATGCCCGTGACGGATCGGAACTCGGTGCCAGTTAGATGGCTAGGCTGAGTCCAGCAAGAGCGTCCGCAGCGATGACCATCGCCGCGGCGCAGACCACCATGACGATCGTCTGAAGCCAGACCGGCACACGTTGACCTGCCCGAGAGCGCATCCCGCGACACCTCATTCAAAAGCCGGCTCAAGACCAGCTAAAAACTTCTATCGATAAGTACCGACGGGATGTCAAAAGGTTGGAGTTCTTTAGCAGCCCGTGTATCGCCACCAGCCGCATTAGGAAATCCCCGCCCGGATCGCTGAGCTTCTCAAGCGGAGCGGTCTGGCGATTCGAGTTTGTGCCGCGCAGTTTCTGAGAAGCTCGCGATGCCGCTGCTCAGCAGTATGAATTTCTGCCGCCAGTAGCAGCAGCACGGCCGCAGCACCGTGATGTCCTAAACGGGCGAGCAAGGCGTCCAGGAAGGCGCGGCCGAGGGTTTGCAGATGGGTAGTAGGCGTATCCAAACGCGCCTCGTGGCGGCGGTCATCATGCGAATCTGGCGGCTTCGCGCAGAAACAAAAACCGCGGCGCGTGGCCGGGGTCGTTGCTGCGTTGACGGAACGCGATGCAGCGACGCGTCCGCATGAGGTCGCGCTTCATTCGGACTTTGATCTTGGACACCTGCAGCTAGATCCGGCTCCACGTGAGCCGATTGAACGTCTCGCCATCAGGTCCTTTTTCGAGATTCACTGTCCGCAGCGTGAGCACGTCCTTCTCGAGGTGCATCGACCGGACAAGCGTCGTGCCGGTTTCGAATGCGAACAAGGATCCCTCGACGAAGTGCCGTACTTGAGACTGCGCTTCGTCAACCTCGAAGCGACCGTAGTACGCGTACCAGGTCGCGGCGTAGCCCTGGATGTCGTCGCTCGACATCGTCCCGAAGCCGGTTCCGGCGCGCGGCGCCGGCCGTGCCGCGCCGATCTGCACGCTCATCAGGCCGCTCGGGAGGTAGATGATGATCCCTGAGTACGGCCGAGGACGACCCAGCCACGGACCGACGGCGCCGGTCTTCACGTTCACGGTCTCCGCATCAAGAATGCGCCACGCGCCCAGAACGCGTTCCCTGTACGTTTTCGTCTCCGCCGTCGCGCCACTTGGGACCATCGTCGCCGCGGTAGCTGCAAGAAAGGTGCGTCTGTCCACGTTACGTCCTCCGACGCTCGCTGAGAAAGGGCAGTCGCGCCGTCATGCTCTTGGTCGATTGCGACGGCCGCCCGCTGGCTACTTCAACAAGACCAGCTCTTCCGCCATGGTTGGATGAATGGCCACGCACGCATCGAACTGCGCCTTCGTGAGCCCGGCCTTCACGGCCACGGCCGCCAGTTGCAGGATCTCTGGCGCGTCCGGTCCGATCATGTGGGCACCGACGATCCTGTCGGTCGTCTCGTCGACGACCAGCTTGTAAAGCGCGCGCTCGTTGCGATTCGCCAGCACGCTCTTCATCGGGCGAAAGTCGGAGGTGTACACCTTGACGGTGCCGAGACGGTTGCGCGCCTGCGACTCTGTCATGCCCACGCCCCCGAGCGGTGGATGGCTGAAGACTGCTGAAGGAATGCAGTTGTAATCCACCTTGGTGGGCTTGTTGCCGAACACCGTGTCGGCGAATGCCTGGCCTTCGCGAATCGCCACGGGCGTGAGCTGTACCCGGTTGGTCACGTCACCCACGGCATAAACGGACCCGCACGTCGTGCGGTTGTGATCGTCGACGCGAACCGCGGCGGCCTTCTCGTTGTCGAGCTCGACGCCGGCCTGCTCCAGCCCCAGGCCATCGGTGTTCGGTACGCGACCCGTGGCGAACATCAGTGCGTCACACTGCAATGGTCGCACGCCGTCCAGATCCAACGTGAGCGTGCCGTCCTCGCTCTTTGTTATGCCCTTCAACCTGGTGTTGAACAGAAAGCGTATGCCTTTCGTCAACGAAATCTGCAGCAGGCGATCGCGGATCTGTTCGTCGTAGCCGCGCAGGATCTGGTCGGAACGGTTCAGCAGCGTCACCTCCGCCCCGAACTGATGGAAAATTCCGGCGAACTCGTTGGCGATGTAGCCGCCCCCGGCGATGACGATGCGTTTCGGCACCGCGTCGAGGTGAAACGCCTCGTTCGACGTGATGGCGTGCTGTGCGCCGGGGACGTCCGGGACCTGCGGCCTCGCCCCGGTCGCGATCAGTATCGTGGCGGCGGTCAATGCCCTGTCACCAACACGGACGGTGTTCGGGCCGGTCACGACGGCCCGCCCACCGATGGTGTCGACGCCGTGGCTGGTCAAGGTCTCCGTGTAAATGCCGCTGAGGCGTGCGACTTCCGCCAACACGTTATCGCGCAGTGTGGGCCAGTCGAACGTCGCATTCTCGACGGTCCAGCCGAAGCGCCGGGCGTCGACCAGGTCCTCGGCAAAGTGCGAGCCATAGACCAGCAGCTTCTTTGGCACGCAGCCGCGAATGACGCAGGTGCCGCCGATGCGGTGTTCCTCGATGACCGCAACCTTGGCCCCATGCGCGGCAGCGACGCGCGAAGCCCGAACGCCACCGGAACCGGCCCCCACGACGAGCAGGTCGTAATCTTGCGCTGTGGGCACGCTGCACCCTGTGTTTGGGAATCGTCAGCCGAGGAGCTTACTCGAAGCGGGCTGACCGTTCGCTCCCGAGCCAACCGTCAAGGCATGCTCCTGTCCAGCGCGTCCGCCGCCGTCTTGTCGAAGATCGTGCGGTTGAACCAGCCCGGGTATGTCGCAGCGGGCGCGGTCAATCGATCGAGCTGGTCCAGTTCCGCCGCGGAAAGCGACACATCCGCAGACGCGAGATTGTCGTCGAGTTGCGCCGCGCTGCTTGCGCCCACGAGCACCGAGGCCACCTGCGGCTGGTGCAGCAGCCACGCAAGCGCGACCTGGGCCGGTGTCACGCCCTGCTTGTCGGTCGCGATCCGGCGCAGCAGTTCGACGAGGTCGTAGCCGCGTTCGCGGTCGAACGGGATGAAGTCGAAGCCCGTGAGACGACCGCCGCCACCGGTCGGGTCGTCGCGCGTGTACTTGCCGGACAGGAAGCCGCCCGCCAGCGGACTCCAGACCATGATCCCCACGCCGGCATCGCGCGCAAACGGCACGATCTCGTGCTCGAGATCGCGACCAACGAGGCTGTAGTACATCTCGGCCGCGCAAAACGGCGCGGCACCCCTCGTTTTCTGCAGCCCGATGGCTTTGGCGGCCTGCCACGCCGGCCAGTTCGAGAAACCGACGTAACGCACCTTGCCTTGGCGCACCAAGAGATCGAATGCGTCGACGGTTTCCTCCAGCGGCGTGTGCGGGTCGGGCCGGTGCGCGAGGTAGACGTCGATGTAGTCGGTGCCGAGGCGACGCAGGCTGTCCTCCGCGGCGTTGAGCACATACCGGCGTGACAACCCCGATCGCAGCAGCGGCTCGCCGGTGCGCATGCCGACCTTGGTCGCGATGACCGCATCCTGGCGCCGCGCGCCGAGCGCGCGCCCGAGCATCGTTTCCGAATCACCGTTGGCGTAAGCGTCTGCCGTGTTGAAGAAATTCACCCCACGGTCGAGCGAGCGCGCGACGAGTTCGTGCGCGAGATCCTGGCCGACCTTGAAGATGGAGGCATACGCACCTTCGGCCTTGCCGAAGGTCATTGCGCCGAAAGCGAGCCGTGACACGACGAGACCCGTGTCGCCCAAGCGGTTGTAGAGCATCGTCGTCACCCTCTGGTTACCGTGTCGTCGTCGCAGTTCGTTGCCGGACAGGCATGTTGGGTGACGCCGGCGCCCGAGGCAACGGCTCGCGTCCGCTTACACGACCGCGGTGCGAGGCCACCTCGCCGCAAACGAGCCGGGCGTTGCTCCTCATCGACTCCACCGGGTGGCGCGAGCCGCAGGACTCGTATGGCAACCACACGGCCCGCTGCTCGTTAAACTGGAGGCTCGGCGGCTGGCGCCGATGGAGAACCAGACCGAATGCTGCAGACGATGCAACGTTTCGCACTGCTCGCAGCAGCGACCGCCGTGCTGGCGGGATGTGCGAGCCCGCCGCGCCCGCCGGCCGTCGATCCCGATGCCGTGCGCGCAAAGATTCGAGGCCTGATGCCAGCCACGGTCGCGAACGCCGAGGGCTGGGCGATCGACATCTATGCCGCATTCGAATTCCTCGGTGTCCCTGCGACTACTGAACACATCTGCGGCGCGCTGGCTGTCATCGATCAGGAATCGAACTTTCAGGTGGATCCTCCGGTGCCCGGCCTTCCCGCCATTGCCCGCCGTGAAATCGAAGCCCGCGCGGCGAGTCACCACATCCCGAAGCTCGTGGTGCACGCCGCGCTCGATCTCCGGTCCCCGGACGGTCTGAGCTACGGGCAGCGCCTGGACCGAGCCAGGACCGAGAAGGACCTGAACGATCTGTTCGAGGACTTCATCCGGGAGGTGCCGCTCGGCGAGCGGCTGTTCGGCGACCTGAATCCCGTGCGCACGGGAGGCCCGATGCAGGTGAGGATCGCGTTCGCGGAAAGACACGCGAAGGCGCGGCGCTACCCATATCCGATGACGGGAAACGTTCGTGCCGAAGTCTTTACGCGGCGCGGCGGGCTCTATTTCGGCATCGCGCACCTGCTCGACTACGCGGCGCCATACGACGACATGGTCTTCAGGTTTGCGGACTTCAACGCGGGGCGCTTCGCCAGTCGCAACGCCGCTTTCCAGAACGCGGTCAACATAACTTCAGGAAAGCGCCTCGTACTCGATGGGGATCTGGTCATCGAGGGCAGCAATGATCCGAGCGCCACGGAACTGGCAATTCGGTCGATGACCGGACGTTTGGAAATGAGCGATGCGCAGATTCGCAGTGCGCTCGAGCAGGGCGCCGAGCCGGAGTTCGAGCGGACTCCACTCTACGTGCGCATCATGGCCCTGGCGGACGCGGTCCCACCCGGCCGCCCCGTGCCTCGAGCAATGGTGCCGCGAATTGCACTGAACAGCCCGAAGATCTCGCGCGACCTGACCACGGACTGGTTCGCGCGCCGCGTCGAGAGCCGGTACGAGCGGTGCCTCGTTCGAGCAGGGTGAGCCGGATGCACCAGTCTGTCACTCGCGGTAATGCGCCCCGCGGCTCTCGGAATTGGCCCAGGCCGCGAGCGTGACGATCAGCGCGACGCGCACGGCGTTGCGTAAGCCGACGAGTTCGTCGGTCATCGCCGCGGCGCGGTAGAACCGCTCGATCTCGACCTCGAGGTTGCGCAGCGCCTCGATCGCGCGATTGAGGCGTCGCTGCGTGCGCACGAGCCCGACGTAGTTCCACATGACGTGCTTGATCGAGCTCATGTCCTGCGCGACCAGCGCGGGGTCCGGCTGTTCGGTGCCCGTGCGCTGCCACGGCGGGATGTCCTCGAACCAGCCGTTCTTCTGCGCGAGCCGTTCGGCGATGCGTCGTGCCGAACGGTGACCCCAGACCAGGCCCTCGAGCAGCGACGTGCTCGCGAGCCGGTTCGCGCCGTGCAATCCCGAGCAGGCCACCTCCCCCACCGCATAGAGCCGCTCCACCGTCGTCTCGCCATTCTCGTCGACCCAGACGCCGCCGCACGAGTAGTGTGCAGCCGGCACGACCGGCAGCAGGTCACGCGTGATGTCGATGCCGTACTCGAGACAGGCCCGGTGCATTTCGGGGAACTCCGCGCGGATGCGCTCGCCTGGCACGTACGAGGCGACGTCGAGATACACGTTCGGCACGCCGCGACGCAGAATCTCGGCGTGGATGCTGCGCGCAACGACGTCGCGCGGCGCGAGGTCCTTCCACTTCGCATCGTAGCGATCCATGAAGGGCACACCGTGCTCGTCCACCAGGCGGGCGCCGGCGCCGCGCACGGCCTCCGTGATCAGGAAGCACGGCGCATTGCGGTGATAGAACGCGGTCGGGTGAAACTGGATGTATTCGGTGTTGATGACGCGCGCGCCGGCACGGTACGCCATCGCGAGGCCGTCCCCGCGAGCGCCCGGCGGATTCGTGGTGCGCAGGAAGATCTGGCCGAAGCCGCCCGTCGCCAGCACGGTCGCGCGCGACAGTACGCGTCCGATCTCGCCGGTGCGCTGGTCCAGCACGTAGGCGCCGACACACGACAATGGGTCGTAGACCGCACGGCGGTCCCGGCCCTGGTGCGCCGGGGTGAGCAGGTCCACCGCGGTGTGCTCGGTCAGCAGCGTGACGTTCGGGTGCCGGCGCAGCGCCTCGACGATCGCCGTCTCGATCGCGCGACCCGTCGCGTCGGTCGCGTGCACGATCCGCGCGACCGAGTGTCCACCCTCGCGGCCGAGCGACAGCCTGCCGTCGGGCAACCGGTCGAACGGCACGCCGAGCTTGTCGATCAGGATCGACTGCACCAGCGGCGGGCCTGCCTCGGCGAGCGTGCGCACGGCCTGCTCGTGGCACAAGCCCGCGCCCGCGTGCATGATGTCCTGCGCCAGCAGTTCGGGCGAATCCTGCTCGCCGCGGAAGATGATGCCGCCCTGCGCCCAGAAGGTGTTCGATTCCTCGGGCCGGTCGGCGCGCGTGAATACGACGACGCGCGCACCGGTGTCGGCGAGTTCGAGGGCGGCCGTGCCACCCGCGATGCCGCACCCGATGACGAGGACGTCGGTGCGCAGCGGGTCGTTCAATCAGTCGACCTTGGGGCCGACGGCGAGCATGCGCTCGACCGCGCGCAGCGCGCGGACCCGGATCTCTTCCGGCACCTCGATCTGCCAGCGCATGTAGCGGAGCGAGTCGCGCGTCTGCTCGAGCGTGATCTCGTGCATGTGCGGGCAGCGGTGGCTGCACAGACGCAGCATTTCCTTGTCCGGGTTCGCGGCGACGATGTTGTCCCCCATCGAGCACTCGGTCAGGAGCAGGAAGCGCTTCGCATTCGAGCGCTCGACCGCCTTGATCATCGCGGTCGTGCTGCCGGAGTAATCGGCTTTTGCCGTGACCTCGGGGCTGCATTCGGGGTGCGCGAGGATGAAGACGTCCGGAAACTGCTTGCGGACGTCGTCGATGTCCTGCGGCGTGAAGAGTTCGTGGACCTCGCAGCGACCCTTCCAGCCGATCATCATGTGCTCGACGTCGCCGCCACCGTTCGCCGTGCCCGCGCCGTCGTGGCCGTTGCCTGAGGGTTTGCGCATGACCGACGGTACGATGATGTGCCTGCCTGTCTGCCGTGCCACGTTGCGCGCGAGGTACTCGTCCGGCAGGAAGATCACGGTATCGGACTTCAGCGACTCGACCACGGCCGCGGCGTTGCTCGACGTGCAGCAGATGTCGCACTCGGCCTTCACGTCGGCGTAGGTGTTGATGTACGTAACGATCGGCACGCCCGGGTATGCCGCGCGCAGTGCGCGCACGTCGGCAGCCGTGATGCTTTCGGCCAGCGAACAGCCGCCGCGCTCGGTCGGCAGCAGCACCGTCTTGGTGGGATTCAGGATCTTTGCGGTCTCGGCCATGAAGCGGACGCCGCAGAAAACGATGACCGACTTGTTGGTCTCGGCCGCGCGACGGCTCAACTCGAGCGAGTCGCCCTGGAAGTCAGGCACCGTGTGGAACAGCGCCGGCTCCATGTAGTTGTGGCCGAGGATCACGGCGTCGCGCTCGACCTTGAGCCGCAGGATGTCCGCGGCAACCTCCGCCTTGAGCAGCAGCTCGGCGTCGGGCAGCACGTCGCCGAGTTTCGTCTGCAGGTCGCGGTAGATATCCTGGGCCGTGTGCACGTTGGTCGTCTCAGGGACCCCGCCCGGGCGGCGGAGCCGACATTTTAGCCGACGGGCCCGACCACCACGCCCTTACCTCCAAAACGAACGGGCCGGGCGCCTTGCGACGCCCGGCCCGCCTTGTCTGGCAGAAACGGCCTCAGCAGCCCTGAGCCAGGTACCCCGCGTTGCCGTCCGCGGGCGGAGTCGAGAAGAACAGCCGCGCCTTGGCATCGTTGAAGACGCACTGCGCGCTCGTCCCGCTCAGCTTCGGCCCGGCCATGCCCGGCTGATTCGTGTAGCCCCACGAATTGACCGAGATCAGCGGGCCGTTGCCGCCGGTCAGCGGCTGGATCCACGGGCCGCCCGAGGATCCGCCGGAGAGATCGCAGCTGCCCAGCCACCAGTTGGCCGAGTCCAGGTTGGCGAGGTTCTCGGCGCAGTACTTGAAGTTCGGGTCCTCGCTGTACGAGTAGCCGAGCGCGTGCGTATAAGCGCCCACGGTCGGGGCCGTGAACTTGATGTCCATGGCAACGACGGCACCGTCGAGCACCGCGCCACGGTTGGCGAGTCCCGGCGAGTGTGCGCCGGTGTTGCTGACCACGTAGTACGCATAGTCCCAGGGGATGTTGTCCGGGAACGTGCGGCTCGTCCAATCCGTGTCGACCACGCCGAACGCGGTCGACCAACAGCCGTACGGGTCGTTGGCGCAATTCAGGTCTGTGCCGGAGCCCGTCGTGCCGTCCTGGTACGGAATGAACAGCACGTTCCGCGCGAACGCCTTGTTCGCGTCGTCGTAGACGCAGTGCGCGGCGGTCTGGATCATGGACCGTCCCGAGTTGTTGTCGGTGACGACCGTGCCGGAGCAGACGTAGCCTGCCCAGCGCGTCCTTTGCGCGTTGCTCGGCATCTCGAAGTAGATGCGGCCCACGGCGTCCTGCACCACGCCACCCGCAGACCAGGTGCCGTTCGTGACGACGTTACCGCCGCCGCCACCACCACCGCTGCCCGACGTGTCGACGGTGATGGTCTGCGTCGGGCTCGTCGCCGTGTTGTTGGCCTTGTCCTTCGCCACAACCGACCAGGTCCAGGTGCCGTTCGTGAAGCCGGACAGGTTCACCGAATAGACGTTGTTGGCGCCGGCCGTCGCGTTGAAGGACTGCTGCTGTCCGCCTTGCGGACCGACGCGGATACTGACCGAGCGGATCCCTGAGGCGTCCGTCACGGTCGCCTTGAACGTGGCGGAGGCGCCGATCTTCGCGCCGCTCGCCGGGTCGAGGCCGGTGATCGTCGGCGCGGTGCCGTCGCCACCGGGCTTCGCCATCGGCTGCGGCGCGCCCTGGCTTGCGGCGGCGATTGTGTGTCCGTATGGCTGCAGCGATCCGTTCGGCCTCCGGAGGTACGCATTGCCGCGCTCGTCCAGCACGAAGTCGCGCGGGATCGCGGCGGCGCGTCGCTCGGGCGTCCAGTGCGAAACGATGCGAGCGTGCTCGGCGCTCACGCCTTTCGCATTGCCTGCGGGTGCGGCGACCGTCGTTGCGGCCGCGAGGAACGTCGCTGCGGCGGCGAAGGCCGCTACGACGGCCCTGGTGAGTACGCGTTCCATCGGATCGGTGTCCTCGGCGTGTCGGGACGGCGAGTGGACCAAAAGATCTCGTCCTTGTCCATCCACCGGCCGATTATGGAAAACGGCCGTATTGCCTGCCTGGCTGTGGCGGAACCAGTCCGTTCGGCGTGTCGTGCAGCCCACGACACGCCAAACGCGGCCGCGTCACTGTGCGGTGGCGGTCACCGTGTTGCTCGGCGCGCTTTCGAGATCGAGGTCGAGATCAAACGTGCCGTTGCCATTGCAGTCGGCCCACGCCGTGACGACGTAGGTGTACGCAACACGACTCGAGAGGCCGCCGTCCTTGTACGTGAGCACGCTCGACCCGACTCCGGCACGGTAGACGAGCTTGCCCGACTGGTTGTAGTGGATGCGGTATCCGCCGTTCGGTCCCGGCGTGCCCGCGAGCCACTTGAGCGTGATCGCCCGCTTCGCGGCGCTCGCGGTCAGCGAGTTCGGCGCGACCGGAGCGGTGCAGCTGGGAGCCGGTGGCGTGCCCCAGCTGGCCGACGCCATGACGTAGGGTTCCGCCATGCCCGTGGCCTGCCAGGTGGCGAGCAGGTTGTCGCCCTCGGCGGCGAGGAACGCATTCGTCTTATTGTTGGCGAGCTTCAGGAACTGCACGTACTCCCAGCTCGTCGACTGGTACATCAAGCGCACGTCTGCATAGGTCGCCCCGGACGGCGGGTTCAGCGCGACGTCGTCGTAGTGTTGGTACGAGCCGCCTGCAGTGGGGCTGCCGTATTGCGCGGCCGGCACCGGCAGTGCGTTGCGCCGGCGCGCTTCGTCGTAGGCAAAGCCGAACGGCGGAATGCGGTTGTCATCGATCACCGTGTCGTTCAGCACGAAGTGAAACGTTTCGTGGCTCGTGCCCGACGGCTGGGCCGCGAGTTCCCACAACCGGTAATCGACCGCTCCGGTCACGCGGTCGTACGCGAGCACGAGGTCGGGCGGATAGCCCAGGTCCAGCAGCTGGTTGGCCCACTCCTGGGTCATGCCGTAATGGGCCTGGTACACCTTCGTGTTGGGATCGTCGAGGCGCACGAGCGAGTTCACGGTG
Organism: Steroidobacteraceae bacterium; assembly: GCA_036277615.1. Classification (GTDB taxonomy): domain Bacteria; phylum Pseudomonadota; class Gammaproteobacteria; order Steroidobacterales; family Steroidobacteraceae; genus RPQJ01. Next base: position 23,660 of record DASUMQ010000268.1, read on the forward strand.
CGGGGCGCCCCATCGATCGTCACGGCGATGGGACCGTACGCGCCATCCTCTCGCAGCAGCCGATTCGATGCGTCGTACCAGCGGACGTTGATCCACATCCGTCGTCCCTCGGGGTAGCCGGAGATCAGCTTGTGGCCGGTGAGATTGGTGACGCGCACGACGTTGCCGTTCACCCGGAGCGACGCAGCGAGGCGCAGTTGCTGCTGTGCGCGGACCTTGCCGGCGGCCAGTGCATCGAGCTGAACGGACGTGAGGCCGCCGCCCAGGCGTAACGTCCCCGCGCCGTTCTGGTGCCGGATCGCGTCCGCGGCCCACGCGTTGCCGCCCGTCATGTCGTGCAGCGGGAGGTCCGTGCGCGTCGCGACGCCGACCTTGTTGCACCCCTGTCCCGTTACCGCACGCATGTGGCACGTCTGGCAGGAGAAATAGCGCGCGGTGCCGTCGCGGTAATCGCCGCCTGCGCTGTCGAAGGCAGCCTTGATCGCCCCGGCCTTGAGATCGACGGGCAGGCTGGCGTAATTCGACACCCGGGTCCGGGACAGTGCGCCGGACATGAATTCGCTCCAGGTGCGCTCGACCACGCCGTAGCGGAACGGGAAATTGTTGAAGGCGGCTTTCGTCGAGACCGCACTTCCCAGTGTGCGGCTCTGCACGACCGGGTCACCGCCGGGCTGTTTTCCTGCGCCCGGTGCGAGGTCGCCGACGACTGGATTCGAGACGTCGTGGCAGCTTCCGCAGAACTCGACGCGACGGTGGAACTGCGACGGCAGGAACTGGTGCCGCGCATCCGCGTCGGCGTATGGACCGAGTTTCGCCGAGCCCGGGTACAACGAGAGCATGCCCGAGCCGAAATACCCTTGCGGCGGAACGAGCTTGTCGTTGGCCACGAACGGAGCGGATTGCGACCCCTGGTGCTCCGAGTCGTCGGGATTGGTGCTCTTGTGGCATGCCTCGCACTCGACGCCGTCGGCGTCGCCGGCCGTCAGGCCCGAACCGTCGGTGGGCGTGGATCGACCGGCCTGCCACCCTGCCGTGCTGTGGCAACGGATGCACAGGTCGCCGGCTCCGTCGAAATCCTGTTCCGCGATTGCGAGCGTGGCCCAGAAGATCGGGTCGCGACCCGCATTGGCCATCATGCTGCCGCGCCAGTTGAAGGCGGGCTCGACGGCGCGGTTGTAGTTGCCGTGGCAGTTGTCGCACTTGTCCGGGGTCTCGAGCGTCCCCACCTCGCCGGGCTGCGTCCCGGGCTGCTGGACCTCGTTCGGAACGACCGTCGCGGCAAGCGTCATGCTCCCCGCGAGGGCGCTTACGACCGAAAGAATCATGCAGAAAATCGTGCGATTCCGCGGCATGGCGCACCTCCCTTCCCGTGCGGCCCGGACTCTGGACCGAGTCTTGCGAAGGGGAGAGTCTGCCGACCAAGCTGCAGCTTGGTAATCCGCCCTAATCGCTACCCGCACTGTGCATTTGGCGCAATGCTTCTACGTCCATGCCACCAGCCGACAGCACGTCGAACGCCGGTCCGAGGTGTGCTTCGTAGCGGCGCCAGCGGCCGATGCTGTTCACGTACAGCGGACGTCGGACCTGCACCGCGCTCGCGCTGGCGACGGCGTCGGGATTGCGTTCGAACTCGAGGCACGCCGGTTCCCAGCCGAGCCTGCAGTGTTGGAGCACTGCCGCCAATGTGCGCTCCGGCTGTTGCACGAGTCCCTCATAACTGACCTCGAGCATTCGCCCCGGCAGCACGGCACGCCAGTGGGCGACGAGCGCGTCGAACCCGAGCCAGTAGCGCGTGGCGTCGCGCAGGTCGTACGCGTACTGGTAGTAGGGCATCGTCGTCGCAAAGAGCTGTCGGTAGCTGGCGACGACAGTGTCGAGGGGATGGCGTCGCAGCACGACGATACGCACGCCGGGCAAGGCGCGAGCAACGTGCGCGAGGTAGAAGAAATTCAAGGGCAGCTTGTCGATGAAGCGAGGCTTGTCGCCGGCAGGCCGCGTCCGCTCGACATACTCGCGACCCACGGCCGCGAGATCGACGTCGCTCGCGCACGCGATCGTCGCCGGGTCGAGCACGGTCGGCGACCGCGTGCCCGTCGCGCGCTTGAGCAGCACGCCGAAGTTCTGCGATTCACCGGCCGAGGCTACCTGCGAGTGGCTCGAGAGCATGCGCTCGACCAGCGTCGTGCCGGTGCGCGGCATGCCGACGACGAAGATCGGCTTGTCGTCCGTCGTGGCCGAGTCCGGGGGCAAGGGCACGGGCGTCGCACGGGTGACGGCCTCGAACAGCGCGGCATCGCGCGAGAAGTCGTAACGGCTTGCGGCGCGCTTGCGCGATCGGCCGGCCTCGAGGTGCGCAAAGGCCTCGTCGTCGCGCCCGAGGTCCTCGAGTTCCTTGGCGAGTGCGTGGCGCAGGTGCAGTTCCGCGTCGACGTCGAGCCCGCCCGCGTCGAGCAACGCGCGCAGGCGCTCGACATGGTTGCGCTCGCTCGTCTGGCGCCGCAATTGCGACAGCGCCGAATGCGCGCGCCAGTAATGCGGGTTCGCTGCGAGGCAGGCCTCGTAGGCGGACTCCGCGGCATCGAACCGGCCCAGGAACTTGAGTGACGACGCCAGGTTGAAGTGGAAACCGGCGTTGCCGGCGTCGAGCGTGGTCGCCCGCTCGAAGCATTCGACCGCTCGCGCGTGTCGGCCGCCACGGCTCAGGATGACCCCTGCGGTGTCGAGCGTCCGCGCGTCGCGCGAGCCGAGGGCCAGTGCGCGCTCGGCGGCCGCGTTCGCCTCCGGTTGACGATGCAGTCGCGACAGCCACCGTCCAAGCTGCGCGTGCGCCTCGGCGTCGTCGGGTGCGCTCGCGATGGCCGCGCGGATCAACGCGAGCCCCTCGTCCACGCGCCCCTGCTCCGCCGCCGCGACGCCGCGTTGGAGCAATGACCGCGGCGCGGACCCCAAGCCGCCTCCTCAGAGGTCGAAGCGATAGGCGAACTCGAGCCCCACCGTGCGCGGCCGCAGCATGCTGTGGAAGTAGGTGCGAGACGGGATCGACGCGATCGGGTCACCCGTGTCCGGATCGAAACGTTCCACCATGCGCACGTAGGTCGGATCGCGCCGGACCGAGGTGACCGCGTACTTGTCGAAGAGGTTGTCCGCGAACAGCGTCACCGTCCACGACCCGTTGCTCAAGCCGAGCGCGGCGCCGTGGAGCGAATACCCCGGCAGCACCTCGCCGTTGTTGCGCAGTCCGACCTTGGTGTAGACGTCGCTGACCGCCGTCAGCGAATAGTTCGCGTGCAGGTCCCAGCCGATGGCGAGCGGGCGCGTGTAGTCGAGCAGCAGCGTGCCCTGCTGCTCGGGCGTGCCCGCGAGACGGTCGCCGTCGAAGGCATCCGCACCGTCGACGAGTCCGGGCGCGTCGCTCGTGAGTTCGGCCTCGTTGAACGACATGCTCGCCGCGAGTTCGAGCGCGTCGGTGATCCGCCACCGGGTGGAGATTTCCAGGCCGCGCGTCTCGGCGCTGCCGCCGTTGACCGTGATCGGCACTTCGCCGACGTCGCTGGTGCCGATGACCTGGATGTCTTCCCAGTCGATCTTGTAGACCGCGGCGTTGAGCAGGAACCGACCGTCGAACCAGAGGCTGCGCAGCCCGATTTCGTAGTTGGTCGTCGTGTCCGGCGTCACCAGGACTTCTTCCGGCTTGAGGCAGAACGTCTGCTCGTCGGGAATCGGGTCCTGGCACGGCGGCCCGGAGTTCAGGCCGCCCTGGCGGTAGCCCTCGCTGACCGTCAGGTACGACATCACGTCGGGCGTGATCTGGAACGACGTGTTGAACTTGAAGATCGTCTCGTCGTCCCCGGTCTTGTTGTGGTCCGGCAGCACCGCCTCGAAGAACGGAAACTCCGTGACCAGCGACAGCTCGTCGTCGTAATCGAACCAGCGCGCACCGACCGTGACCTGCCACCGATCGGTGATCTCGTAACCGACCTCGCCGAACAGCGCCGTCTCCTCGAACGTCCGGTCGGACGTCGCGCGGTACTCGAGGTCCGGGAAGTCGTCCGGAAACCCGTACCAGGCCGGAATGCCGGGCGTGTATTCCGCGGCGATGGAATCGCCCTGGTAGCGATTGAAGAACGCGCCCGCGATCCAGTTCCACTTCTCCGTGCCCTGCGACACGAGCCGCAGCTCCTGGTTGAAGGTCTCCTCCTCGAGATCGTCGGTCGCGTACGCCGCGAACTGCGGGAAGTCCTCGTAGCCGTAGTCCAGGTCCATCAGGAAGTCGGTCTGGTCGCGCCGTCCGAACGATTCGTACTTTGAACTGCCGGTCGCCGACGTCAGTTCGGCGAAGCCCAGGTCCCAGGCGAGCTCGAGCGCGAACAGATGGTTGGTCCGGTCGTTCGGCTCCAGGAAGCGGCTGCCCGAAACGTAGCGTCCGGTGCCGAGCGCCACGTCGTGGTTGACCGTGCGGCCGCCGACCTGCTGGTCCTGGTAGTAATAGGTGAAGTTCGCCGCCAGCGCGTCGGTCAGCTGCCAGAACAGGCCGAGACGACCGGTGAAGGTTTCCTCCGTATCGACGTCCTCGACCTTGCGCAGGTTCGCCGCGACGTCGTCCCCGGAGCCGTCGAACGGCGCATTCGGGTTCGAGACGCCCGGTTCCCGCACGACGTAACGATAGTCGACGAACCCCGGATCATCGGTGTAGCCGGCCGCGATGCGCAGCGCGACGCGATCCTGCACGAGCGGCACGTTGACGACACCCCAGACGTCCGCGCCCAGGCCGTCGCTCTGGCCCAGCGAATAGACGCTGCCGCCGGCTTCGGCTTCCATCTGCGCGGGATCGGGGCGGTTCGGCAGGTAGCGGATGGCGCCGGCGAGCGTGCCTGCGCCGTACAACGTGCCCTGCGGCCCGAGCAGGGCCTCGATGCGCTCGACGTCGATCATCGCCAGGTCGACGTAGAGCGGGATGTCCCCGAGGTAGGTGGCGACGGTGCCTCCGGCCGAATTGCCGAGCAGCGCCGTGTCGTTGAGCGACGTCACGTTGAGCCCGCGCACCGTGAGCAGATTGCTGCCGCGCGCGCCCTGGCTCGGCACGTACAGCCCCGGCACCGCCCGCGTGAATTCGGCGAGGTTCGAGATGCGCAGGTCGTCGAGCGCCTGCGGGCCGAGCGCCACCATGTTGAACGGCACGTCCTGCACGTTCACGTCACGACGCGTCGCCGACACGATGATCGTCTCGAGCGGCGTGCCTTCGTCCGTGTAGGCCTGTTGCGCCGCGACCTGCGTCGACATCGTGCCGGCCCCGAGCGCCGCGGCGACGGCCGCTGCCAGCCGTGGCGAGACAGACTTCTTCTGCTTCTTCTGCATCGATGCTCCCTTTGTTGTCGAACTGCGTACGGGCGCTCGCAGGCTCCCCGTCGCCCGTCGTCTCACGCTGCCTCGTATATCCGAAACGTCACGTGCTTTCAAACCCGACAGGCTGGCGCGCACGACCATGAACCACGCCGACCTCCGGCAGCGTCACCGACCCGAGTGCCACGCACCCAGCCACGGCCGGCGCGTGCGCCGGTGCTATCCAGTCGTGGAGCCCGGGGTTTAAAGTCGGACATCATGGCCTCCCAGAAGCCGTCGACGCGCTGGACACGCTGGCTGCCGCTGCTCTACCTGGTATTCGGCATCGCGTGGATCCTCGCTTCCGACGCGGTCGTCGGCGGGCTGTTCGGCGAGTCCCCGCACCTGCTGTTGCTGGTCAGCACGTTCAAGGGATTCGCGTTCGTCGCGCTGACTGCGCTGCTGCTCGCGGTCTGGTGGCGGGCCGAACAACGCTACAACGCGGCCATGCTCGAAAACGCGGAAGCCCGCGCCAGTTTCGCGGCGGAGCGCATGGCCTGGATGAGCCGCCACGCCAACGACGTGATCCTGCTGCTGGACGCGGACGGGGAAATCATCGATTGCAACGACCGTGCCGAGGTCACCTACGGCTATTCCCGCACCGAACTGATGCACATGAGCGTGTTCGAGCTGCGGGCCGAGGCGACCCGGCCCGTCGCTGGTGGCCAGTTCCGCGAAGTGCTCGCCCGTGGTGCACTGGTGTTCCAGACCGAGCACCGGACCCGCGATGGACGCATCCTCCCGGTCGAAGTGAGTTCGAAAAGCGTCGAATTCCA
>DASUMQ010000269.1:0-15626 GCA_036277615.1 Steroidobacteraceae bacterium
CCGCACCGGCAGGAAATGCCACAGGCCGTCCTTGACGACGTGCGCGGCGCCGAGGGGCACGTGTTCGGGCGCGCGCGGACGGGCGCCGAGCATCCCGTAGATGGCGGGCAACGCATAGCGCAGCAGGCAGACCAGCGCGGAGACCGGGTTGCCCGGCAGCCCGAACACGGTCTGCCCCGACGGGCCGATGCCGAACCAGATCGGCTTGCCCGGGCGCTGCGCCACCTTGTGGAACACCTCGGCGACGCCGAGTTCGCGCAGCACGCTCGGCACGTGGTCGAAGCGACCCATCGACACGCCACCGGTGAGCAGGACCACGTCGTGCGTGGCCAGGTGCCGCGAGAGGCGCTTCGCGAGCACCGCCCGATCGTCGGGCAGGTGGTCCTCGGCGACGCGCTGGAAGCCGCGCAGGTTCAGGGCGCCGCGGAGCGCGTGGCTGTTCGAACGCCGCACCTGCCAGGCCTCGATCGGCTCGTCGGGCGCGACGAGTTCGTCGCCGGTAGCGACGATCACGATGCGGGGATCGGCGTGCACGTCGGCGCGCGGCAGGCCGGCCGAGGCGAGCACCGCGAGTTCCGGGGCGCCCAGCACCGTGCCGCGGACGAGCAGCATGTCGCCCTCGCGGCAGTCGAGGCCGCGCGTGTGCACGTTCCAGAACGGCTCGACCGGCGTACGCTCGTCGACCACCGCAACGCCGTCCTCGACCGTGATCCGTTCGACCGGCACGACGCAGTCGCAGCCGTGCGGCAGCACCGCGCCCGTCATCGCCTCGAGACAGGTTTCCGAGTCGTCCAGCCGCAGCGGTGGCAGGCCCGCCGGCTGCGTGCCTGCGATCCGATAGCGACGCCGGCCGCCGCGCCAGGCCTCCGAGGCGAGCGCGACGCCGTCCATCATGACGCGGTCAAACGGCGGCTGGTCGCGCTCGGACCGCACCGATTGCGCGAGGACGGCGCCGGCGAGCGAGGCGAGCGGACGCGACTCGACTGGCAGGGGCTGCACGCGCTCGCGAATCAGCGCTTCCGCCTCGGCAGGCGAGGGCAGTTCGGCGATGGCGGCCATGGCCCCGTGCGGTGCAACCCCGCTGGGTTTACTTGTCCGCCTGCTTGTCCGAATACGCCTTTTTCTCGGCGTTCCAGCGGTCAACAAGGGCCTGCAGCTCGTCGAGCGCAGCGTTGTGCTTCTTGGCGTGGATCGCGTCGAGCGACGCCTTCTTCTGCGTGAACTCGGGGTCCATGTTGTCGAGCGCGGCGGCCGCGTCGGTCCGCTCCTTCTCGAGGCAGGGCAGGTAGGTCTCCTGGACGCTCTTGACGTATTCCTTGATCAGGCCCTGGGCGGCCAGCATCTCATCCTTGCTCGCGCTGCTGCCGTTCGGCAGGGCCTGCGGCGCCTGGGGGTACACGCACGCGGCTTCGGCGGCGACGTTCATCGCCAGCAGGAACGGAGCGATCGCGAGGGCGGTCGAAAGCTTCATGTAGATCAATCCTCGGCTGCGGGGGTCGGGGCACGGCGGTCCGGCCGGCGCGGAAGCGCAACTATACCGCAGTGCACAGCGGGTCCATCCCCCGGGGCGGCTTGTCAACCGTGCCCGCTGGACGTAGAAGGACGCACCTTTCCGGCAATTATCATGGACGACGGCATGTCGGCACCCCCTGCGACATTCGGAGCGAGCAGTCACGGCCTGCGCGGCGACTACCGCGACATGCGGCCCGACTACACGGTGACCCAGGACTACTCCGCCTACGATGCCGCGGCCCAGGAACGCTGGCGGCGGCTGTACCAGCGGCAGATCAGGCTGGTGCCGGGCCGCGCCTGCGATGAATTCCTGCGCGTGGTCGAGACCCTCGACTACGGCGCGGGGATCCCGCGATTCGACCAGGTCAACGAGCGGCTCGGGCGGGCGACGGGTTGGCAGGTCGTTGCAGTGCCCGGCCTGCTGCCCGAGCCGGTGTTCTTCGGGCACCTCGCCGAGCGCCGCTTCCCCGTCACCGTCTGGCTGCGCGAGGAGGCGGAGTTCGACTACATCGTCGAGCCCGACGTCTTCCACGATTTCTTCGGGCACGTGCCGTTGCTGTTCGACCCGGTGTTTGCCGACTACATGCAGGCGTACGGGCGAGGCGGGCAGAAGGCCGACGGGTTGCACGCGCTCGAATACCTCGCGCGGCTCTACTGGTACACGGTCGAGTTTGGCCTGATCCAGGGTCCACAGGGGCTGCGAATCTATGGCGCCGGGATCCTGTCGTCGCCGAGCGAAATCGTGTACGCGCTCGACAGTCCCGAGCCGCACCGCGTCGGCTTCGACCTGCGCCGCGTGATGCGCACGCGGTACAAGATCGACAGCTTCCAGCAATCCTATTTCGTGATCGACGGCTTCGAGCAGTTGTTCCGCGAGACGGCACCCGACTTCACGCCGCTCTACGTCGACGTCGCGCGGCAGGAGACACTGCCGGCCAACGCCGTGCTCGAGGGCGATCGGCTGTTCTGAAAATGGGGACACTCCGAATTTAGGCAAAAATGGGGACACTCCGAATTTCCGGGCTCGCTGCGACGAGCGGCGGAAATTAGGAGTGTCCCCATTTTTCCCTACAATGCGCGCCTCGCCTCTCCATGCCCCCGGATGCACCACCATGAGTTCCCCGCGCCCGACCGCTGCCGACGACCGCGACCCCGCAGGGACGTTTGAGCTCGGCCATTTTGTCGCGGGCCGCATGGTGCCCGGCACCTCGAGCCGCCAGGGTCCGGTCCACGATCCGGCGACCGGCGCGCTGCGCGGGCACGTCGCCTACGCCAGCGAAGCCGACACGCAGGATGCGATCGCCGCGGCCGCCGCCGCGCTGCCGGCGTGGTCTGCGATGCCGCCGCTGCAGCGCGCGCGGATCCTGTTCCGCTTCAAGGCGCTGCTCGAATCGCACCTCGACGAACTGGCGCGCCTGATCACCGCGGAACACGGCAAGGTGTTCTCCGACGCGCGCGGCGAAGTGATCCGCGGCACGGAAGTCGTCGAGTTCGCTTGCGGCATTCCGCAGCTGCTCAAAGGCGAGTTCAGCGAAAGCGTCGGCACCGGCGTCGACAGCTGGTCGCAGCGCCAGCCGGTCGGCGTGTGCGCGGGCATCACGCCGTTCAACTTCCCGGCCATGGTGCCGATGTGGATGTTTCCGGTCGCGATCGCGTGCGGCAACACGTTCGTGCTCAAGCCGTCGGAAAAGGACCCGAGCTGCCCGATGCGCCTCGCGCAGTTGCTGAAGGAAGCCGGCCTGCCGGACGGCGTTTTCAACGTCGTCAACGGTGATCGCGAGGCCGTCGACACGCTGCTGACCGACCCGCGCGTCGGCGCCATCAGCTTCGTCGGGTCGACGCCAGTCGCCGAATACATCTATCGGACCGCCTCGACGCACGGCAAGCGTGTGCAGGCGCTCGGCGGTGCCAAGAACCACATGGTCGTGATGCCGGACGCGGACACCGCGAATGCGGCGAGCGCGTTGATCGGGGCGGCCTACGGGTCCGCCGGGGAGCGCTGCATGGCGATCTCGGTGGCCGTGGCGGTCGGCGATGCGGCCGAGCCGCTGATCGACGCGGTGCGCAACCAACTCGCGCAGCTCAAGGTCGGCTCGGGTCTCGACGACGGCGTCGAGATGGGCCCGCTCGTCACGCGCGAGCACTTCGAGCGCGTGCGCGGCTACGTCGACGTCGGCGTGCGCGAAGGGGCGAAACTCGTCCTCGACGGCCGTGACCTGCGCGTCAAGGGACACGAGGGCGGCTATTTTCTCGGCCCGTGCCTGTTCGACGAGGTCGAGCCGTCGATGCGCATCTACAAGGAAGAAATCTTCGGTCCGGTGCTTTGCGTCGTCCGCGTGCCGGACCTCGCCACGGCGCTGCGGCTGGTCAACGAGCACGAATTCGGCAACGGCACGGCCATCTTCACCGCGAGCGGCGAGGCCGCACGCACGTTCACGCAGGGCGTACAGGCCGGCATGGTCGGCATCAACGTGCCGATTCCCGTGCCCATGGCCTTCCACTCGTTCGGCGGCTGGAAGCGTTCGCTGTTCGGCGCCCTGCACGTGCATGGCCCGGACGGGGTACGTTTCTACACGCGACTTAAGACAGTCACCTCGCGCTGGCCCACGACGCATCGTGAAAGCGCCCAGTTCGTCATGCCGACGATGAAATAGCCGGCGCACCGCGCCAGCCACCACCCGCCCGCCTTTCCAGCACGCCTTTCCGGCGCGACGTCCGTCGGGCTGCAGAGGGGGCATTGCCATCGTCAGAATACTTGTTCTATGATCGCCTCAGAATGGAACGACGATTCCATCGGTGTCACGGCACAGCCATCAGCAGCTGTTGGGATTGCACGATTCGCCGTCGCTTTCGCGCATCCGGTACCACAACGAACCAGGACACAACGTCATGAGCATCAAGCAGACCGTCCTCGCCGGCGCCTTCACCCTTGCCCTGTTGCCCGTGGCCACCGCCCTGGCGGGCGAGGTCACCGGCCGCGTCACCGATTCGTCGACCGGGCGGCCGCTGCCGAACGCGACCGTCCGGATCGAGCCGCTCGGCCGGACGGTCACGGCCGATCGCGGCGGTGAGTTCCGGGTCGTCGACGTGCCGGCCGGGACCTACGAGGTAGCGGTTTCGTCGGTCGGTTTCCGCGACGCCACCCAGTCGCTCACGGTGCCGGCCACCGGTGCCGCCGCGCACACGTTCGCGCTGCTCGGGTCCGGCGTCGAGGAGATCACCGTCACGGGATTCCGCCTCGCGCTGGCCACGGCACTGCAGGACAAGAAGTCCTCCGCGACGATCAAGGATTCGATCACGGCGGACGACGCCGGCAAGCTGCCCGACCAGAACGCCGCCGAGGCGTTGCAGCGTCTGCCGGGGGTGTCCACGACGACCGACCAGGGCGAGGGCCGGTACGTGACCGTGCGCGGCATCGATCCCGGCCTCAACAGCGTCACGCTCGACAACCAGATCCTCGGCACGCCCGAGCCGAACGACCGCCGCATCGCACTCGACACGGTGCCCGCGAACCTGCTGGCGAAGCTCGAGGTGGTCAAGTCCGTGACGCCGGACATGGACGGCAATGCGATCGGCGGCTCGATCAACATCGTGACGCCGAGCGCGTTCGACGAGGAGGACGGGCACTTCGCCAACGCCTCGCTCGAATACGGCTACTACGACCTGAACGGCGAGAACCCGTTCGGCGGCGCGCTCGCGTGGGGCCAGACCTTCGGCGAGGACCGCTGGGGCGTCGTGCTGTCCGGCAGCTACTCCGAACGCGAATACGCCTCGCACAACCTGCAGGGCGGCGACCCGTGGGAGGAAGAGGGCGACTTTTTCATCCCGGACGAACTCGTGCTGCGCGATTACGTCATCGAGCGCAAGCGCTCCGGCGTCGTCGCCAACTTCGAGTTCCGGCCAAGCGACGCGACCAAGCTCTACTTCCGCAACCTCTACAACCGGTTCGAGGACATCGAGCTGCAGCCGGAAACGATCTACGATTACCGCAACGGCGACCTCATCGACCAGACGGCGACCACGGGCACCTTCACGGAAGGGGAAGGCTCGCGCGAGCTGCAGAGCCGGCGCGAGATCCAGTCGATCCAGAGCTCGACGCTCGGCGGCGAGTTCGAGCTCGGCGATCGCTGGACGCTCGGCGCCTCGTACACGCTCGGCAAGTCCGAACAGGACACCCCGTGGGATTTCGGCTGGGTGTTCGAATACGACGGCGCGCTGCCGATGAGCTACGACACGTCGAACACGTTCTTCGACGTGACCGCGGGTCCTGAATTCCAGGATGCGGAAGGATTCGAGTTCGAGGAACACTTCCGCGCGAAGCAGATGGTCGAGGAAGACCTCGACATCGCCCAGGTCGACCTGCAACGCGACCTGTCGTTCGGCGGACGCAACGGATTCGTGAAGGTCGGGGCCAAGCTGCTCGATCGCGAGAAGACCAGCGACCAGCAGGCCACGGTCTACGACGGCTTCGACAGCGACGACGACTTCCTGCTCGCGCAAGTGATGCGCAGCGGCGATCGCGACTTCTACTGCAGCGAGCGGTGCTACGAGTTCGGGCCGCAGGTCAATTTCGACGCGGCGCAACGGTTCTTCCGCGACAACGAGTCCGCGTTCGAGGTCAACGCGGAGGACACCGTGGCCGAGGAGTACGGCGTCGACTACGTGATCAACGAAAAGATCTCCGCCGGTTACGTGATGCTGCAGGTGGACCTGACGCCCACGATGACGGTGACCGGCGGCGTGCGCATGGAAAAGACCGACGCCGATTACCAGGGCTACGACCTCGAGTTCGTCGACGGCGAGATCGACCCGGTGCCGCCGAAGGTGCGCGGGTCGAAGGACTATACGAACTGGCTGCCCGGCGTGCAGATGCGCTGGGCGCCGCAGCAGGACCTCCTCGTGCGAGCGGCCTGGACCAACACGATCGGCCGCGCGGCCTACGAGCAACTCGTGCCGTTCCGCAACTTCGAGATCGAGGAAGTGGACCCGGCGGATTGCCCGAACGCGCCCGATCCGTGCTTCGAGGGCGCGCTCGAGACCGGCAACTCCGACCTCGAGCCGATCGAGTCGATGAACTGGGACGCCGCGGTCGAGTGGTACCTGCCGGCGGGCGTGCTCGCGGCCGGGATCTTCTACAAGGACATCGAGAATCCGGTGTTCACGCGCTTCCAGGTGCTCGAGGAAGAGGAATTCGAGGGACGCTTCTACTCCGAGCTCGAGGTGCTGCGTCCGGAGAATGCCGAGTCCGGCGAAATCCTCGGCGTCGAGCTCAACTACCAGCAGTCGTTCACGGGCCTGCCGGCGCCGTTCGACGGGCTCGGGATCTCCATCGGTTACACCTACTCGGACAGCAGCGCCGACGTGTTCGATCGCGGCGACGAGATCCCGTTCTTCCTGCAGTCGGAACACATCGGCAACCTCGCGCTGTTCTACGAGCGCGCCGGCGTCGGGCTGCGGCTCGGGTACTCGTACCGCAGCGAGTACCTCGACACGCTCGGTGACGGTCCGGACGAGGACCTCTACATCGACGACCACGGCCAGCTCGACTTCAAGGCGAGCTACGACTTCAACGACACGTTCACCGCCTACCTGCAGATGCAGAATCTCACCGACGAGCCGCTGCGCTACACGAGCGGCCGCGGCCGTCGGCTGGCGGAGAACGAGATCTATTCTTGGAACGCGATGGCGGGCGTACAGGTGAAGTTCTGAGCCGCATGCGCCGGCACGGTGGAATCGCCGTGCCGGCGGTGGAATCGGCGTTCCGGCTGGCCTAGCATGCCGCGGCTCGCCCACAGGAACCCGGACCGTGAAAGCCCCGAAGAACCCCGAAAGCCTGCGGAACGAAATCGTGCGTCGCTACGAGGAGCTGAGTCCGCGTCTGAAGCAGGTCGCCAAGTTCGTGCTGGAAAATCCCAACGACGTCGCGCTGCAGACGCTCGCCGTGATCGCGGCGCGCTCCAAGGTGCAGCCGTCCACGATCGTGCGTTTCGCCAAGACGTTCGGGTACGAGGGCGCGAGCGACATCCAGAAACTGTTCCGTGACGAAATCCTGAACCTGGCGCCGAGCGCCAACTATTCGGAACGGATCCGCCAGTTCAGCGAGCGGTCGGGCGCGGCGTCGACGCGCAGCGCGCACGAGCTCATGCGCGAATTCGCCGACAACAACATCCTGGCGCTGCGGCATCTCAAGGAGGTCGTGCGGGACGCCGACCTCGAGCGCTCGCTCGACATGATCGAGCAGGCACGGGCGGTCTACATCATCGGCATGCGCCGCTCGTTCCCGGTCGCCGCATACCTCGCCTACGCGCTGCGGCACGTCGAGAAGCGCGCTTACCTGATCGACGGCGTCGCGGGGATGCTCGGCGAGCAGGCCAGCATCGTCGAGGCCGACGACCTCATGATCGCGATCAGCTTCCATCCTTACGCGCGCGAGACCGCGGAGGTCGTGGCCGGCGCGCGCGAACGCAGCGCGAGCGTCATCGCGATCAGCGACAGCCGCCTGAGCCCGATCGCACGCGAGGCGGAACTCTGCTTCGAGATCAAGGACGCCGAGGTGAGGCAGTTCCGCTCGCTGACTGCGTCGCTGTGCCTCGCGCAGACGCTCGCGATCAGCTACGCGTACCGTCTCGGCGCGCGTGGGACGCGGGGACATTGACGTGACGACCTTGCGCGAACCGCTCCGCGTCGCGCTGATCGGCGCCGGGCGCATCGGCCGGATCCACGCGGACAACCTGACGCGCACTGCGGGGGCGCGTCTCGCCTGCGTCTGCGATGCAGACCCCGGCGCGGCGGCGGCGCTGGCCGCGCAGTGCCACAGCGTGGTCGCCACGGTCGAACATGCCCTCGACGATGCGGCGATCGACACGCTTTTGATCGCGAGTTCGACCGACACGCACGCCGACCTGATCGAGGCGGGTGCGCGATCCGGCAAGTCCGTGTTCTGCGAGAAGCCGCTGGACCTGGACCTCGCCCGTGCCCGGCGCTGTGTCGAGGCCGCCGGCCGCGCCGGCATCGTGCTGCGGCTCGGGTTCAACCGTCGCTACGACCCGTCCTTCGCGCGGCTCAAGGCCGAACTCCTCGCCGGCGCCATCGGGCCGCTGGCGACGCTCGCGATCACGAGCCGCGATCCGGCGCCGCCGCCGATCGAGTACGTGCGCCGCTCAGGCGGCCTGTTCCGCGACATGATGATCCACGACTTCGACATGGCGCGCTGGCTGCTGGCCGAGGAGCCCGTCGAGGTCTACGCACGCGGCGCCTGTTTCGTCGATCCCGCCATCGGCGCGGCCGGCGACGTCGACACTGCGGCGGTGCTGCTCACGACTGCGAGCGGCCGGATGTGCCAGATCACCAACAGCCGGCGCTGCAGTTTCGGCTACGACCAGCGCATCGAAGCCTTCGGCGCCGCCGGTATGCTGCGCGCTGACAACGCGACCGCAACGCACGTCGAGCACGCCAGCGCGGCGGGGTTCACGACCGAGCCTGCATTGCCGTTCTTTCTCGAGCGCTATGCCGAGGCCTACCGGCGGGAACTGCTCGACTTCGTCCGCGCCTGTGCCGGCGAGTCGGTCGAGCTGGCGACGGCCGAGGACGGCGTGCGTGCGCTCGTGCTGGCCGACGCGGCGCAGCGTTCCCATGAGACGGGTCGGCCCGTGACGGTCGCGGCGGGGACCGGGCGATGACCGCGCCGCGCATCGGCCTGATCGGTACGGGCTACATCGGCCGTGCTCACGCGATCGCGCTGCGCACGGTCGGCACGGTGTTTGCGGAAGTCGAGCCGCCGGTGCTCGAACTGGTCGCCGACTCGGACGGTGCACGCGCCGAAAGAGCCGCACGCGACCTCGGTTTCCGTCGCAGCACGGGCGACTGGCGCGCGCTCGTGACGGATCCCGACGTCGACGTCGTCGTCGTCTGCACGCCCAATCACCTGCACCGGGAGATGGCGCTGGCCGCGATCTCGGCGGGAAAGCACGTGTCCTGCGAAAAGCCGCTCGCGCTGTCCGCCGCTGACGCGCATGAGATGGCTCGCGCCGCGGATCGCGCTGGCGTCTGTCACCTCGTCGGTTTCAACTACTCCTGCAACCCGCTGCTCGTGACTGCGCGCGACCTGGTCGCCTCGGGCGAGATCGGCGACCCGATCGGCTTCCACGGTCGTTATTTCGAAGACTACCTCGCGGACCCGGGCCTGCCGTTCACGTGGCGATGCGAACGCGGCCTGGCCGGCGCCGGGGCGCTCGCAGACCTCGGCACGCACCTCGTCAACCTCGCGCACGGTCTGCTCGGCGACGTCGCGAAGGTCGATGCGCGCCTGTCGACCGTGATCCGTGAACGGCGCGAACCCGCCACCGGGAGTGCGCGGCGGGTCGAGAACGAGGATTGCGCGCAGGTGCTGGTCGAGTTCGCGAACGGCGTGCCGGGCAGTTTCGACGTCAGTCGCGTCGCGACGGGCTACAAGTGCGGCCTGGCGTTCGACCTGTTCGGGACGCGCGGCAGCCTGCGGTTCGACCAGGAGCGCATGAACGAGCTGCAGTTGTACCGCAACGACGACCGAGCCGGCCTGCGCGGGTTCCGCACGATCCTCGCCGGTCCCGAGCACGGCGACTACCGCCCGTTCTGTCCCGCGCCTGGACATGGGCTCGGCATCAACGACCTGAAGGTCATCGAATCGCGTAACCTGCTCGCGGCGATCGAGCGTCGTCACGGCGATGCGCGGGCCGCCGGCGCGACGCCGGATTTTCACGAAGGCGCGCGGGTGCAGGCGGTCATCGACGCCATCGAACGCTCGCACGCCGTTTCGGCGTGGGTCGAGATACCTGCCCACGGAGGGGTGGGGCGATGAACACGAGCGCACTGCACCTGACGAGCCACCGGTCCGGCTTCGGACCGGGCGAGACGGTCATCACGCGCCACGACGCGGCCGAGGATCCGGTCGGTCTCGGGATCGCCGTGCTGCGGCTCGGCGCAGGCGAACGCATCGAGCAGGTCACACCGGTGGAGACCGCGTGGCTGCTGATGGGCGGGCGCGTGCGCGGCAACGCCAACCACCTCGCTTTCAACTTCGAGCGTCGCTCGTTGTTCGATGAATCGGCGAGCTGCCTCCACGTCGCGGGCGGCACGCGCGTGACGCTCGAGGCGGTCACCGACGCCGAGCTCACCGTGTACCGCTGCCCGAACGTGCGGGTGTTCGACCCGCGCGTATTCGGCCCGGACGACGTTCCCGACGAGCACCGTGGGGCAGGGCAAGTGCGCAATCGCTGCCTGCGACTCGTGCGCACGATCTTCGACCGCCGCAACTCGCCGGACGCCGCTGAGCTCGTGCTCGGCGAGGTCGTGACGCTCCCGGGCGGCTGGTCGAGCTACCCGCCGCACCATCATCCGCAATCCGAGATCTATCACTACCGTTTCACCGAGCCGCAGGGGTTCGGGCACGCGGAGCTCGGCGAGGCGGTCGTCAAGGTTCGCCAGTACGACACCGTCCGCATTCCCGCAGGGCACGACCACGCGCAGTGCGCGGCGCCCGGCTACGGCATGTACTACTCGTGGGTCATCCGGCACCTGCCCGGCCTGCCATACACCGTGCCTGAGTTCACGAGCGAGCACGCCTGGACGATGCGCAGCGACGCGCAGTTCTGGTGGCCCGCCGGCGGCGAGGGCGACGATGACTGAGGAGGCCGCGCTCGACGTGATCTGTCTAGGCCGGGCTGCGGTCGACCTGTACGGACAGCAGGTCGGTGGCCGGCTCGAGGACATGCAGTCGTTCGCCAAGTACCTCGGCGGCTCGTCCGCCAACCTCGCCGTGGGGCTCGCGCGCCTCGGCGTGCGTTCGGCGATGCTCACGCGCGTCGGCGACGAGCACATGGGCCGATTCGTGCGCGAGCAACTCGCCCGCGAGCGCGTCGACGTCACGCACGTCGCGACCGATCCGGACCGGCTGACCGGACTCGTCGTGCTTGGCATCGCGGGGACAGAGGCCTACCCGCACGTATTTTTCCGCACCCGGTGCGCAGACATGGGCCTGGTCGTAGAGGACTTCGACGAGGCCTGGATCGCGTCGGCGCGCGCGCTCGCCGTGACCGGCACGCATCTCTCGACCGTGCCGACACGCCGGGCTGTGCTGCAGGCGATGCTGTGGGCGCGGGCGCACGGTCGCCGCGTCATCCTCGACATCGACTACCGCCCGGTGCTCTGGGGCCTCGCGTCGGCCGGCGCAGGCGACAACCGCTACGTCGCGGCACACGCGGTCACGCAGGTGCTGCAGGAGTTCCTGGGGTTCTGCGACCTGATCGTCGGGACGGAGGAGGAGATCCGCATCGCCGGTGGCGACGACGACACTGACGCGGCGCTGCAGAGCCTCCAGCAGTGGTCGAACGCCACCGTCGTGCTCAAGCGCGGCGCGGCGGGGTGCGTGGTTCACGAACCCGGGGTCGAGCCGCGTGTCGTGGCGGGATTCCCGATCGAGCCATTCAACGTGCTCGGCGCCGGCGACGCATTCCTGAGCGGGCTGCTTGCAGGCTGGCTCGCCGGTGAACGGTGGGAACGCTGTGCCGAACTCGGCAACGCCTGCGGCGCGCTCGTGGTGAGTCGTCATGGCTGCTCACCGGCGATGCCGTCACGCGTCGAGCTCGACGCGTATCTGCCCCTCGCGGCGACGCTGCGACGGCCCGACCACGACGAGCACATCGCGCACGTTCACCGCGCCACGACGACTCGACGGCCGCGCGCGGAATTGCACGTGCTCGCGTTCGACCACCGGCGGCAATTCGAAGCGCTGGCGGGTCAGTTCGGGGCAGCTGCGGCGAGCATCGCGCAGTTCAAGGACCTCGTCGCACGCGCGGTCGAGTGCGTGGCCGGGCGCGATGGCGACGCCCGCCTCGGCGTCATCGTCGACGAACGCCACGGCGCCGCGGCGCTGGAGCGCTTCACGCACCGGGGCGTCTGGATCGGCCGGCCCGTCGAACTGCCCGGTTCGCGGCCGCTGCGGTTCGAGCCGCGCGACGAGCCGGGGCTCGCGCTGCGCGACTGGCCCGCGGAGCAGGTCGTGAAATGCCTCGCGTTCTTTCATCCGGATGATCCCCGTGAATTGCGGCGCGACCAGGAAGCGCGCCTCGCGGCGCTGCACGCGGATTGCGTCACGCTCGAGCGCGAACTGCTGCTCGAACTGATCACCACCGCGAGCGGCCTGCCGTGCGACGAGCACACCACGGCGCGTGCGCTCACCCGGCTGTACAACCTGGGCATTGCCCCCGCCTGGTGGAAACTCGAGCCGCAGTCGCCCGCCTCCTGGCGAGTGCTTGCGCAAGTCATCGCGACCCGGGATCCCTGGTGCAACGGCGTGCTGCTGCTAGGACTCGACGCGCCCGAACCTGACCTCGTTCGATCGTTCGCCGACGCCGCGGCGACGCCGATCTGCCGGGGTTTCGCAGTGGGTCGCAGCATCTTCGGCACGACCGCGCGCGAGTGGTTCGGCGGCACGGTCGACGACGAAGCCGCGGTTGCGGCCATCGCCGACAATTACACGCGACTGATCGGCGCGTGGCGCGCAGCGCGCGGGGCAGCGGCGTGAGCGCCGTTCGACTCACGATGGCGCAGGCGCTCGTGCGCTACCTGATGGCGCAGCGCATCGTGGTCGACGGGCACGAAGCGCCGTTCGTCCAAGGTGTCTTCGCGATCTTCGGCCACGGCAATGTCGCGGGTCTTGGCGAGGCACTGACCGCCGTGCGCGACCGGTTCCCGACTTATCGCGCCCACAACGAGCAGGCGATGGCGCACGCTGCCATCGCGTACGCCAAGGCGCACCGGCGTCGCCGGATCCTGGCGTGCACGTCGTCGGTCGGCCCCGGCGCGACGAACATGGTGACGGCAGCCGCGGTGGCGCACGTCAATCGACTGCCGGTGCTGCTGCTGCCCGGGGACGTTTTTGCCAGCCGCGTGCCGGACCCCGTGCTGCAGCAGGTCGAGGACTTCGGCGACGCGACCGTGTCGGCGAACGACTGCTTCCGCCCAGTCTCGCGCTACTTCGACCGCATCACGCGGCCGGAGCAGTTGCTGCGTGCGTTGCCCCAGGCAATGTCGGTGCTCACGGATCCGGCCGACTGCGGTCCGGTCACGCTCGCGCTGCCGCAGGACGTGCAGGCGGAAGCCTGGGACTTTCCGGAGCGGTTCTTCGACCGGCGAGTGATCGACGTGCCGCGAGCGGGAGCCGACCCGACGCAGATCGTGCGGGCCGTCGAACGGCTGCGCGCCGCCAGACGGCCCCTGGCGATCGTGGGCGGCGGCGTGCATTACTCGGGAGCCTGTGACGCGCTCGCGCAATTCGCGACGCGCTTCGGCGTCGTGATGGCCGAGACGCAGGCGGGAAAGGGCGCGCTCGCGCACGACCACCCGTGGAACGCGGGCGCGATCGGCGTCACGGGCGCGGAATCCGCGAACCGTCTCGCCGAGGAAGCCGACCTGCTGCTGCTCGTCGGCACGCGGCTGCAGGACTTCACGACGGGGTCGGGCGCTCTCTTCCGTAACACATCACGACCGGTCATCTCGATCAACGTGGGTCGTCACGATGCCGCGAAATACGGAGCGCTGGCGTTGCAGGGCGATGCCTTGCGTACGCTCGAGGAACTCTCTTCCCGGCTGGGAGACGAGCGAGGCGCTCACGGGCCCGATCCGGCATGGTCGCGTCGCTGCGCAGACGCCTGCAAGACCTGGCGCACGGCGGTCGCCCAGGCTGTCGCCGACCGCGGGACCGACTTGCCGTCGGATGCGGAGGTGCTCGGCGCCGTCAACGACTGGCTCGGGCCCGCCGGCACAGTGGTCTGCGCCGCAGGCGGCTTGCCGGGCGAATTGCACAAGCTCTGGCGCGCCGCCGGGCCCGGCCACTACCACGTCGAGTACGGCTACTCGTGCATGGGCTACGAGATCGCCGGGGGCCTGGGCGTCAAGCTCGCCCGGCCCGACCGCGAAGTCGTGGTGCTGGTCGGCGACGGCAGTTACCTGATGCTGAACTCGGAAATCGCGACGTCGATCGCGCTCGGGGCAAAGCTCGTGATCGTCGTGCTCGACAACCGCGGCTTCGGCTGCATCCACCGGCTGCAGCAGTCCTGCGGGGGCGCCCCTCACGGGAATTTGCTCGGCGACCCCGCAAGTCCTGCAGCGCCGGCGATCGACTTCGCCGCGCACGCACGCGCCCTCGGCGCGGTGGCCGAGAAGGTGTCGGGTATTGCAGCGCTGCGCCAGGCCCTGCTGCGCGCCCGCGCGGCGCCGCGCACGGCCGTCGTGGTGATCGACACGGATCCGGAGCGCTCCACGAGCGCGGGCGGCGCGTGGTGGGACGTGCCGGTCGCGGAGACGTCGATCGCCGAGTCGGTGCGTGAGGCGCGCAGACGTTACGAGGCACAGCGAGGCTCTTCTTGACGTCATCGGTCCGCCTCGGCATCAACCCGCTCACCTGGAGCAACGACGACCTGCCGTCGCTGGGGGCCGAGAATTCGCTCGAGCTGTGCCTGCGCGAGGCGCGTGCGGCGGGCTATGCCGGAGTCGAACTCGGCCACAAATTCCCACGCGAACCTGCAGCGCTGCGGGCGGCGCTCGAACCGCACGGCCTCGCCCTCGTGTCGGGCTGGTACAGCGCGCGCCTGCTCGAGCGCGACGCGGACGCGGAGTTCGCGGCGATGCAGCCCCACGTCGACCTGCTCGCCGCGCTCGGCAGCGCCGTCGTCGTGGTGGCGGAGGTGACCCATTGCATGCACGGGGACCGCCGCGCGCGCCAGTCGCGCCGGCCGCACGTGCCGGCCGGTCAGTGGCCGCGGTTCGGCGCACGGCTCACGCGGCTCGCGGAACTGATGCAGCGACGAGGGCTGCGGCTCGCCTACCACCATCACATGGGCACCGTCGTGCAGAGCGCGGAGGACGTCGATCGCCTGATGCAGTCGAGCGGCGAGGCGGTCGGGCTGCTGCTCGACACCGGGCACCTGCGGTTCGCGGGCGCCGACCCGGTCGACGTCGCGACGCGCCACGCACGGCGCGTCGTGCACGTGCACTGCAAGGACGTGCGACCCGACGTGCTCGCCGACGTCCGGAACCGCGACACGAGTTTCCTCGACGCCGTGCTCGAAGGCGTCTTC
>DASUMQ010000270.1:0-2991 GCA_036277615.1 Steroidobacteraceae bacterium
CGAGGGTCGCGAAAAGCAGTTGCATCGTCGGGCTCATGGTTGCTCTCCCTGGTTCTTGTTTGCCTGCGGGTTGGCGTCGAGTTCCGTCACGAACAGGCGGATCAGGTCGCGCAGGTCGTGCGGCGCGCCGAGGAAACGGCACCCGGAACGCATCGATGGCGTCCCGTCTCGTCCGGCAAAGCGCACTGAATAGCGTACTTCGAGGTCGACGACGACCGGAGGGCGGTCCGGGTGCACGATCGTCACGCGCTCAAGCTTCGAGCCGATCGCGAGCTGCACGTCGGAGCCGTAGACGATCGTGCCGATGCCGTCCAGGCTGACGTCGACGACTTCGGCGTCCAGGGTAAGCGGTCCCCACGAAATCTCGCAGCGCAGCGGAATTCGTGGCGGAGGCTGCACTCGCGGGCTCGCGCGCCGCTGATGAGCGTACAACGCGAGCGGAAACGCGAACCGCAGCGCAAGCGCGCCGTCGACCTCGATTGCCGCAGGCGAGGTGGCGACGAAGTTGTAGTGCGCGCCTCGGTGGTTGCAGGTGAACGTCACCGACGCCGATGCGAGCAACGCATCGTTCGCTTGCGGTACCGCATCGCAGGCGAGCGCGAACCATTCCTGCACGGGGTCGAGCCGCAGTAGGCGCGAAAGAAAAAGACGCTCGCCCTGGTGCCAGACGGCGGTCACGAGGTCGCCGTCTTGCAACATCGCCTCCAGCGTGCGGCCGATCTCGATGCCCGAGCGCACCAGCAGGCGGCCGGTCGTGGCCAAGCCGTCGATCGTGCGGCCATCGAGGCTCATGGGGAAGCGATGATACTGCTGCCAGCGCGCCGACCGCCACGAGCGAGCCGTGACGGCGGTCGCGGTCACGAGCGCCCTTCAGGCGAGCGCTTTGGTGACGATCTCGGCGACGTCGCGCGACAGCCCCTGCGCGTCGCGCAGCCGCTCGAGCTGCGCGCGCGCGAGCGCCTGGCGCCCGGCGTCGAACTTTCTCCAGCGATCGAAGCCGCGCGCCATGCGGGCGGCAATCTGCGGGTTCAGGCGGTCGAGCTCCAGCACGCGGTCGGCGAGGAACGCGTAGCCGGCGCCGTCGGCGGCGTGGAAGCGCACCTGGTTCGCGCTGAACGTGAAGATCAGCGCATACACCTTGTTCGGCACCTTGGGGTCGAACGCCGGATGGCGCATCAGCGCGCGCACGCGCTCGAGCGTGTCCTCCAGCCGGGAGGCGGCCTGCACGGAGAACCACTTGTCGACGACGAGCGGCTCGTCCTTCCAGCGCTCATAGAACGACGCCAGCGCAATCTCGCGCTGTGGTGCCCTGCTGTTGGCGAGGCACGCAAGCGCAGCGAGCGACTCGGTCATGTTGTCCGACTGCGCGAACTGCTCGTAGCAGAGGGCGATCAGGTCTTCGGTATCGAGCTCCATCAGCACGCCGAGCACCGTGTTTCGCAACGCGCGGCGGCCGGACGATTGCGGATCCGGACGGTACGGACCGGTGCTCGTGCTCGCGCGGTACGCGACCAGCAACTCGTCCTTCAGCGCCGCAGCGAGCGTGCGGCGCAGCGCCGTGCGCGCATGATGCAACGCATCCGGATTGACGACGTCGACCTGCTCGGCAAGGTATGCCTCGGGCGGCAGCGCTAGCGCTTCGGCGATGAAGGCCGGGTCGCTATCGTGCAGCAGCTTGCGCATTGCCTCGATGAAGGCGGGCGAAGGCCGGCCTTGCTCCTTGAGGATGATGTCGGTCGCCAAACGCTGGCCGGCTTCCCAGCGGTTGAACGGATCGTCGTCGTGCGCGAGCAAGTGCAGCAGGTCGGATTCCCTGTAGGGATAGCGCAGAATCACCGGAGCGGAAAACCCGCGCAGCAGCGACGGCACCGGGCGCTCGGTGACGCTCGCGAACGTGAACGATTGATGCGGCTGCTGCACCGAGAGGATCCGCTCCTGCGCGCCGATCTTCACCGCCAGCGGAATGTGGAACGGCGGGTTCATCGACTGCTTGACCGTGAGCGTGAACGTGCGCGCGGCTGCGTCGTAGCTGCCTTCGCACTCGAGCACCGGCGTGCCGGCGATGTCGTACCAGCGCCGGAACTGCGAAAGATCGACGCCGGATGCATCCTGCATCGCCTGCACGAAGTCGTCGGTGGTCACCGCCTGGCCGTCGTGCCGCTGGAAATAGAGCCGCATGCCCGCCTGGAAGCGCTCCTCGCCAAGGAGCGCGTGCTGCATGCGCACGACCTCGGCGCCCTTCTCATACACGGTCATCGTGTAGAAGTTGCGGATCTCCATGTAGGACTGAGGCCGCACGGGGTGCGCCATGGGGCCAGCGTCCTCGGCGAACTGACCGGCGCGCAGCATGCGCACCTCGCGAATCCTCGCCACCGCGCGTGAATAGGTGTCGCTCGCATACTCCTGGTCGCGAAACACCGTCAGTCCTTCCTTGAGCGAAAGCTGGAACCAGTCGCGGCAGGTGACGCGATTGCCGGTCCAGTTATGGAAGTACTCGTGCGCAACGACCCGATCGATGTTGAGGAAGTCCTGGTCGGTGGCGACGTCCGGGCGCGCCAGCACGTACTTGGCGTTGAAGATATTGAGCCCCTTGTTCTCCATCGCCCCGGAGTTGAAATCGCCGACCGCGACGATCTTGTATTGATCGAGGTCGAGCTCGAGGCCGAAGCGCTGCTCGTCCCAGCGCATCGAGCGCTTCAGGCAATCCATCGCCCACGAGGCCTGGTCGAGCTTGCCCGGCTCGACGTAGACGAAGAGCTTCTTCGTGGCGCCGGAGCGCGAGACGAATTCGTCCTCGAGCACTTCGAGCCGCGCCGCGACGAGCGCGAACAGGTAACTCGGTTTCGGAAACGGATCCTCGAACGTGGCGAAGTGACGGCTGCCGGGCTCTTCGCCGCTGGCGACCAGGTTGCCGTTCGAGAGCAGCACCGGATAGCGCAGCCTGTCCGCATGCACCGTCGTGCAGTATCGCGCCATCACATCCGGACGATC
>DASUMQ010000271.1:0-12342 GCA_036277615.1 Steroidobacteraceae bacterium
AGGCGTACATGAACGCCGTGCAGCTCGAACACTTCCGCAACATCCTCAATGGCTGGAAGCGCGACCTGATGGAAGAAGTCGATCGCACCGTCTCGCACATGAAGGACGAGGCCGCGAATTTTCCGGATCCCAACGATCGCGCCACGCAGGAGTCGGAATTCAGCCTCGAGCTGCGCACTCGCGACCGCGAGCGCAAGCTGATCCGCAAGATCGACGAGGCATTGAAACGGATCGAGGACGGCAGCTACGGCTACTGCCTCGAGACGGGCGAACCGATCGGCGTGAAGCGCCTCGAAGCCCGCCCCGTCGCGACGCTGAGCGTCGAGGCGCAGGAGCGTCGCGAACGTCGTGAGAAACAGTTCGGCGACCGGGACGACTGGTACCGCTGATTCCCTCGCCGCTCCCGCTTCCGCGGGAGAGGCCGGCCAGCGGCCGGTCGAGGGTCCAACTTCTGCTTCCGTGACATTGCCCACGCCGGTGGACCCGGTCGCCCGATACACGGCCGACGGCCCCTACGTGGGGCGGTTCGCACCCTCGCCCACCGGTCCCCTGCATTTCGGGTCGCTCGTCGCGGCGGTCGGGAGCTTCCTCGACGCTCGCGCGAAGGACGGGCGCTGGCTCGTCCGCATCGAAGACCTCGATCCGCCGCGCGAGAAGCCCGGTGCTGCCGACGACATCCTGCGCGCGCTCGAAGCGTTCGACCTGCACTGGGACGGGCCGGTCCTGCGCCAGAGCGAGCGCAAGGCCGCATACGCCGCAGCGCTCGCCCGCCTGTCGCAGCGCAACCTGCTCCACGCCTGTGATTGCACACGCTCGGAGATTGCCGCGCTGGCCGGGAATCGGGAACGCGAGGCCGGAGCGGCGGACGATCTGTTTCATCCTGGACAGTGTCCAGTTCATCGCTCGCGGATCGAGCGACCGCCGGGTAAGGTTTGGCGCCTGCGCGTGCCGAACGGGTACGTGAACTTCGACGACCGCAGCCTCGGTGCGCAGTCGGTCGACGTGGCCGCAACGGTCGGGAACTTCGTCCTGCGCCGGCGTGACGGGTTCTTCGCGTATCAACTCGCGGTCGTGATCGACGATGCGCACCAGGGCGTGACGGACGTCGTACGCGGCTGCGACCTGCTCGCGAGCACCGCGCGGCAGATCCTCCTGCAGCAGGCACTCGGGGTGCCGCGCCCTCGATACCTGCATTTGCCCCTTGCCGTGGACGACAGGGGCCTTAAGCTCTCCAAGTCGGGCGACGCGCCCGCTGCGAGCCGGTGGACCCCGGGCGCACAACTGGTCGCGGTGCTCGAATTCCTCGGGCAGTCGCCACCGGAAGCGCTGCGCGGAGCGTCGGCGCGCGAGGTGCTCGCGTGGGGACGCACGCACTGGCGGGTGGAGGGGTTCGCGGGTCGTGCGGCAGGCACGGCGCCGCTGGGAGCGATCACCGGCGCGGCCGGCTGAGGGATGCAACGAACATGGCGACGACGACGAAGACAACTACAAGAACCAGACGTTCGCGCAGCAGCGCCGACGCGGCGACCGAGGGCGGCGGCAAGAGCCCCCGGGTCATCCGCAAGTATCCGAACCGGCGACTCTACGACACCGTCGAGAGCCGCTACGTCACGCTGGCCGACATCCGGCGGCTCGTGGTGGAGCGGATCGACTTCGTGGTGCTCGACCGCAAGTCGCAGCAGGACATCACGCGCAGCATCCTGCTGCAGGTGATCGCGGAGCAGGAAGGCGGCGGCGAGTCGCTGATGAGCCGCGACTTCCTCTCGCAGGTGATCCGCAGCTACGGCAGCGGGTTGCACGACTTCGTCGGCCGCTACCTCGACGAGAGCATCCAGCTGTTCGCGAAGGAGCAGCGCGAGTTGCGCGAGCGGTTCAAGAACGTCGTGGGCATCGACCCGCTCGAGACGGTCACCACCGTGGCGCAGAAGAATTACCAGCGCTGGAAGTCGCTGCAGGAAGAGGTCTTTGCACGCCTGACGCGACCGTTCGGTCGCGACGACCGCGAACGCAGCGACCAGTGACCCGGGCGCGCCCCTAGCCGGTCGCACGGCCCTCGTCGTGCGCGCGCAGGATGCGCAGCTTGCTCGCCTCGTAGACCGCGTCGGACAGCACGCCTTCGCTCCACAGCCGATGGTGCTCGCGCATCTCATCGCGCAGGAACTGCTTTTTCGATTGCGCGGACTGCGCAACCGCCGCGTTGACCCGCTGCGCCAGTTCGGCGACGAATGAACCGGCCGCGCGCGCACTGCCGAGGCGACCGGCAATCCCGGCGAGCGGCGCGGCGCCGTGGACGCTGCGCAGTTCCACGACGTCCCGCGTACGCAGTACGCCGACGAGCCCGAGGCAGACGGCGGCGACGGCGAAGGTCACCGCGGCAGGCCACGTCGACTGCTGCCAGTCCGCGGTACCGAAGCGCGCCGGGAGCCACTGGCCGAGCGCGGCGAGACCCGCAAGGACCGCCGCGCCCTGCCACCAGCGCCAGGCGATCCGGCGGCCGACGGTCGCGCCGGGATCGACGAAGCGCAGGTCGATCACGTACTTGCGGACCCGGCGACGCGGCTGATGCGAGCGGACCGTGAGGCGATGGTCCGTGGAGAAGGTGAATTCCAGTTCCGCCGCGGGAAGGCGCGACTCGAAGCGGAAGGTGGGCCCAGAGCGGACCACAGGCGGCCGTTCCGCCACGACCACCTCTTCGGATTCGAGACAGATGTGCTCTGCCTTCGAGCCGAGTTCGACGAATACGGGGCTGTGAGCGCGTCGCACGTCGGCGATGCTAGGCGAGACGGCGTCGGGAGGCACGAGACGCCGGTCACAGTCGGCTGCGCTGTTTCGTGTCCTGCCGTTCGCGCGGTGGCGCGAAGTGGGCCGACGCTACATAAGACGACGCCCCGTCACCGGGGCGTCCTCGTTCAGGAAGACTGCGGGCGGCCGCGACGGCGCCCGCTGGCGCAGGGCTTACGCCGCGTCGACGTTCCGCATCTGGCGTCCGGACGATCCGGCCTCCGGACGCGTACCGCGCGCAGCCGCGGAGTTCAGTAGTGGCGCGAGGGCTCCGCGTTCAAGCCATCGCGGTGAACCGCAGCCATTGCCGATGCAGCGATGAAATCAGCGCGGCGAATAGCGGGTCGCCACGCAGCGGTTCGAGGTTCGGGTCAGCGGCGAAGTACGGATAGCAGGGGAAACCGTCGTCGGCTGCGGATTCGAGCCATTTGACCGCTTCGTCCGGTCTCTGCAATTCCGCCCAGGCGGATCCGATGTTGTAAGCAGAGTGATGGAAGTGGCCGTAATCCCGGCCAAGTCTGATCGACCTGGCGATCGCCTCCTCGGTCCCCTGCGTCTCGCCTTCCTTCGCCAGCAGCAACGCGTTCAGGCTCGTGAAGCTGCCGCCTTCGTCGCGCGGATGGCGGCGCAGATACTCGTCGACGAGGCTTCGCGCATCGTCGAGGCGAGCCATCTGGATGAGAACCTCCGCCCGGACCCGATCGACCAGCATGGGGCTCGTTTCGCGCGGCACCGTCTTCAGGACCGCGAGCGCCTCGCTGAACCTGCATTGCCACGCCATGTACACGCCGACTCGGAAACGCGCCATTGTGTTGTTCGGGTTGAGATCGATCGCGGTCCTGACGTGCTCCAGGGCTTGGTCGAGCAGACCGATGTGCGAGTAGACCATCGACAGCTGATGGTGTGTCTCGTCTGCCTGCGGGTTCAACTCGAGCGATCTCTTGAACGCCTTGATGGCCTGCTCATGCGGGAACCCCTTCGTCTGCGTCCAGAGAATGAGGCCTCGCGCGAAGTGTGCCTCGGCAAGGTCAGGATTCAGGTCGAGAGCTTTCGCAACGGCCACCTCGGCATTTTCCCGAACCGACTTGGCCTCCGACTGCGCACTGAACTTGAAGGCCCGTGTGTTGTATGCCCGGGCCAGTTGAGCGTAGGCCTCTGCGAAGTACGGGTCGATCGCGACGGCTGCTTCCAGGGCCGTGATAGCGCCGTCGTTATCGTCCGTATTCTCGCTGCCGGCCTTCACCTTGCCGCGGATGTAGAGATCGTAGGCCTTGGAGCGTGCCGGCGCTGTCTTCCGCGCGACGGCAGTTGCGCCGGCGCTCGACCGTTCGCGCACCCCGACCCTCGTCACGTCCGCAATGAACCGATATCCGTGCTTCGGAATCGTCTCGATGAAACGTGGTTCACCGGTCGTGTCCCCGAGGACACGGCGAATGACGTGGACGGCCTTGCCGAGGTTGTTTCGTTCGACCACGGCGCCAGGCCAGACGGTCGTCAGGAGGTCATCGTCCGTGACGAGCGTGCCGCAGTGACGGACGAGGTGAACCAGCGTCTGGAAGGCCTTCTCCGGCATCGGACCGCTTTGCGCACCTTCACGACAAGTGAGCCTGCGTTCGCCAACGTCGAGGCGGAAGCGGCCAAACTCGTAGATTTCTGCTTCGGCGACCGGCGTGTACGGCATGGCTCAGCGGAATGAAAACGGAACGAAGAATCCACGCGAACCGAACGACGCAGCGATCTGCCTGGGACTAGCCTTTCGCCCGGCAGCAAGCGGTCCGCGGGCGGGGCGCGTTGAGGGTCCGGCGCTGAACTCATCGGTGAGGAGCGCATACGTTGCCGGTACGGCGACGTGCAGCCCCGGACCTGCTCGGTCTCGCCAGTTCAACGGACAAGGAGGAACTGTATGGAGACGAAACCCGCACGTGGGAGACTGGTGTTGGCGATCGGGGCGGTTTCGATCGCAATCGGCGGGGCAGCGGCGGTGGCCGCGATCGTGGTCGAAAGGTGGGACGGTACCAGCCCGTACATCGGCCTCGCCGGTGGCCCGGCCAGGCTGATCGCCCGCAAGCTCGTGACGCCTGTCGGCGAGACGACGGGCGCGTGGCACTATCACCCGGGATACGTCTACAACGTTGTCGCGCAGGGAACGATCACCGTCGAAGACGGCTGCGGCGAGGTCCGGCACTACAGTGCCGGCCAGGCGTTCGAGACGTCCGAAGGTCGCGTTCATCGAGCCTATAACCTGGACGACGAATTGGACGCGGTGGAGCACAACATGTTCGTCAACCTGGGTGCGAACAACGTCACGCTGACCAAATTCATTCCTGGGGACGTGCGGCGCTGTGGCCCACCCAGTACCGTCGGGGAATGCAGGGACGGTGGCTGGGCCAAGTTCGACTGGCCGCACCCTTTTGCGAGTCAGGGAGCGTGCGTCGCGTACGTCGCGAACCGACCGACCATCACGCTGCTCGTTCCGGCCGACCCGCTGTAGCGGTCCCCCGGACGCCGTTCGTCAAGGCCGTCGGCATCTCTCGGGTGCCGACGGTACCTTCAGCCCTGCGCTCCAGGCGGCGTGAGTTTTCGCCACGGGCTTCCGGTCGACCGATGGTCCCGCGTTTCACCCGGCAGCTAAGCTAAGCGGCTCCGAGGGCGACGTTCCATCGGCGCCTTCTGATATCTCAGGGTATCGATCTTGGATTCGGGGGCGATCCCTGGCCCAGCCGCCTCCTCCCGTTTGAACGGGGGAGGCGGAGGTAATCGTTACGCCGCGTCGACGTTCCGCATCGACAGGCGCACGCGTCCCTGGCGGTCGACTTCGAGCACCTTCACGCGCACGACGTCGCCCTCCTTGAGCTTGTCGCTGACGCGCTCGACGCGCTCGTCGCTGATCTGCGAGATGTGCACCAGGCCGTCCTTGCCCGGCAGGATCTGCACGAACGCGCCGAAATCCATCAGGCGCACGACCTTGCCCTCGTAGATGGCGCCGACCTCAACCTCGGAGGTGATCAGCTCGATGCGGCGCTGGGCCTCGCGACCCGCGGGGCCGCTGACCGAGGCGATCTTGACCGTGCCGTCGTTCTCGATGTCGATCGTGGTGCCGGTCTCCTCCGTGATCGCACGGATCACGGCGCCGCCCTTGCCGATGACTTCGCGGATCTTGTCCGGATCGATCTTCATCGTGATGATCGTCGGCGCCCACTCGGACATCTGCGGACGGTGCGTCGAGAGCACCTTGTTCATCTCGCCGAGGATGTGCAGCCGCGCCTTGTAAGCCGAGTCGAGCGCGACCTGCATGATCTCGCGCGTGATGCCCTCGATCTTGATGTCCATCTGCAGCGCGGTCACGCCGTCGGCGGTGCCGGCCACCTTGAAATCCATGTCGCCGAGGTGATCCTCGTCGCCGAGGATGTCGGTCAGCACCTGGAACTTGTCGCCCTCGAGCACGAGGCCCATCGCGACGCCCGCGACCGGCGCCTTGAGCGGCACGCCGGCGTCCATCAGCGCGAGGCTGGTGCCGCAGACCGAGGCCATAGAGCTCGAGCCGTTCGACTCGAGAATCTCGGACACGACGCGGATGATGTACGGGAAGCCCGTCATGTCCGGCATCACGGCATTGACGCCGCGGCGGGCCAGGTTGCCGTGGCCGATCTCGCGCCGCTTCGGCGAGCCCATCATGCCCGTCTCGCCCACCGAGAACGGCGGGAAATTGTAGTGGAGCATGAACGGCTCCTTGCGCTCGCCGGCGAGCGCGTCGATCAGCTGCGCGTCGCGACCGGTGCCGAGCGTGGTCGTGACGAGCGCCTGAGTCTCGCCGCGCGTGAACAGCGCCGAGCCGTGCGTGCGCGGCAGGACGCCGGTCTGTACGGTGATCTTGCGCACGGTCTGCATGTCGCGGCCGTCGATGCGTGGGTGGCCCGCGATGATGCGACGGCGGACGATGTTGTATTCGAGGCGGCCGAACTCGTCGACGACCGCGCGCGCGTCGAACTTGGGCGCCTCGCCGCCGGCGAGAGCTTCGACGACCGCCTTCTTGATCTCGCCGATGCGCGTGTGACGCGCCTGCTTCTCGGTGACCTGGTAGGCCTGCTCGAGCGCGACTTCGGTGTGGGCGGCCACGGCCTTGGTGAGTTCGGGATCGATCTCCGACGGCTTCCAGTCCCAGGCGGGCTTGCCAGCCTTGGCGGAGAGCTCGCGGATCGCCTTGATCGCGATCTGCATCTGATCGTGGCCGAAGACGACGGCGCCGAGCATGACCGACTCCGGCAGCATCTTCGCCTCGGATTCGACCATCAGCACGGCGTCCGCCGTGCCGGCAACGACGAGGTCGAGGTCGGAGGTCTTCGTATCGGCGACGTTCGGGTTCAGCAGGTACTTGCCGTCCTTGTAGCCCACGCGCGCCGCGCCGATCGGTCCCTTGAACGGGATGCCCGACAGCGCCAGCGCCGCGGACGCGCCGAGCATCGCGGGGATGTCCGAGTCGATGTCGGGGTCGAGCGAAACGACCGTCGCCACGACCTGCACTTCATTGAAGAAGAACTCGGGGAAGAGCGGCCGGATCGGGCGGTCGATCAGGCGCGAGATCAGCGTCTCTTTCTCGGAGGGACGGCCTTCGCGTTTGAAGAAGCCGCCGGGGATGCGGCCTGCCGCGTACGTCTTCTCGACGTAGTTGACCGTCAGCGGGAAGAAATCCTTGCCCGGCTGGGCTTCCTTGCGACCGACCGCGGTGACGAGCACCGTGGTGTCGCCCATGGAGACGAGGACGGCGCCGTCGGCCTGGCGCGCGAGCCGGCCGGTTTCGATGGTGACGGTGTGGGGACCGTACTGAAAGCTGGTCTTCTGGACGTTCACTGTTGGAGGGGTCCGCTGTTGTTCGGGGGTTGCCCGGCGAGGGGCGAAAACGAATCCGGCCCGCAGAGCGGGCCGGAGACTTCAGGCTTGGGTCAGCGACGCAGGCCGAGCTTGGATACGACTTCCTGGTAGCGGGCGGGGTCGCTGTCCTTCAGGTAATCGAGCAGCTTGCGACGCTGCGTGACGAGCTTGAGCAGCCCGCGCCGCGACGAATGGTCGCGCTTGTGCGTGCTGAAATGCTCGCCCAGCTCGTTGATGCGGGCGGACAGCAGCGCAATCTGGACTTCGGGGGAACCGGTATCGTTCGAGCCGCGCTTGAAGCCGCCGACGATCTCAGACTTGCGCTCGGTGGAGAGTGCCATAGTTGGTCTCGAAACCTTGGAAAGTAACTCTTTGAATTGAGCCGCGCATTCTAGCCGCACGGCCCCACCCGACTCAAGTTTTCGGGGCGTCCGGGACCGAGCCGGCGCCGGGCACGAACAGCCGGACCACCTTGAGGTGGCCGCCGGAATCGGCCTCGACCAGCCCGAGAAAACCATGGGCGTCGTCGTAGACCCGCCACAGCGGTCCATCCGGGGTCGACAGATTCGCGGGTGGCTCGATCGTGCGCCCCTGGCGCAAGCGCAGGCTCAGCGTCTCATCGAGCCGCACCAAAGGCAGGCCAGGGAAGGCCGCGTCGACCGGCAGCAGCCAATTCGGCGTGGCGTGGCCGGGCGCAACGTCCGCCTCGATGCGGTCCAGCGTGACCATGGCCTCCGCAGCGAAAGGTTCGACCCGGAGTCGACGCAGCGCACCGAGGTGTCCGAGCGTGCCGAGGCGAGCCGCAATGTCCGCCGCGAGCACGCGCACGTACGTCCCTTTCGAGCAGGTCACCTCGATCTCCAGGCTCCCCTCCGCCGCCGCGACGAGTTCCAGCCGATCGATCGTGATCGGCCGAGCGGCCCGCTCGACGGTCTCGCCACGCCGGGCGAGCTCGTAGAGCGGCCGACCGTCGCGCTTGAGCGCCGAATACATCGGAGGTACCTGGAGCCGCTCACCGCGCAATCCCGCGAGCGCGGCCTCGATCGCGGCCGGCGACAGCGCGGCCGGCACGTCGCGCCGCTCCACGACCTGGCCCTCCGCATCACCCGTGTCGGTGGCCGCGCCCAGCAGGACCGTGGCACGGTAGGCCTTGCGCTGGCCGAGCAGCTCCCCGCACGCCTTGGTCGCCTGGCCGAAACACAGCGGCAGCATGCCCGTCGCCATGGGGTCGAGCGTGCCGGCGTGTCCGGCCTTCTCGGCCTGCAACGCCCGTCGCACGCGCTGCAGCGCCTGCGTCGACGTAAGACCCTGCGGCTTGTCGAGCAGCACGATCCCGTCCACCGCCCGCCAGCGCTTGCGCGCGGACGCGGGGTTCGCGGTTGCTGCGGCGGTCACGGGCGATCGTCTGCGATTGCGTCGTCGCCGGAGTCGTCGTCGGAGTCGTAATGCGCCTCGGCGTCCTCGGGAGGCGGGCCCTTCTCGCGGTCCTCGCGCACCGCACGCGTGATCAGCTCCTCGAGCCGGTTGCCGCGCTCGAGCTCCTCGTCGGGCGCGAAGTGCAGGTGCGGTGCGACGCGCAGACGCAACGTGCGGCCGAGCGGACCCCGCAGGTAGCCCGCGGCTTCATCGAGGATCTCGCGTTGCAGCGGGTCGTGCGAGTCGCCCGCGAGCAACGTGTACTTGACCCAGACGTGCGTCAGGTCCGGCGAGACTTTCACGTGCGTCACGGTCATCGGCTTCAGCCGCGGGTCGCGCACCTCGCGCAGCAGCAGCTGCGACAGGGTGCGCTGCACCTGCTCGGCGATCCGTCGCGCGCGTGGAACCTCGCGTGGCATCGGGGCCGCTTACGCCGTGCGCGCCACTTCGACGCGCGCGAAGCACTCGATCTGGTCGCCCACGCGAATGTCGTTGTACTTGACCACGCCGATGCCGCACTCGGTACCGGCCCTGACTTCGCCCACGTCGTCCTTGAAACGACGCAGCGAGTCGAGCTCGCCCTGGTGGATGACCACGTTGTCGCGGAGCACGCGCACGGGGTTGCCGCGCTTGATGAAGCCCTCGGTCACGAGGCAGCCCGCGACGGTGCCGAACTTGCTCGAACGGAACACCTCGCGCACCTCGGCGAGACCGACGATCTGCTCCTTGATCTCGGGCTTCAACATGCCGGAGACCAGTGCGCGCATGTCGTCGAGCGCCTCGTAGATGATCGAGTAGTAGTTCACCTCGACGCCCTGGTCCTTCATCGCCGTACGGGCCGCGCCGTCGGCGCGGACGTTGAAGCCGATGACGCGCGCGCGCGAGGCAGCCGCCAGCGACACGTCGGACTCCGTGATGCCACCGACGCCGCTCGCGATGACCTTGACCGACACGTCGTCGGTGCCGATCTTCGACAGCGCGTCACGCAGCGCCTCGGCGCTGCCCTGCACGTCCGCCTTGACGATGACGTTGACGGTCTGCCCGGCCGCCTCGCCCATCTGCGAGAAGACGTCCTCGACCTTCTTCGCCGCGCCCGCGAGCCGCACGTCGCGGTACTTGCCCTGGCGGTACAGCGCGACCTCGCGCGCCTTGCGTTCGCTCTCGACGACCATGAGATCGTCGCCCGCGTTGGGCGCATCCGACAAGCCGAGGACCTGCACCGGCACGGCGGGTCCCGCCTGCTGCACCTGCTTGCCCAGCGCGTCGAACAACGCGCGGACGCGGCCGAACTCCTGGCCCGCAATGATCGGGTCGCCGGTCTTGAGCGTGCCGCGCTTGACCAGCACGGTCGCCACGGGGCCGCGGCCCTTCTCGATGCTCGACTCGAGCACCACGCCCACGGCCAGGCCCGCCGTCGGCGATTTGAGGTCGAGCACTTCGGCCTGCAGCAGTACGGATTCGAGCAGCGAATCGATGCCCTCGCCCGTCTTCGCCGAGACGTTGACGAACATCACGTCGCCGCCCCAGGCCTCGGGAATCACGTTCTGCTTGCCGAGATCGTTGCGGACCCGGTCCGGGTCGGCGTCGTGCTTGTCGATCTTGTTGACCGCCACGACGATCGGCACTTCGGCCGCGCGCGCGTGCTGGATCGCCTCGACCGTCTGCGGCATGACGCCGTCGTCGGCCGCCACGACCAGGATCACGATGTCGGTGACGTTCGCGCCGCGGGCCCGCATCGCGGTGAACGCGGCGTGGCCCGGCGTGTCGATGAACGTGATCGGGCCCTTCGGCGTTTCGACCTGGTACGCACCGATGTGCTGCGTGATGCCGCCGGCCTCCCCGGCCGCGACCTTGCTGCGGCGGATGTAGTCGAGCAGCGAGGTCTTGCCGTGGTCGACGTGGCCCATGATGGTCACGACCGGCGGCCTTGGCAGCAATTCGACGTCGCCCGCCGTCGCGAGCAGCTGGTCCTCGAGCTGGTCTTCCTTGAGCGCGATGGCCGTGTGGCCGAATTCCTCGACCACGAGCGTCGCGGTGTCCTGGTCGATCGGCTGGTTGATCGTGGCCATCACGCCCATCTTCATCATCGTCTTGATGACTTCGTTGGCCTTGATCGCCATGCGGTTGGCGAGCTCGCCCACCGTGATCGTCTCGGGAATCTGGACGTCGCGCTTGACCGGCGCCGTGGGCTCGACGAAGCCGTGGCGCGTCTCGACCTGCACGTGGCCCGAGCGACGGAAACGGCCCGCGGGCTGCTGCTTCTTCTTGAAGCTCGCCCGGGCGTCGGCGGACACGTGCAGCTCGCGCCGGCCGTACTTGCCGGACCCTGCGGGTGGCTGCGCCGGTCGCGGCGGCGCGGGCGGCGTCGGCTCCGGCGGACGGATCACGCGGATGCCGATCGGCCGCGTCGTCGGCGGCTGCACCGTGTCGAGCGCCTTGCGCTCGGCGTCGGCGCGTTCCCGTTCGGTGCGCTCGCGGGCGGCTTCCTCGGCCGCGACGCGCGCATCGGCCTCGGCGCGCTGCCGGGCCTGCTCCTCCTCGACGCGGCGGTGCTCGGCCTCGATGCGGTCACGCTCGCGCTGCTCGGCGGCGACGCGCTCGGCCGCGGCGCGTTCCTGCTCCCGGCGCTCGGTCTCCTCGGCGTTGCGCTGCTTGTCGAATTCTTCCTGGCGTTGCCGCTGCTCTTCCTCGATCACCGACCGGTTGAGGTACGTCTTCTTGCGACGCACCTCGACCGCGACCGTGCGGGCCCGGCCCTGTGTCGAGGCGAGCTTGATCTCCTGCTGCGACTTGCGCTGCAGCGTGATCTTGCGCGGGGCCGCGGCGTCCTCCTGGCGACCGTGCGCGCGGCGCAGGTGCGTCAGGAGTTCCATCTTGGCCTCGTCGCTGATGATGTCGTTCGCGCCGCCGACGCGGATGCCGGCCTCGCCGAGCTGCACGAGCAGCTTCTCGACCGGAACCTTCAGGACCTCGGCGAACTGCGTGACCGTCACTTCTGCCATGTAATCAGACCTCCGCTCACGCCTGCTGGCCCTGTTCGAACCAATGCTTGCGCGCGGCGAGGATCAGCTCGCCGGCACGCTTCTCGTCCAGATCCGGGATCTCG
The DNA here is from genome assembly GCA_036277615.1 of Steroidobacteraceae bacterium. Classification (GTDB taxonomy): domain Bacteria; phylum Pseudomonadota; class Gammaproteobacteria; order Steroidobacterales; family Steroidobacteraceae; genus RPQJ01. Next base: position 12,173 of record DASUMQ010000271.1, read on the forward strand.
ACCAGGTCGTCGATCGCCTGCTCGGCGAGATCCTCGCGCGTGACGATGCCGTGGCGCGCGAGTTCCGCGGCCAGTGCATCGTCCATGCCCTCGACCTCGAGCAGGTCGGCCGCAGGGGCCTTCTCGAGCGTCTCCTCGCTCGCGATCGCCTGCGTGAGCAGCACGTCGCG
>DASUMQ010000272.1:0-3391 GCA_036277615.1 Steroidobacteraceae bacterium
ATCGCGACCTGGCTGCCGCGGAGGATCGCCCCCGCGCGTTCGGGCCCGACCGCGGCAGCGATGCCCGCGAGGCGCGCAGCCTCCGCACCCGCGGGTTCAGGGGGTGCAGTCGCGCTGCGCGAGGCGGCCGCCCGCGACGTCGGCTGCTTCTTCGAGCGGGTCTTCGACGACGGTCGTGGGCACATGCGAGGGACTATAGTCACGGCGTCGCCGTTGCACCACCCCGTAATGTCCGCGCCCGGCACGCAGCGCGCGGGAGTTGTCACTTGCCAGTCTGAACTATATATACTCGACTCCGGCGACCGCGCGGGGGACCCATCGATGCCTGTCGATCCGGCGAGACTTCTGGCGCTCGAGCTGCCGGACCACGAATGTGCGTGGACCCAGCGGGACTGCCAGCTCTACGCGCTTGCGACCGGGTTCGGCCAGGACCCCATCGACGAGCGTGAACTGCGTTACGTGTTCGAAGGCCCCGGCTTCCAGGTGAGCCCGAGCGCGGCCGTGACGCTCTACTACGACGACCGATGGATGCGCGAAAGCGGCGTGGACCTCGCCATGTCGCTTCACGGCGAGCAGCGGCAGCTGTTCCACCGGCCGATCCCGCCCGAGGGTCGCGGCCGGGTCTCGTCGCGCATCACGGGGATCTACGACAAGGGGCCGGGTCGCGGCTTGCTCGTCGTCTGCGAACAGGTGCTGCGGGACGCCCGGACGGGCGAGCCGATCGCGACCAACGTCATCACGAATTTCGCGCGTGCGGACGGCGGCATCGGTTACTCGAGCGGCACGGCGCCGCAGCCGCATGCAATTCCGTCGCGACCACCGGACGCCGTCGTCGAGGCGCAGACTCGGCCGGAACAGGCGCTGCTCTATCGTCTCTGCGGCGACCGCAACCCGCTGCACGCCGATCCCGCGACGGCGCGAGCGGCTGGATTCGCACGCCCGATCCTCCACGGCATGTGCACCTACGGGTTTGCGACGCGTGCCGTGCTGCAGGTGGCGTGCGATTACGACGCGTCACGCCTCATCGGGCTCGGCGCCCGCCTGACGGCGCCGGTGCTGCCGGGCGACCGGGTCCGCACCGACCTATGGCTCGACGGTGACACCGTATCGTTCCGCACGTCGGTGCCGGCGCGCGAGGCCGTAGTGCTCAACAACGGGCGAGCGGACGTGACCGCCGCCGCACGAGCCTGAGCACGTGGCGTTGGCGCAGGACCTGACGCACGCCGCGCCCCCGACCGCAGCGACCGGCGCCACCGCGTGGCCCAACCAGGGCTACGCGTGGTTCGTCGTGTTCGTGCTCACCCTGGCCTACACGTGTTCGTTCATCGACCGGCAGATCCTCACGCTGCTGATCGAGCCGATCCGTCGCGACCTCCAGATCACCGACACGCAGGTCAGCCTGCTCGGCGGCCTTGCCTTTTCAATCCTGTACACGACCCTCGGCATCCCGATCGCACGGCTGGCGGACCAGGCCCATCGCCGCAACCTCATGGCAGCGGGCCTCGCGTTCTGGAGCGTCATGACCGCCACGTGCGGGCTGTCGCGCGGCTTCTGGGGGCTGTTCGCCGCGCGCGTCGGCGTGGGTGTCGGCGAAGCCGCGCTGTCGCCCGCGGCGTTTTCGCTGATGGCGGACTACTTCCCGCCGCGGAAGGTCGCGCTGGCGATCAGCGTGTATTCGATGGGTCTGTATTTCGGCGCTGGGCTCGCGCTGATGATCGGCGGCACCGTCGTGGCGGCCGTCTCGAACGCGCCGACGCACGAGTTGCCGATCATCGGCACCGTCTTTCCCTGGCAGCTCACGTTCTTCGTCGTGGCCGCACTCGGCCTGCCGATCCTGCTGCTGATGTTCCTGATCCGTGAACCGGTGCGACGCGGCGCCGCGCACGCAACCACTGCCACGGCCGGTCGTCCCAGCGGCTGGCCGGCGCTGCGCGCGTTCATGCGCGCAAACCGCCGCACGCTCACCTGCCACATCAGTGCGTTCACGCTGTTCGGCATCGGCATAAACTGCTACCTGTTCTGGGCGCCCACGCTGATGATGCGCACGCACGGCTGGACCGCACCGCAAGCCGGTTTCACGATCGGCGCAATGTTGTTCGGGCTCGGCACCGCGGGCGTCTACAGCGGCGGCTGGCTCGCTGACCGTCTCGCGGGCCGGGGTCGCCCCGACGCGGTCCTGCGGGCAGCGTTCTACGGCATGCTCGCGGGGTTGCCGTTCCTCGTCGCGACGCCGCTGCTCGACGACGTCCGTCTCGCCACCGTCGGGCTCGGCATCGCCGTCTTTTTCATGGCGTTTCCGCAGGGCCTGCCATCGGCGGCACTGCAACTCGTCACGCCGAACCGCTTGCGCGCCCAGATGACCGCGATCTATTTCTTCATCGGCAACCTGATCGCGAGCGGCCTGGGCCCCACGCTGCCGGCGCTGCTCGGCGACTACGTCTTCCGCGACCCCGCGATGTTGCGCTACGGCCTGTTCGTCGTCGAAGCGATCGTGTTGCCGTTGAGCCTCCTCTGCCTGTGGTTGGGCTTCGGCGCCTATCGCACGAGCGTGCGGCAGGCCGAGGCGCGGGAGCAACCCCCGGCCGTGACCGCGGCGCGCTAGGTCGCCCCGGTCGCGAGGCGTTCGTCATAAGGCGTCGCGACGGGCCTCGTGAGCACGCCCGGCGGCGCGGCACACACGATCGGGATCGCATTGATCACCGCGCCGGCCACCGCGATCTGCTCGGCGGACGTCGGCGTCGCATCGCCCTCGCGTTTGTCGAAATCGACGGTCATGCGCACGCCGGGCTGCCCGCGCACGACGATGCGCCACAACGGCGGCTCCGGCTCGTCGAGGTGCGCGGTCTCCATGTACCAGTGAATCGACATCGTCAGCCGCGGCGCGCCCGCGACGATGCCGTGCCAGCGCCAGTTGAAGTGGCTCACGGTGCCGCGTCGGATCGTCCCGGCGGCGACCTGCAGGTCCCGTGTCGCGGCGTGGGCTCGGTGCTCGGTCTCGACGCGCTCGAGCTCCATCCCGAGGTGCCTGGCAGTCGCGGCGAGCACTTCCTCGTACATGCCGTTGAGCGATGCGGCCGGGCCATAGTCCCGCCGGTTCGGGTCGATCGTCGCCGGGTCGGCGCCGAAGCCCAGCGCGTCGAAGACGTAGGTCGGGTTGCGGACGGGCGCACACGAGACGCTCTCCACCACCTCGACGTGGTCGAGCACCGTGCAGACACCGGTCGCCACCACCGCCAGCTGTTCCGCCGCGAAACCGGGGTTGAGCCCGGCGCCGAGCAGGCTCGTGCCGCCGCGACGACACGCGGCCTCGAGCGCCTCGAGACGTGCGCCGCCCCAATGCTGCGGATGGCTGTAGCCGTTGATGCTGATGACGTTCTTGCCCGATTCGAGC
>DASUMQ010000273.1:0-5854 GCA_036277615.1 Steroidobacteraceae bacterium
GCCTTGACGTTGTCGGTGACGGCCGCGTCGATGCCGAACCGGGCGCGGATGCGCTGGCGCTGGCGGTCGGCCGCGTCCACGACGGCGTCTTCGACCACGCGCTCGGTGCCGATGTATTCGTGGCGGTAGCGCAGGTCGCCGCGGAGCTTGACCTTGGAGGCCCAGTCGGTGCCCTTGACCTTGCCGAGCTCGTTCGAGGCGACGGCCCCTTCCTCGCGCAGTTCCTTGGTCTGTGCCTTGAGGTAGTCGATCTCCGCCTCGCGCCGATCCGCCAGCGACTTCAGGTCCGCGTTGTCGGTCTGGAGCTGCGAGTTGGTCGACTCGAGCTTCTCGAGGCGCTCCACGAGCGCCTGCATCTGGGCCTGTATGGCCTGCACTTCCGCCTTCGTTGCGGTGCCCTTGGTTTGCGCGAACGCCGGCGCGGCGCCGAAACTCAGCGCGGCGGCGACTGCTGTCGCAAGCACGGTCTTGCTCACTGTGGTCCCCTTTCTGGGTGTTTGCCGATATACGTGGCCGTCGCCGCCGGGCGTCGCCCGGTCGATCAGGCCTCGGCGCACGTTTTACGCGCCGCGTATGACAGGCAGGTTGCAGTCCGAAGACAGTGGCGTGGCAGCAGGAGGACGATCGCTGCCCGCATGCAATCACGAGCTTCCGGTCAGGTCGGCAGGCGTGCCGACGCAGAAGCTGTGGTTGACGGCGAGTTGCAGTCCTGTGACGTCGCGTGCGAACGTCCTTGTGCAGTACGGGTACCGCAATCGCGGCGTCGCAACGGACCCTCAGGACGGCAGGGCGCTCACGGGGACGCCGGCGCGCGACTGCACGCGGTCCGGGGGGAAGTGACAGGTGAACGTGCTGCCCTTGCCCTCGACGCTCCGGACCTCGAGCTGCGCGCCGTGGCGCTGCAGGGCATGCTTGACGATCGCGAGGCCGAGTCCGGAGCCGCCGAGCTTGCGCGAACGTCCCGCATCGACGCGGTAAAAGCGCTCAGTCAGGCGTGGGATGTGCGCCGGCGCAATGCCGATGCCCGTGTCCTGCACGGACACGTGTGCCCCGGCCGGGTCGTTCCAGTAGCGAACCTCGATGCGACCGCCCGCCGGCGTGTACTTCACCGCGTTGCTCACGAGGTTGTGAAAGATCGAGTGCAGCTCGGTTTCGGCACCGAGGATGAAGGCATCGGACTCGAGGCGCAGCGCGAACTCGCCCGGCGGCTCAGGCCGTGCCAGGGCCTCCTTGCGGATCAGCGCGAGCATGCCGCCGACGTCGACGTACGCATGCTCGGCCTCGCCGGTGCCCGCCTCGAGTCGCGAGAGCTCGAGCAGGTCCTGCACGATGTTCTTCATGCGTTCGGACTGGCGCTGCATCTCTCGCACGGGCTCGCGCCAGGCGGCGTCGAGCCCGGGGTCCTCCGCGAGTGTGTCGAGGTAGCCGCCCACGACCGTGAGCGGCGAACGCAGTTCGTGCGACGCGTTCGCCACGAAATCCCGACGCATGCTCTCGAGTCGCGCCTCGACCGTGACGTCGCGGACGATCATCAGCTGGAGGCCCCACTCGTTCGTCGTGACGAGGTTGAACGCGAACCAGCGGTCGCCCTGGTCGGGCATGTGGATGCGGGGCCCGACGCCGGCACCGCCCGCGCGAACGTACTCGACGAACTCCGGCTGGCGGATCAGGTTGTCGATGCGCAACCCGTAGTCGAGCTTGCGACGCAGGCCGAGCCACTGCCCCGCCGTGCGGTTGAACCAGAGGATCTCGCGCGTCGGGCCGAGCAGGATGGCGCCGTCGGGCATCGCCGAAGTCATGCGCCGCAGTTCCCGCAGCAGCGTGAGCACGCGTCGCTTGTGAAAGCGCTTGCGTTGATACAGGCGGTGCGCGAGTTCGACCACGTCGCCCCACAAGCCGTTCATGTTCGGCGGCTTGAGTGTGCTGCGCAGCCGCAGCCAGCGTTCGAGCCGGATCAGGTTGCGGACGTGCCAGGCCAGCACCGCGCCGAGGTACGTGGCGGCAAACAGCGCCGCGCGATCGAAGATCGCGCCGAACAGGAGCGCCGGGAGCAATCCGCCGACGACGAGCAGCACGTGTCGCCAGCCGGGTCGAGACAGGGCGGGCATCCGAGGCAGGCCCCGCAAGCGTCACTCCGGCCGGGTCGAAAAACGATAGCCCGAGCCGCGCACGGTCTGGATCAGCGAATCGCAGCCGAAAGGCTCGAGCGCCTTGCGCAGGCGACGAATGTGCACGTCGACGGTGCGCTCCTCGACGTACACGTTGCCACCCCACACGCGGTCGAGCAGCTGGCCCCGCCCATAGACGCGCTCGGGGTGCTCCATGAAGAACTGCAGCAAGCGGTATTCGGTCGGGCCGAGCGGCACGGTCTGCTCGCCAGAGGTCACGCGGTGGCTCACCGCGTCGAGCTTCAGTGCACCGGCCTCCATGGTGCCGTCGGCCGCGTTCGGCGACGACCGGCGCAGCACCGCCTGCACGCGCGCGAGCAGTTCGCGCGGGCTGAACGGCTTCGTGACGTAGTCGTCGGCGCCGCCCTCGAGCCCGGCAACCTTGTCATGCTCCTCCGCACGTGCGGTCAGCATGATCACGGGCAAATCCTGCGTCTCCTTGTTGCGCTTGAGGAACCGGGTGAGCTCGAGCCCGCTCTGGTCCGGCAGCATCCAGTCCACGAGCAGCAGGTCGGGCCGCGAATCGGCGATGCACGAGCGGGCCTCGCTGCAGTCTTCGGCCTCGCGGACGCTGAAACCCGCCCGACGCAGCCCGAACGCGATCATGTCGCGGATCGGCTTTTCGTCTTCGACGATCAGGATCTGCTTGCCCGTCATGTTCCCTTCGCCGCCGGCTGAGGCATTGCAGGCGCATTACAGGCTGCGATTATGACATTCCCGTGACAGCAGGCCCGGTCGTGCGCCGGGCGACGTCGTCGCGCACGTAAGTCGGCACGGCGTGCGCCGCATCGACGCCTTCGCCGCGCGCCAGCATGGCCGCGCCGAGACGTGCGATCGCGTCGGCACGCGGGAACACGCCGTCATGAAACCGCAACCCGGCCGCCTCGAGCCGCGCTCGAAGTTCCGGATACCGCGCGACGCCGTTGCCCGCAAAATGCCGCACGCCCGCGAGCGGCTCCACGCGGTCCGCAGGCCCCACCCGCTCGGGGGTGAGCGGCACGGCGCGGCAAGGCGCGGTTGCGTCGACCCGGTAGCAGGCCCAGTACAGTTCGTTCATGCGCGCGTCGTTGCAGACGAGCACGCCGTCCGTCCCCTCCCCGGTCGTCGCGGGAGACGTGACCAGGAATGCGACCGCGGCGAGGCTCGAGACGGGCGCGACCTCGAGGCCGGCGCCGTAGGCAAGCCCCTGGATCACGCCCGCAGCGATGCGCAGGCCGGTGAAGCCGCCGGGACCGCGACCGAACGCGAGTCCGTCGAGGTCGCGCAACCGGAGTCCGGCTTCGGCGAGCGATTCGTCGATCATCGGCAGGATCAGGTCGGCGTGACTGCGCTCGGTCAGCACCTCACGCAGCACGAGTTCGCCGTCGCGCGTCAGGACCGCGGCCGAGCACAGCTCGGTCGAGGTGTCGATGGCGAGGACGTTGGCCCTGATGCGCGCGACGTTCACGGCACGGCCACCGGGAGGATGCCAAGGCGCTCCCGCAGGAAGGCCTGCACGTCCTCGAGCGAGCGCGTCCGTCGCATCGGTGGCAGGCTCGTGATGAACGATCGACCGTAGCCCTTGGTCACGAGCCGGGTGTCGCAGAGCATCACGACACCGAAATCAGTTTCGTCACGAATCAGGCGGCCGACTCCCTGCTTCAGCGCGATCACGGCCTGCGGCACCTGCTCCTCGAAAAAAGGATTGCCGCCCTGCTCGCGAATCGCCGCGAGCCGTGCCTTGAGCAGCGGGTCGTCGGGCGCGGCGAACGGCAGCTTGTCGATGATGACCACGCTCAACGCCTCGCCCTTGACGTCGATGCCTTCCCAGAAACTCCCGGTGCCCAGCAGCACCGCGTTGCCAGCCTCGCGAAAGGCGCGCAACAGGTGGTCGCGCGACGCGCCGCCCTGGATCAGCACGGGGAACGGCGGTCGCTCGCCCCACTGCCGGTAGAGTTCTTCCGCGCCTTCGCGCAGACCGCGATGACTCGTGAACAGTACGAACGCACGGCCGCCGCTCGACTCGATCACCGGCAGGGCCGCGCGGATCACGTCGCGCGAGTGACCCGGCGCGCCCGGGTCGCCGAGCCCCTTCGGCAGATACATCAGCGCCTGGTTCGAAAAGTCGAACGGACTTTCGAAACGCACCGTCTGGGCACGAGCAAGGCCGCTGCGGCGCTTGAAGTGCGAGAAATCCTCGCCGACCGCGAGCGTCGCCGACGTCAGCACCCAGGCGGCGGCTTGCGCCTCCATGAGGGCGGACAACTGTTGCGCGACGTCGACCGGCGCGTAGTGCGCGCTCACGTTGCGCGCGGTCATTTCGGCCCAGCGCACGCCGCCGGGCGCGTCCTCGGCCGTGAGTTCGTCGAGGCGTCCGGCGGTTTCCAGCAATCGCTCCTGCAGGCGCGTGAAGGCGGCGTCGCCGTCGGGCCCGCCGAGCGGCGCAATGACCTCCGCCAGCTCGCGCGTGCGCGAACCGAGCCCGTGCAGCGACTCGAGCAAACGCTCGGGCCACTGCGCGTGCTCGAGTCGCGCCTCCTGGCCCGCGGTGGCCGCGAGCACTGCGGCGATCTGCGCGTCGAGTCCGCCCAGCGCCGCATCCACCTTGCCCGCCATCTGCTGGGCCAGCAGCAGTTCGCCGGCGATGTCCTTCGCCAGGTTCGCGAGCTGTCGCGTGCTCACGTTGTAGCCGAGGAACTGCGCCGCGACGTCCGGCAGCTGGTGCGCCTCGTCGATCACGATCGCATCTGCCCCGGGCAGCAGCTCGCCGAAACCCTCCTCCTTGAGCACGAGGTCGGCCATCAGCAGGTAGTGATTCACGACGACGATGTCGGCCGCCTGCGCCTCGCGTCGCGCGGCCAGCACGAAGCAGTCCTCGAACTTCGGGCATTCGGCGCCGAGGCAGTTCTCGCGCGTGGAGGTGACCCAGGGCCAGACGGGATCCTGCTCGCCCAGGCCCGGCAGCTCCGCGATGTCGCCTCCACGCGTCGTGTACGACCATGCGCGAACCTTGGGCAGCGCGGTCGCGAGTTCGCGTCGCAGGCCGCGCGCATAGGCCTGCTGCTCCGCCAGCTCAAGCCGATGTCGGCAGAGGTAGTTCGCGCGACCCTTGAGCAGCGCCACGCGTACCGGGCGGCCGAGCGCAGCGCCGACCATGGGCAGGTCGCGGTGGAACAGCTGGTCCTGCAGCGCGCGCGTGCCGGTCGACACGATGATGCGGCGTCCCGACAGCAGCGCCGGCACGAGGTACGCGAACGTCTTGCCGGTGCCGGTGCCGGCCTCGACGATCAGTTGCGTGCGCTCCGCCAGCGCGGCCGCGACGTGCTCGGCCATCGCGACCTGCTGCGGTCGGGTCGAATACCCCGGTAGTGCGCGGGCAAGCGGGCCGTCCGGGCCCAGGACGTCGGCGAGCGATCCGGCCATGGTCAGGAGAAGACCGCGCGAAACCGCAACAACGCGGTTGCGCGGGGCGCCAAGGGCTTTTCGAGCATCCAGCGTACGTGGGTGTACTCGTGCGTCGGCGGCGCAGTGCGCACGTTCTTCCGCGCCCCGGCCGTCTTCGACGGCGCCGGCGCGGCGAACGTCACGCCGCCGTCGACCGAGAACTGGACCTTGCAGGCGGGCCCGGTGGCGGAGCCGGGGTGGTAACGCACTCCGAACGGCAGGCGTTTCGTCACGACCACGTCGCTGACGGGCACCTCGCCGGG
>DASUMQ010000274.1:0-12534 GCA_036277615.1 Steroidobacteraceae bacterium
CAGACAGATGCTGTGCTAAAAGTCATAACAACAGAATTCTTAAATAAAAGATCTGAGATCAAAGAAGATGAAGATCATCGCGAAGCGCGAATCGATTCTGAGCCCATTGCAGGCCGTCATCGGCGTCGTCGAACGCAAGCAGACGATGCCGATCCTCGCGAACGTGCTGCTGTCGGCAAAGGGCGGCAAGCTGTCGATCACGGCGACGGATCTCGAGGTCGAGCTCGTCGCGACCTCGGACGTGGACGTGCAGCGCGGCGGTGAGATCACGATTCCTGGACGCAAGCTGCTCGACATTTGCCGCGCGTTGCCCGAGGGCACGGAGATTACCCTCACGCTCGAAGGCGAACGGATGCTCGTTCGCGCCCGCAAGAGCCGGTTCACGCTCTCGACGCTGCCCGCCGCCGAGTTTCCGACGGTCGACGAGATCAACGCCGAGCAGACGCTCGAGTTGCCGCAGAAGGACTTCAAGCGCCTGCTGGAGAAGACCCACTTTTCGATGGCCCAGCAGGACGTGCGGTATTACCTCAACGGCCTGATGCTGGAAACGTCGGCGAAAATGCTGCGAGCGGTCGCGACCGACGGGCATCGTCTGGCTTTGTGCGAAATTGATCTGCCACAGGGCGGGAAACCGGGGCAGCAGGTGATCGTGCCACGCAAGGGCGTCCTCGAACTGCAGCGGATCCTGGGTAATGAAGACCAGACCCTCGCGGTTTCGATTGGGTCCAATCATCTTCGCGTCCAGATCGGCGACATTCGCTTCACATCGAAGCTGATCGATGGTCGATTTCCCGAGTATAGTCGCGTGATTCCCGCCAGCCCCCCGCTCGTCATCGGCGCCGTTCGGGACGATCTGCGACAAGCCTTGCAACGCGCCGCCATCCTGTCGAACGAAAAGTACCGCGGCATCCGCTTCGCACTGAAACCGAGTGCGCTGCTGATCCAGGCGCACAACCCGGAGCAGGAAGAAGCCGAGGAAGAAGTCGAGGTCACCTACGAAGGGGACGAGCTCGAGATCGGTTTCAACGTCAATTACCTGCTGGATGCTCTCGCGGCCGTTGACGGAACCGAAGTGCAGGTGGGTCTGACGGACGGCAACAGCAGCTGCCTGATCCGGTCCGGTCAGGATGGATCGGCGCGCTACGTCGTGATGCCGATGCGGCTCTGAGGCAGGCGGCCGCCCAGAGCGGCGCTCTTGATGTTTCACGTGAAACATCAGGCTCGCAAACCCGCGGCGGGTTATGCGGTTCCACGTGGGGCCAAGAGCTGTGATTAAGCTCCGTCCAGGCCACTGACGCATGAGCCTGCGACGACTCGAAGTTCGCGATTTCCGATGTATTCCGACAGCGGACCTGGACTTCGATGCGCGTTGTAACTTGATCAGCGGGGCTAATGCGTCGGGCAAGACCAGCCTGTTGGAGGCAATCTATTTCCTGGGCCGAGGACGATCGTTCCGAACCCCGCGCAACGAGACACTGATCCGCAAGGGTGCCGACGAGCTGCTGTTGTCGGGCCGGGTGGAAGCGGCGTCCGGCGCCACCAAGGCCGTAGGTATCCGCTACGGCCGGACGGGCTTCGAAGCGCGGGCGGGCGGGCGGGCCGTCGGTGGCTTGGCCGAGCTCGCGACGGTGATGCCGGTGCAGGCGATCGATCCCGAGGTCCACCACCTGGTCGAGCAGGGGCCGCACGAGCGTCGCCGCTACCTCGATTGGGGCGTGTTTCACGTGGAACCATCGTTCGTCGAGCACTGGCGGCGATATCAGCGTGCCCTGCGCCAACGGAACGCCGCGCTCCGCGCTCAGGGAGACCCTGCGGTGGTACGCGCGTGGGACCCGGAGATCGTGGAGGCGGGCCTCGCCTTGGCGTCATCGCGTCGACGTTACTTCGAGCACCTGCAACCGATGGTGGTGACAACCGGACGGAGATTGTTGGGCGCTCCGGTTGACCTGACGTTGTCCCAAGGTTGGGCGCAGGACGTGGCCCTGGAAGAGGCCCTCGATCAGGCCTGGGTGCGGGACCGGGAACGCGGCGTGACGCACGTCGGGCCTCATCGAGCCGACATCGGCATTCGCGTCGGTGGGGAGTTCGCCAAGCATCGGGTGTCGCGTGGGCAACAGAAATTGACTGCGGCGGCGATGCTGTTGGGCCAGCTGCAATGCGACGCTACGTTGGGAAGTCCTACAGCGACGCTACTTGTGGATGACCCGGCGGCGGAGCTCGATCAGGACAACCTCCAAGCCCTCATTTCAGTCGTCGTCGGTTTGCCCGCTCAGCTGTTCGTGACGGCCCTGGATCCCGATCTAGCGGCCCTCAAGGGGCTGCCCGTGGGCCGAAGGTTCCACGTGGAACACGGCAAAATCGGGGGTCTGTTATAATCGCCCGTCCCCCTGCACCAGGTATCCCATGAGCTCTGCGGACGTTTACGACTCCAGCAAAATCAAAGTCTTAAAAGGCCTTGACGCGGTCCGCAAACGTCCCGGCATGTACATCGGCGACACCGATGACGGGACCGGGCTGCACCACATGGTATTCGAGGTGCTGGACAACTCCATCGACGAGGCGCTCGCCGGTCACTGCACCGACATCGTCGTCACGATCCACGCCGATCAGTCCGTCACCGTCGAGGACAACGGCCGTGGAATTCCTGTGGATATCCATCCGGAAGAGGGCCGTTCGGCCGCAGAAGTGATTCTCACCGTCCTACACGCGGGCGGAAAATTCGACGATTCCTCGTACAAGGTCTCGGGTGGACTGCACGGCGTCGGCGTGTCGGTAGTGAACGCCCTGTCGGAGACGTTGCACCTGACCATCCACCGCGACGGCAAGCGTTACGAGCAGGAGTACCGCCTTGGGGACCCGGTCTCACCCCTGGCCGCGGTTGGCCCGGGCGAGGGACGGGGCACGACGATCCGCTTCAAGCCAAGCGACCAGATCTTCACGAACATCGAGTTCGAATACGACGTGCTGCAGAAGCGCTTGCGTGAGCTTTCGTTCCTGAACTCCGGGGTGCGCATCGAGCTCATCGATGAGCGCGACGACCGGCGCGAGGCGTTTCACCACGAAGGCGGTATCCGGGAGTTCGTCCGATACCTGAACCGCAGCAAATCGGCAATTCACGAATCAATAGTCTGGTTTCGCGTCGACCGCGACGGGATCGGCGTCGAAGTCGCGCTGCAGTGGAACGACTCGTACGCCGAGACCGTCTACTGCTTCACGAACAACATCCCGCAGAAGGACGGCGGCACGCACCTCGCCGGCTTTCGCGGCGCGCTGACTCGCACGCTCAACGACTACATCGAGCGCGAGATGGCGAACAAGAAGGACAAGGTTCCGACGACGGGCGACGACTCCCGCGAGGGCCTCACGGCCGTCTTGTCGGTCAAGCTCTCCGACCCGAAGTTCTCGTCGCAGACCAAGGACAAGCTGGTCTCGTCGGAGGTCAAGAGCGTGGTCGAGTCGGTCGCGAGTGAAAAGCTAGGCGACTTCCTGCTCGAGAACCCCGCGCAAGCCAAGGCCATCGTCAACAAGATCATCGACGCCGCCCGCGCGCGCGAGGCCGCGCGCAAGGCGCGCGAGCTGACGCGACGCAAGGGCGCGCTCGACATCGCCGGCTTGCCCGGCAAGCTGGCCGACTGTCAGGAAAAGGATCCGGCTCTTTCCGAGTTGTTCATCGTCGAGGGCGATTCCGCAGGCGGCTCCGCCAAGCAAGGTCGCGACCGGCGCACCCAGGCCATCCTGCCGCTCAAGGGCAAGATCCTGAACGTCGAGCGGGCACGCTTCGACAAGATGCTGTCGTCCGCCGAGGTCGGCACCCTGATCACCGCCCTCGGCTGTGGCATCGGCAAGGACGAGCTCGACCTCGCCAAATTGCGTTATCACCGTATCTTGATAATGACGGACGCGGACGTTGACGGAAGCCACATCCGAACGCTGTTGTTAACTTTCTTTTATAGACAAATACCGGAGCTCATCGAGCGCGGTCACGTCTACATCGCGCAGCCGCCGCTTTACAAGGTCAAGAAGGGCAAGACCGAGACGTACGTGAAGGACGACATCGAGCTGAACCAGATCCTGCTCCGCTCGGCGCTCGAGGGCGCGCAGTTGCAGGTCAACGGGACGGCGGAGCCGATGCCGTCGCACGCGCTCGAGTCGCTCGCGCGCAAGTACCTCGACTTCCAGAATGTCGTACGCCGCTCGCCGCGCCGCTACGATACGCACGTGCTCGAGCAGATGCTGCACCTGCCCGAGATCGCGCCGGCCGACCGCGAGGACGTCGAGAAGCTCACGACCTGGGGCGCGCAACTCGAGCGGATGCTGAACACTGCGCCGGTGGCCGGTCGCCACTACACGGTGACGCTGCAGCCGGGCACGCCGCCTCACCTCGTCGTCACGCGCGTCGAGCACGGCAACGCCGTCGAGAAACACCTGCATCGCGAGTTCTTCAATTCGAACGAGTACCGGCGCATCGCCGACCTGGCGCGCACCCTCGTCGGTTTGTTCGGCCCCGGCGCGGTGATTCGTCGCGGCGACAACAAGCAGGAGGTCGCGACGTTCCGCGATGCGATCAACTGGCTGCTCGACGAGGCGCGGCGTGGCCAGACGATCCAGCGCTACAAGGGCCTGGGCGAGATGAATCCGGACCAGCTCTGGGACACGACCATCAATCCCGAGACCCGCCGTCTCGTGCAGGTCCGGATCGAGGATGCGCACGCCGCGAACGAACTGTTCTCGACGTTGATGGGCGACGAAGTCGAGCCGCGACGCGAGTTCATCGAGCGCAACGCCCTGCTGGTGTCCAACCTCGACGTCTGAGGACGCCGTGCAGGGACGTTGAAGGCCCGCCGGACAGAGACGCGGCCGCTCCGGCGTCGCCCGCCGGCGGTGACGCCCCCGGTCAGGCCTCTGCCACGACCGCGGGCAGGGCAGGTGCCGTCGAACCGATGCTGGCGGCGGCCGTGGCGGCGGCAATTTCGAGTTCCGCTTCGCAGCACTGGTGATTCGGGCACAACTCTTCCATGTAGTCGGCGTCGAACTTGACGCGCTCGATCAGGAAGTCCACGAACGCGCGCACTTTCGGCGACTTGCCCTGGCCTCGTGGAAACACTGCATTCAATTCCGCCGTGGGGCCAGTCCAGCCCGCGAGCACACGCTGGACATACCCGTGCTCCGCGTAGGCCTTGACCATTACGTCGGCGGTCAGCATCAGCCCTTCGCCGGTCAGCAGCGCGGGCTGCAACGCGGCGGGATCGTTCGCGACGAGCACCGGGTTGATCCTGAAGTCGGTCGTCGTGCTGCCGTCGTTGAGCGGCCAGAAGTAGCCGTGACCGCTCATGCCGAACTTGTTCATTCCCAGCGTGCGGTGGTGCTGCAGGTCGCCCGGATGCACGGGTTCGCCGTGACGCTCAAGATACCGCGGACTCGCATAGACCTGGCTGCGAAACACCGAGAGCCGTCGCGCCACGAGGTTGCCGTCGCGCAGCGGGCCGACGCGCAGGGCGACGTCGATCTCCTTGTCGATCAGGTCGAGCGGTTCGTTCGTGAGCACCATCTCGACGCGCACCTCGGGGTATCGCGCCTGGAACTCGCCGAACAACGGCGTGATTCGTGAGATCGCGAACGAGTAGGGCGCCGTCACGCGCAACCAGCCACGCGGACCGCCCTGCAACTGGCCGATCGCACTCTCGGCTTCGTCCAGTTCGCGCGCGATGCGTTGCGAGTGCTCGAAGTAGATGTTCCCGGCCTCCGTCAGGCCGAGCTTGCGGGTCGTCCGGTGCAGCAGTTGCGCTCCCAGCCGGAGCTCCAGCTCCTGGATCTTGCGACTGACCGTCGTCTTGGGCAGCCGCAACGCGCGCGCCGCGGAAATGAAGCTGCCGTGTTCGACCACCTTGGCGAAGATCAGCGTGTCGTTGAGATCGCGCGGCATCGACGTGCTCCTGCGACCACGGTCTCCGAGACGTCGGAACTTGATTGGACCGCGGGCGGGATAATTATTCCCTAAATCTCCGGCTAATCAACAGCGCGATTGAGGCCTATCGTACGCGCCCATGACGACCCGCAACCCAAATAACCCGGTCTTCGATGCAAACATCGAGAGTAATCAATCGCTTACCTCGCGCGAAGGTTCGATTGCCGGCGATCGTCCCGCTCACGGGGCGGTGCATCCCGCCCTCGGGACAATCGGGGCGCCGATCGTCGTGATTGGGGCCACTGGGATAATCGGCAGCGCGGTCGTTCGCGCCCTGGTGGCGGCCGGCCAGCCGGTCGTCGCCGCCGCCCCGCAGCAGGCACGACTGGACGAACTGCGATCGAGTCTTGCACCGGGCGCGGTCACGCCGATGGTCGCGCACGTCGCGACCGAGACGGATGCCGCCGAGCTGGCCCACCGGCTGCTTGAGCTCGGGCGCCCCATTGCGGGCGTGGTCGTCACGTTTCCACTCGGCCGGTCCGCCGACGTCGGCGCCGACCGTGGCCGCCTGCTCGACCGCTCGACCGACGCCCTGGCCGATTGCCTGCAACAGACGGTGCTCGCGCAGCACGCGCTCGCGCGTCAATTGATTCCGTTGCTGGCCGATTCGGGCCGGACGGCGCATTACCTGATCGTCGGGGGCCCCGGCAGTGAAACGCCGTGGGCCGGGTACGGACACCGTTCCGTGGCGATGGCCGCGACGCGGATGTTGGCGCGCGTGCTGCATGCCGAAGCGCAGTCGTCGGGCGTCCGCGTACAGCTGCTCTCGATCGACTCGCCGGTCCGCGGCGAACGTCCCGGCGAACACGAATGCCCGGAGTGGCCGTCCGCCAGCGGCATCGCCGAGCGGCTGGTGCGCCTGCTCGACCGGCGCGTCACCGACGAGACGCCCGACGCCGTCATCGCCTGCGCACGCGGCACCGCGGCGCGCTGGAAAGCACACGCGTCAGCGACGTTCGGCGACGTGCCGTCGTTCCTGCGCTCGCTCACGAACACCCCGAAGAAGATCACTCCGCAGTGAGGAATGTCCAGATGAACTCCCGCCGCCAGAAACTCTATCGAGCCGCCTTGATCGTTCCCGTCGTGCTCGCCGCCGTCTACGCGGTCGCGCGCGACGGGCAGGACGCCACCGCTGGGGCGGCGCCGCCGCCACCGGCCGTGAGCGTCGCCAAGGTCGTCGAGCGCGAATTCCAGCCCTGGGACGAATTCACGGGCCGGATCACGGCGGTAGAGACCGTCGACTTGCGCCCGCGCGTGAGCGGCTACATCGAACGCGTCGCTTACGAGGAGGGTCGTGAGGTCCGCAAGGGCGACCTGCTCTTCGTGATCGACCAGCGCCGCTATCGCGCCACGCTCGACCGCGCGGCCGCCGAATACGAGCGCGCGCGCAGCGAGGCCCGGCTCGCGGCCACCGAGCTCGAGCGCGCCGAGACGCTGCTCGCCTCGCGGGCGATCTCGCGCGAGGAGTTCGACACGCGTCGCGCCGCGAACGCGCAGGGCAACGCCGCCGTGCGAGCCGCCGCCGCGGCTGTCGACGCCGCGAAACTGGACCTGCAGTTCACCGAGGTGCGTGCCCCGGTCGATGGCCGCGCGGGTCGCGCACTCGTGACGGTCGGCAACCTCGCACAGGCGGATTCGACGGTGCTGACGACGATCGTGTCGCTCGACCCGATGCACGTCTATTTCGAGGCCGACGAGCAGACCTTCCTCGAATACGCCGAGGCCGCGCGTCGCGGCGAGCACCGCACGAACGCGAGCCCGGTCCGCGTCGGCCTCGCGAACGAGCCGGGGTTCCCGCACCCCGGCACGGTCGACTTCGTCGACAACCAGGTCGACCCGCGCACCGGCACGATCCGGGCGCGCGCCGTCGTGCCTAACCGCGACCGCTCGCTCACGCCGGGGCTGTTCGCGCGCGTGCAGCTCGCCGGTGGCAGCCGCCAGGCCGCCTTGCTGATCGACGAAAAGGCCGTGCTGACCGACCAGGACCGCAAGTACGTCTACGTGCTCGGGCCCCGCAACGTCGCGGTGCGCAAGGACATCGTGCTCGGACGCAAGGCAGGCGACTTGCGGGTCGTCGATGCCGGCCTCGCACCGAACGAGCTCGTGATCGTGCACGGCGTGCAGAAGGTGTTCTTCGCCGGGATGCCGGTCGCCCCGCAGGAAATCGCGATGGGTGAGTCCGCGCCCGACGCACTGCGCATGGCAGCCAACGCCGCCGCGACCGCCGACGCCAGCTGAGGGAGCGCGAAATGGACTTCTCGAAATTCTTCATCGACCGGCCGATCTTCGCGGCCGTGCTGTCGATCGTGATCTTCGCGGCGGGATTGATCGCATTGCCGCTGCTGCCCGTCACGGAGTACCCGGACGTGGTGCCGCCGACGGTCCAGGTCCGCGCCATCTACCCGGGCGCCAACCCGAAGGTGATCGCCGAGACCGTGGCGACTCCGATCGAGGAGGCGATCAATGGCGTCGAGAACATGATGTACCTGAAGTCGGTCGCTGGCAGCGACGGCGTCATGGTCACGACCGTCACGTTCCGCGCCGGCACCGACCCCGATGACGCGCAGGTGCTCGTGCAGAACCGGGTCAACCAGGCGCTCGCGCGCCTGCCCGAGGACGTCCGTCGCCAGGGCGTCGTGACGCAAAAGCAGTCACCGACGCTGACGATGGTCGTGCACCTGCTGTCGCCGGACGGCCGCTACGACTCGCTCTACCTGCGCAATTACGCGACGCTGCGGATCAAGGACGAGCTGGCGCGACTGACGGGCGTCGGCGAGGTCGGCCTGTTCGGCTCGGGCGACTACGCGATGCGGGTCTGGCTCGACCCCGACAAGGTCGCCGCGCGCGGCCTGACGGCGGGCGACGTGGTGCGCGCGATCCGCGAGCAGAACGTCCAGGTCTCCGCCGGTCAGCTCGGTGCGGAGCCGACGCCGAACGGCAGCGATTTCCTCGTGTCGATCAACGCGCAGGGCCGGCTGCAGACGGAGGAGGAGTTCGGCCAGATCGTGATCGAGAGCGGCGTCGATGGCGAGATCGTGCGACTCGCGGACGTCGCTCGCCTCGAACTCGGCGCGGGCGACTACACGCTGCGCTCGCAACTCGACAACCAGGACGCGGTCGCAATCCCGATCTTCGAGGCGCCGGGCGCCAACGCGATCGAGCTCTCCGACGCCGTGCGCGCGACGATGGCCGAGCTCGCGACGCGCTTTCCCGAGGGCATGACTTACGACGTCGTTTACGACCCGACGGTGTTCGTGCGCGACTCGATCAAGGCCGTCGTGCAGACGCTGTTCGAGGCCGTGCTGCTGGTGGTGCTGGTCGTGATCCTGTTCCTGCAGACCTGGCGCGCGTCGGTGATCCCGCTGATCGCGGTGCCGGTGTCGGTGGTGGGCACGTTCGCGGCGCTGCACCTGCTCGGGTTCTCGATCAACACGCTGAGCCTGTTCGGGCTCGTGCTCGCGATCGGCATCGTCGTCGATGACGCGATCGTCGTGGTCGAGAACGTCGAGCGCAACATCGAAGAAGGCAAGTCGCCGCTCGAGGCGGCGCACCAGGCCATGCGCGAAGTGTCCGGTCCGATCATCGCGATCGCGCTCGTGCTCTGCGCCGTGTTCGTGCCGATGGCGTTCCTGACCGGCGTCACGGGGCAGTTCTACAAGCAGTTCGCCGTGACGATCGCGATCTCGACCGTGATCTCGGCGATCAACTCGCTGACGCTGTCGCCGGCGCTGGCCGCGGTGCTGCTGAAGCCGCACGGGGCGCCCAAGGATGCGCCGACGCGGATCATCGACCGGGCGTTCGGCTGGCTGTTCCGGCCGTTCAACCGCTTTTTCGGACGCAGTGCCGAGCGCTACCAGCTCGGCGTGTCGCGCTCGCTGCATCGGCGCGGTGCGGTCTTCACCGTGTACGTGGCCTTGCTCGGGCTCGCGGCGCTCGTGTTCCAGGCCGTGCCGGGCGGCTTCATCCCGACCCAGGACAAGCTGTACCTCATGGGCGGCGTCAAGCTGCCCGAAGGCGCCTCGCTCGAACGCACCAACGAGGTGATCCGCCGCATGAGCGAGGCCGCGCTCGCGACCGACGGCGTGGCGAGCGCCGTGGCGTTCCCCGGCCTCAACGCGTTGCAGTTCACCAACACGCCGAACACGGGCGTCGTCTTCTTCGGGCTCGATCCGTTTGCCGAACGCGATCGGACGGCGAAGGAGATCAACGACGAGCTCAACGCGAAGTTCGCGACGATCCAGGAAGGGTTCGCGTTCTCGATCATGCCGCCGCCGATCCTCGGCCTCGGCCAGGGGTCGGGGTATTCGCTCTACGTGCAGGACCGTGCGGACCTGGGCTACGGCGAACTGCAGAAATCGATCAGCGCGCTTTCGGGCGCGATCGCCCAGACGCCGGGCCTGCACTTCCCGATCACGACCTACCAGGCCAACGTGCCGCAGCTCGACGCGCAGGTGGACCGCGTCAAGGCCAAGGCGCAGGGCGTGCCGCTCACGGAGCTGTTCGACACGCTGCAGACCTACCTCGGGTCGGCCTACGTCAACGACTTCAATCGCTTCGGTCGCACCTACCAGGTGATCGCGCAGGCCGACGGTCCGTTCCGCGACGACGTGCGCGACATCGCCAACCTGCGCACGCGCAACGTCGCCGGCGAAATGGTGCCGATCGGCAGCATGGTGACGCTGCGGGAGAGCTATGGCCCGGACCCGGTGTTGCGCTACAACGGCTATCCCGCCGCGGACCTGCTCGGCGATGCCGATCCGCGCGTCATGTCGTCGAGCGAGGCCATGGCCGCCGTCGAGGGCATCGCCGCGAAGGTGCTGCCGAGCGGCATGACCATCGAATGGACCGACCTGAGTTACCAGCAGGCGACGCAGGGCCGGGCCGCGTGGATCGTCTTCCCGCTGGCCGTGATGCTGGTGTTCCTGGTGCTCGCGGCGCTCTACGAGAGCTGGACGCTGCCGCTCGCCGTGATCCTGATCGTGCCGATGTCCATGCTCGCGGCGCTCGTCGGCGTCTGGATCACCGGCGGCGACAACAACGTCTTCGTCCAGGTGGGCCTCGTCGTGCTGATGGGCCTCGCGTGTAAGAACGCGATCCTGATCGTCGAGTTCGCGCGCGAACTAGAGCTGCAGGGGCGCGGCATCGTCGAGGCGGCGCTCGAAGCGTCGCGGCTCCGGCTGCGGCCGATCGTGATGACCTCGATCGCATTCATCGCGGGCACGGTGCCGCTCGTGCTTGCCCACGGCGCGGGCAGCGAGGTGCGCGTCGTGACGGGCGTGACGGTCTTCGCCGGCATGCTCGGCGTGACGCTGTTCGGCTTGTTCCTGACGCCGGTGTTCTACGTTGCGCTGCGCCGCTTCGTCGAATGGCGTGGTGCGCGTGTGGGCAACACGCGTCACGTAGTGCCGCATTCGAGCGCACTGGAGGTGGGTCATGGCTGAGTCGAAACCAATTCCCCGCATCGGGCGCTCGGTGCTCGCGGCGAGCGTGATGTTCACGTTGGCCGCGTGTGCCGTGGGCCCGGATTACCGGGCACCGCAACCGGCCATTCCTACCGTCTACACGAGCGATGCCGCACGCATTGCGCGCGGTGCGGCGGGCGCCGGCCCGGTTGTCGCGGCGACCGCGGCTGCCGCACCGTTGCCCGCGCCGGACGCGCCGTTCTGGCAGCGGTTCGAGGATCCGCTGCTCGACGAGCTCGTCGATACCGCGCTGC
This sequence comes from Steroidobacteraceae bacterium, assembly GCA_036277615.1. Classification (GTDB taxonomy): domain Bacteria; phylum Pseudomonadota; class Gammaproteobacteria; order Steroidobacterales; family Steroidobacteraceae; genus RPQJ01. The sequence continues at coordinate 11,682 of DASUMQ010000274.1, forward strand.
GCGAGAACCACGACCTCAAGGTTGCACTCGCACGGTTCGACGAGGCGAATGCGCTGCTGCGGCAAGCCCGGTTCGACCACTTGCCCACCATCACGGCCGGCGCCGGTGTGTCGGACTCCCGCTCGAGCGTGGATCAGTTGCCCGACGCGTCGCGCGCGGACCGTGACACCAACCGGTACTCGGCACAAATCAATCTCGGCTGGGAGCTCGACGTCTTCGGCCGCGTCCGACGCAACGTCGAGTCGCAGCGCGCGGACGTGGCCGCCAGTGCGGGCGATCTCGCCGCCGTCCAGGTCGCGATCGTCGGCGAGGTGGCGCGCAGCTACCTCGAGCTGAGGGGGTTGCAGCAGCGTCTCGCGGTGGCACGCAGCAATGCCGGAAACCAGCAGGAGACGTTGCGCATCGTCGAAGCGCGACTCGACGCGGGGCGCGGGACCGAGTTCGATACTTCGCGGGCCCGTGCGCAACTCGAGACCACGCTGTCCCGGATCCCGGCGTTCGCTGCCGCGGTGGACGTGACGATGCATCGCCTGGCGGTGCTGACGGGACAACCGCCGGGCGCGCTCGTGGCGCGGCTCGACGCTGCCGCGACCGGCCTGCCGCGACTGCCGGATGCGGTCGATGCCGGGGCGCCGGGCGAACTGCTGCGTCGACGGCCCGACGTGATCGCGGCCGAACAGCGGCTGCACGCCGCGACCGCGCGCATCGGCGTCGCGACGGCAGACCTGTTCCCACGTTTCACGCTCGGCGGTCTCGTCGGTACCCAGGCGCTCGAGAGCAGCGCTCTGTTCTCGCGTGACAGCGAGACACGGTTCGTGGCGCTCGGCGTCGACTGGTCGTTCCTCGACGTCGG
>DASUMQ010000275.1:0-7663 GCA_036277615.1 Steroidobacteraceae bacterium
CGGCGTCCCGTGCCGGTGGCCACTTTTGGGTGGCTGTCTGATAGGCATGGTGCGCTGCGCCGGGAACGCTGCGTGTCCGAAAGGTTCTTCCGAGGACGCCCATGGCCTGGAGCCGCAAGCGAATGGTCCTGGCCGCCCTGGTCGGCGCCGTCATCGCCATCGTCGTCACGATCGTCGCGCTCAACTTCGTCACGTCGGAAAGCGAGATCGAGAAATCCCTCGAACATCGTTATGGCGTGCAGGACCCGCAGTTTCGCCGTGAACTCGGCATCCTGCTCGGGCCACCGATCATCGACGGCAACCGCGTCGAGAACTTCGAGAACGGCGTCGAGATCTTTCCCGCGATGCTCGAGGCGATCCGCAGCGCGCGCTCGACGATCACGTTCGAAACGTACATCTACTGGTCGGGCGACATCGGGCGCCGGTTCGCCGACGCGCTGAGCGAGCAGGCCCGCAGGGGCGTGCGCGTGCACGTGCTGATCGACTGGGTCGGCAGCCAGAAGATGGAAGAAGCCCTGCTCGACAAGATGGTTGCCGCCGGCGTCGAGGTGCACCGCTTTCACCCGCTGCACTGGTACAACCTGACGCGGATGAACAACCGCACGCACCGCAAGCTGCTGGTCGTCGACGGCCGGGTCGGCTTCACCGGGGGCGTCGGCATCAGCGACGACTGGGACGGCGACGCGCACGATCCCAAGCACTGGCGCGACTCGCACTACCGGCTCGAGGGCCCGGCGGTTGCGCAGATGCAGGCGGCCTTCATGGACAACTGGATCAAAACCACGGGCAAGGTGCTGCAGGGCGAAACGTATTTCCCCGCGCTCGAACCGGTCGGGACCGCCCTGGGGCAGGTGTTCACGAGTTCACCGAGTGGCGGCGGCGACAGCATGCAGCTCATGTACCTGCTGTCGATCACCGCGGCCGAGCACACGATCGACCTGTCGGCCGCCTACTTCGTGCCCGACGCGCTGACGCGTCGCGCGCTGCTGGCCGCGCTCGATCGTGGCGTGCGCGTGCGCATCATCGTGCCGGGCGAATACATCGATTCGCAGGTGACGCGCCGCGCCTCGCGCGCCGACTGGGGCGAGCTGCTGCGCGCGGGGGCCGAGATCCACGAATTCCAGCCCGCGATGTTCCACTGCAAGGCGTTGATCGTCGATTCCCAGCTGGTCTCGGTCGGTTCGACCAACTTCGACAACCGCTCGTTCAGGCTCAACGACGAGGCCAACCTGAACGTCTACGATCCCCAGTTCGCCGCGGAGATCGAACGCGTGTTCGAGCAGGACCTCGCCCGGTCGCGACTGGTCACGTACGTCGCCTGGGCTCGCCGGCCGTGGAAGGAGAAAGCCGTCGAGAAATTCTCCGCGCTCTTCGCCTCGCAGATGTAAACGCGGCGGCGATCAGGCCTGCAGTTCGCGCGCCATCAGCGGCATCAGCGTCTGCAGGCCCTTGACCGGGCGCACCATGACCTTGAAGCGCGTGATGCGTCCCGCGTCGTTCCACCAGATCATGTCGACGCCGTTCACCTCCACGTCGCCGAGCCGGGTCTCGAACTCGAGGACTGCGGAGCGACCGGACGGCCACTCGCTGAGGTACCGGAAGTGCTCGTTGATCAGCACGCGACCGGCAGCCTCGAGGTATTTGAGCGTGATCGCCTTGCCGACCTGCGGCGCGTGGACGGCCGGCGACTGGAACACCACGTCGTCCGCGAGCAGGTCGGGCAACGTCGACATGTCGCGCGAGTCGACGATGCGGTGCCAGCGGTCGAGCACGGTGTCGTATGGATGGGCGCGCACGACGCAGAAGCGCTGTCCGGTCGGCGCTTCCATGACGCACCACGTGTGCACCCTCGCGACCGGCCTGGCCCCGAGCGCCTCGAGCCGCGCCACCTCGGCGTCGACGTCGTCGCTCTTGATGTCGAGGTGCACGCGACTGGGGTGATCGACCTTCTGTACCTCGATGTGCAGGCGACCGTCGGCGTCGACGAGTCGCATGTACTTCTCGCCCTCCTCGGCCGGCAATCGCCGCACGTCCATGCGCAGCGCCCCGCCCCAGAAATCCGCGGCGGCGGCCAGGTCCTGCGTGTTGCAGTCGATGATGAAGCCCGCGAGCCTGCTCGTGTGCATGGGTCCCTCCGTCGGCGCGTCGAGTCGTCGAAGCGCCGCAAGGTACCACGCGGCCGAGCGGAGCGGCGGTGGGCGGGATCGGTGGAGCGTCGCCGCCGGCCGGGGTGGCAACACCGCGCCGGTCAGGCCGAGAGATAGCTCCAGGCGAGGTACGCCGCGAAGGCGATCAGTACGCCAAAGAACACGCGCCGCGGCAGGTCCTGCGCTTGCTTGTTGCGAAGTTCGATGTCGTCCCAGTCGAGTCGTGACTGGCGGCGGGCGCCCTGCAGGCTGACATTCATGACCGCGACCTCCATTCGGTCCGATTCGGATCGTGAGCCGAAACTAAACCCGAACCCGTCCGGCGCGCTGGACGTATCTATCGATAGTCGAGCGCCGTACTTGTGCGGTTGCGGGGCGTCGCCCATCCGAAGTTGGCGCGAGCAGTGCGCGAAATTCGCAATGCAAACAAAGGCGAGGCGTCCGGCGAGCGCCGGCCCTGCCCGCCGTCACCTGCGTGCGGCGACCGCGAGCGCACGGGCCTCGGCGGCACAAACGGCGTCTGCCTGCGCACCGTGCTCGCGGCGCACCCGCGCGACCTCGTCGCGCGCACGCGCGAGTTGCGCGACGAACTCCGCATCGGCATGCAGGCGCGCGACCGCGGCGGCGCCCACCGTGCGACCGCTCTCGACGTCGCTCATCCAGTGCACGCCGCAGACGACGCGGCTCACGCCGAACTCGTACCCTCGCCGCAGGATCGGTCCGGCCCGGTCGGGCGCAATCTCGGCCAGGATCAAGGCCCAGGCCCACCCGGCCGCGGCGTGACCGGACGGATACGCCCCGCTCTTGCGCAACGCCCGGTCGTCGTCCGGCACGCACATGCGATCGCCGTACACGGCGAACGGCCGTGGGCGCGCGTATTCGTCCTTCGCGCGCAGCGTCGATTGCCCCGCGTCGACCATCGAACGTTGCAGCAGCCGGTAGAGGTTCGGGGTGGTCGACTCCGTCACCGCGATGCCGAGCGCACAGGCGAACGTCGAGGCCGCGTGTGGGAAGTGGACGTTGGCGTCGGCGATCGCCAGGCGCCACCGCGGAGTGTCGCGCAACGAACGCATCGCCCGATACGACTCGACGTCGGCTGCGTGCGCCGCGGTGCCCTTGCGCGGCGGCGGCGGCAGGAGTTGCAGGCTGTCCGGGCGCTCGTGCGGCTCCAGAAAGCCTGGCGTGCGCGACGCGGCGTGACTCGTCGTGGCGGCCCGCTCGGACTGCTGCGTCGGTGCCTGCGCGTCGGACTGGCCGCGGGCCGATTGCTGCATCAGCAGCGGTGCGAGGACCAGCAATGCGAACAGCCAGGGAGTCGTGCGACGGGTGGCGTGCATCGCGCCATTCTAGCCCGCGCGCCGCACGACATTCGCCAGCGACTGTCAGCGACACGCTCACGCCAGCACGGGACGACGTCTTCTGCCCGCCTCGACGCTCGTCGCTTACAAGACCGTATGTCTGCGGAGGCCTCACGATGCGCCTGATGCTGCCGGCCTGTGGGCCCGCGCTTTGCCTGGTCCTGATGGCGGCGTGCGGCAGGGAAGACACGTCTTCACAGGTCGAGCCGCCGGGGTCGCGGCAAATGGTGAGACCGGCTGGGCTGGCAGACGGCGCATCGAGCCCGCCCGCGACGGCTCCGATCGAGGCGCTCGACGTCTACGTGGACGGCTTCCATTTCTACAACGGCAACGTGGACATGCAGGTCGAGGCCCACCACTACTGCGCGGCCGTCGACGAAGACGTGCGGCAGTGCGTGATCTTCGACGGCAACGGCGCAAACGCGAAACTGGTCGGCGTCGAATACATCGTGAGCCGCCGGGTCTTCGAGTCGCTGTCCGCCGACGAGCGCAAGCTCTGGCACAGCCACGTCTACGAGGTGAAGAGCGGTGCCCTGATTGCGCCGGGCATGCCCGACACGACCGAGCACGAACTGATGGAAGGACTGGTCGGCACGTACGGCAAGACCTGGCACACGTGGCACGCCGATCAGGACCACGACCTGCCGACCGGGCACCCGATGCTGATGGCGGGATTCACCGCGGACGAGCAGATCCGCCCGCGCATGATCGCGGCGCGTGACGAACGCTTCCGTGTCTCGACCGACGACGAGCGCAAGCTGCGCGAGGACATCCAGGAGCCGTCGATCGTCGCCGGCGCCGACGCGTGGCAACGTGGTGAAGTGCTGCAGCTCGCCCTGCAGCCGCAGGTGGCGCAGACCCGGCCGGCGCGTAAGGAACCCGAGGCAGGTCGCGACGATTCGACAACGGAGCCCACGCGCCAATTGCGTGGAACGAGGGTGCGTCAGCTCTACGCCGCACTGCCGTCGATCGACGACTGATTGCCCGCGTTTTCGCTCGACTGAAACTGCACAACCCTCCGGCATATTCGCGTTCAGCGCGTCGGCGCGTTGCGTGATCGTGTCCTTCGTGTCTGCGGCACCGGCCGCGGCTTACGAAGGAGACGCAAATGCGCACATCCGCAGGGACGCGCGGCGCCAAGGCGCGTGCCGTCGCCGCGTGGACCGGGCTCTTCACGGCGGCGGTGACGTTCTACACCGGCATTGCGCTCGCGGACGACGTGTTCGCGACCAACGCCGCCGAGCCCGCCTACGAAGTCGAGGCGACGAGCGGCGCCGCGGTCACGCTCGCCGGAGGTCGCACACCCGGCAACTTCGCCGTCACGCACTCAGGGGCTGCGTCCTATCGCATGCCGTTGTGGACACCGCCGGGTGTCGGCGACGTCGAACTGGACCTCGCCCTCGTCTACAACAGTCGCGCGGGCAACGGCACGCTGGGACACGGCTGGTCCCTGTCCGGCCTCTCGGCGATCTCACGCTGCCATCGCACGGTCGCGCAAGACGGCGCCGCAGGCGGCGTGACGAACACCTCGGCCGATCGGTTCTGCCTGGACGGCCAGCAACTCAAGCTCGTCAGCGGCGTGTACGGCGGGCCCGGTTCCGTGTACGCCACGGAGCTCGAGACGTTCTCGCAAATCGTCGCCAACGGCGTCGCGGGCAACGGTCCCGAATCGTTCACGGTCAGGACGCGACGCGGCCTGATCCACGAATACGGCGGCAGCCCGTCCACCCGCATACATGCCGGCCCCGGGAATCCCACGGTCAGGACGTGGGCGCTCTCGAGCATCCGGGACCGTGCCGCCGGTGCGGGCAACCGCATTTCGCTGAATTACATCAACAACGGCCTGGCGGAGGCTTACACGGACGGCACCTACCGGATCGTGCACATCGCGTATCCGACGACGGCCACCGGCCAGGGACCGTTCTACGAGATGCGCTTCGGCTACTCGGAGCGCCCTGCCACCGACGTTCCGGTCGGTTACCGCGCGGGCAGCGTGCTGCGCGAGCGACACAAGCTCGACACGATTTCGGTCCACGCGTACGGCTCGGCAACGCCGATCAAGAGCTATCACCTGGGTTACGTCACCTCGTATGCGACCGGGCGCATCCGGCTGTCGAGCGTGCAGGAGTGCGCGGCGACGAGTTGCTTCCGACCCACGCGGATGATGTACCAGTCGGGCGCCCAGGGCTGGCAGATGCCCCGCGAAGCCGGCGCAACGGCCGCCTCGAGCGAGCCGCCCGTGACAGCCGACTTCAATGGCGACGGCCTCACGGACCTGCTGTACCCCGTCAACGCAGGCAGCGGCAAGCTCTCCTGGTCCATCCTGCTGGCGACGGCGACCGGCTTTGCGTCGCCGTATGCGACCGGGCTCGTCACGACGAGTGCGACGAGCACGATCATCACCGGCGATTTCGTCGGTAACGGCCGCACGCAGTTCCTGATCCAGCAAGCCGGCACCTGGCACGTCGCCGGCTACGGCAGCGATGCCTTCGGCGTCGTGAGCAGCGGGCTCGTCCCCGGCGGCGAATACGGAGCGGCCGACTTCGACGGCGACGGCCTCGCGGACCTCGTCGGCGTGACGAACACGACGCCCAGGGCCGTCACCGTGCGCCGCAACACCACCGTACCCGTCGCGGGCAGTCTGGCGGCGACGTTTGCACCGTCCACGCACACGGTCTGGTCCGTCCCGAGCACGCGCATCCTGAAGTCGTGGAAGAACCCGCGCACGCCTGACATCAACGGCGACGGGCGCGCCGACCTTGCGATCCTGACGACCAACCAGGCCGATCGCGCGGTCCGGTACTACGTCCGTCCGATGCTTTCGAACGGATTCGGCGCTTCGTTCACGACCGGCAGCGAGCGCCAGCTCGAGATCGATTCGATGGTGGTGACCGGCGACTGGAACGCCGACGGATGCTCCGACGTGATGCAACTCCGGAAGGTCCTCGTCTCCGACTGCGCAGGGTCGTTCACCGAGATCGGGACGCAGCCGACCCGAGCCACCGGCGACGGTTTGTACACCGTCATGCCGGCCGACTGGAATGGCGACGGCCGCACCGACCTGCTCTATATCGACTACGACACCAACGAATGGACCGCGATCGCCTCGACCGGCGACGGGGCCGCCGCGCCCGCCGGCACGAACATCGTCGCCCCGAGCGGCAGCGCATGGTTCGTGCACGACGCCGACGGCGACGGGCTGGCCGACCTCGGTCTGCGCGCGCCGGACAACAAACTCAAGTACCGGCTGAGCGCAGGTGCTTCGTTCGGTCCCGACCTGCTGAACCTGGTCACGGACGGCTTCGGCCTGCAGTTCCGGCCGACGTACGTCTCGATCGCGCGCGGTCAACACGTCCGGGAATCGAGCGCCCGCTTCCCGGAGGCCGATTTCCAGGCGCCGCTGTACGTCGTCAGCGAGTTGCTCGCGAGCGACGGCAGCGGCGGCTCTTACCGAAGACAGTTCTCGTACGCGGGCGCCCGTCGGCACCTGCAGGGGCGCGGATTCCTTGGGTTCGCTTCGCAACGTGTCGTGGACGAGCGGACGGGATTCGTGACTGTCGACCATGTCGAGCGCACGTTCCCGTTCACGTCGATGCACGTCGGGCGGGAGGTGCTGCGGAGCGACGGGACGACGCCGGTATCGCTCTGGTCAGCGACGCTCGCGCAGCAACCTTTCGGCGTCGGCGGCCCACAGCAACGCTTCTTCCCGCACGTCTCGAGCGCGACGCATCGACTCTACGAGGTGGGTGGCACCTTGAACGGCCTCCTCGTCACTGAATCGACGACGTCGTATGCGTACGCGGACGGCCACGGCAATGCCACGCGGGTGCAGGCCAGCACGACCGACAGGGACCCAACCTCGCCGTTCCTCGGCAGCATCTGGCTCAGCACGGCGACGTATTCGTACGTGAACGACGCTTCGTCCAACTGGTGCCTTGGACTGCCTTCGTCGAGCACCGTGACCAGCACGGCGCCGGGCCAGTCGCCGATGACGCGGACGGTCGCTTTCAGCGCCGACACGCAGTCGTGTCGTGTCACGCGGCAGGTCCTCGAGCCGAACACGCCGTCACTGAAGGTCACCACCGATTACGGCTACGACGCCTGCGGCAACATGAACACGATCGGCGTGATTGGTGCGACTGCGAGTGGCACGTCGCT
>DASUMQ010000276.1:0-14105 GCA_036277615.1 Steroidobacteraceae bacterium
CGGCGCCGATCGTCGCGAACGCGTGCCGCACCAGTGCGAGGCTGCCCTCGGTCGCATAGCCCTGTCCCCAGGCGCTGCGAAACAGGCGGTAACCGAGCTCGAGGTACTCCGGCTCGATGCGATCGTCGCGCAGGTGGAACCAGCCGATGAAATCGCCGGTGTCGCGCAATTCGGCGGCGAAGTAGCCGAGGCCCGGCTGCCTCGCGTAAATCTCGAACCAGCGCGGCAGGTAGATCTCGACGTAGCTCGCCCGCGGAGTGGCGACGCCGAATGTGATGTAGCGCATGACTTCTGGATCGGAGTCGAGCTCGACCAGCCGGTCGACGTCGTCCAGCTGGAACTGGCGCAGCCGCAAGCGCTCGGTCTCCAATAAGATGTGCACGTCCCACCCCTTCGTGACCGCGCGATGACCGAGACAGTCTACGATTTCCGCAGTGACAACGTCGGGGGCATCGCGCCCGAGCTGCTCGAGGCAATCGCGGCGGCCAACAGGGGCACCGCGGCGCCATACGGCGACGACGACTTCACGCGGAGCATGACGGCGCGCTTCCGGCGGACGTTCGAGCACGACCGCCTGTCGGTGTTCCCGGTCGCGACGGGCACCGGTGCGAACGGCGTGGCGCTCGCCGGCCTCGCGAACGCGTTCGGAGCGATCTACTGCCACGCGACGTCGCACATCAACGTCTACGAATGCGGTGCGCCCGAGCATTTCACCGGCGCGAAGCTCGTCGCGCTCCAGGGTGCCGATTACAAGCTGCATGCGGAACACCTCGCGGCTTCACTCGAGCTGGCCGGCCGCGGCAATCCGACGCGCGTGCAGCCGTTCGCACTCAACGTCACGCAGCCGACGGACTTCGGCACGCTCTACACGGTCGACGAACTGCGGGCGCTCTGCGACGTCGCCCACCGCCACGGCCTGCTGGTCCACCTCGACGGCGCGCGGTTCGCCAATGCGCTCGCGGCGCTCGACTGCACGCCGGCGGACATGACGTGGCGCTCCGGGATCGACGTCGTCTCGTTCGGCGCGACCAAGAACGGCGCGATGAATGCCGAAGCCGTCGTCGTCTTCGACGAGGCGGTCGCCTCCAGGCTGCCTTTCCTCATGAAGCGTGGCGGGCAGGTCCTGTCGAAAGCGCGATTCGTCTCTGCCCAGCTCGACCGGTATCTCGCCGACGAGCGCTGGCTCGAGCGCGCCAGGGCCGCCAACGCAAATGCGCGACGGCTCGCCGAGCGCTTGACCGCGATCGAGGGCGTCGAGCTCGTGGGCCCGGTGCAGGTGAACATGCTGTTCACGCGCATGCCGCCGGCCGCCGTGGCTGCGCTCGACCGCGGGCCGTTCCACTATTACAAGCTCGGGCGCGAGCAACGGTTCGTCTGCCGGCACGACCAGGAAACGGCCGGCATGGACGCACTCGTCGCCGCCGTCGACGGAGCGCTCGCGTGAACGCCACGCGAAGCCTTCGCGGCGCGTGGCTGGCGTGCGTGCTCGCACTGCTCACGACCGGCGTCCCCGCACGGCTGTCGGCCGAATCGCTCGAAGCGATTCCGCTGCAGCATCGTCTCGCCGAAGAACTCATCCCGATCCTGGAACCCCTATTGCCACCCGGCGCCGTGCTCACCGGCACGGGTGACGTCCTGCTGTTGCGCGCGGACGCGGCAACGCTGCAGCAGGTTCGTGCGGCGCTCGCGACGCTCGATCGACCGCCCCGGCAGTTGTTGATCACCGTCGGGCAGTCGACCGGTCGTGGCGCGCGCGACTCGGCCGTGCGCGGATCCGCGACGATCGGGTCCGGGGACGTGCAAGTCGGTGTGAACCGTCCGCCGGCCCCGGAACCCGGCGCACGGGTCGAGGTCCAGGACCGCCAGGACCGCACCGACATCCAGAGCGTTGCGAGCGTCCGCACGCTCGACGGTCACGAGGCCTACGTGGCCGTGGGTGAATCGCGGCCGTTCACATCGACATCGACTGCCGTTGGCGACCGTCACGGCCCGGTGTACGGCCAGACGACGCAGCACCGGGAGGCGCAAACCGGCTTCTATGCGACGCCGCGCGTCAGCGGTGACCGGGTCACTCTCGAGATCTCGCCGACCCAGCAACAGCTTGGCAGCGGACCGCGCCCCGCCGCGGTGGCCACGCAGACCCTGACGACCACGGTGTCCGGACGACTCGGGGAGTGGATCGAGCTGGGCGGCATCGACGACTCCCTCCGGGGCGGCACGACGGGCCTCGTCACGTGGGGCACGCGCACGGAATTGACGCAGTACGCCGCATGGGTCAAGGTGGAGGAACTCCGATAAGAGCGGGTGTCGGCAGCCAGGATCACGCGGGATGTCGCAGAGCTCATCGAACGCAGGACCGCAGGACCCGAACCTCGCCCGCGTGAGCGTCGCGGTCGTCGGCGCGGGACGCATCGGCGCGGAGCTGATCCGCAACCTCGGCCTGATGGGTATCGGTCGCGTCGAGGTCTTCGAGTCCGACCCTCGCGCCTCCGCCCGGCTGCGCAGTCGCTACACCGTGCACGACGGTGACTTCTGGGACGAACTCACGCTCGCGCGCCTGCGCGAATTCGACTTCGCGGTCTGCACGATCGACGACCGTGCGGCGCGCGTGCGCATGAACCAGAAGTGCCTCGTCGCGAACGTGAGCCTGCTGCAAGCCTGGACCGAGGACGGCGTCGCAATCGTCGGCGCCTATCCGTTCGGGGCACTCGACGATTGCGCCTGCTTCGAGTGCGACGCCGACCGTGCGGCGACGCCGATGCCGCTTGCGTCGCTCAGGCTCACCGTTGCCGAATCGGACCCCGATGCCGTCGCGCAGGTCGCGACGTGCAGCATCGCGGGCGCACTCGCCGCGGCGTTGATCGTGCGCATCGCCGCGGGCTCCCACGGCCGCGTCGCGCGACGCGCATCGCTCGACACGACTTCGGGCGCGGGCAGCTCGGTCGAGTTGTCCCGGGACCCCGACTGCGTACGATGCCGCGGCCTGTCGCGACCGGTGCCGATCGTGTACACGCGCAACCGCTGGTCGGTGTCGTCGGCCGTCGCGACGTCGAGCCCGGGCACCCTCGAGCAGAACGTTCAATTGAGCGACGACATCGACGGCCTGCCGGGACACTCGTTCAGCGTCGGCGAACTCGTCGAGCGCTACGGCGGCGGTCCGATCCCGGCCAAGTTCGCGTTGACGGCGGTCGAGGGCCGCGTCGTCTGCCTCGACTTCGAGGACTTCACGCCCGATCAGGTCGAGTCGAGCGCGTCGCGCGTGACGGCGAACCGCCGACCGTCGATCTGAGCGCTCAGGGTGCCGGCGCGGGCGGCCCGGGCCGTGCCTCGACAGCCGTCGACGGCATCGTCGGCGGCGGCCCGATGACCTCGAACCCGGTCGCGAAGTAGTCGGTCTCGCCGAAGCAATCGGTGGGCAGCCCGCGGTGCTCCTCGTAGTGGATGCGCACCTGCTGTCCGACCGCCGCGCGCAGCGGCTGCAGGACCGACTCGTCGCGCGCGCTGAAATGCCAGATCTGCGGCGCGACGCCGCCGACCACGTACAGCGCGAGTTCGCCTTCGTAGGTCTTGCAGACCCAGCCGCGTTTGGAGAACTTCTGCAGGACGCCCGCGCGCTCGCCTTCGGAGTAACTGAACCAGAGCATGAACGCCGTATAGAGCGCGAGCAGCACGACGGCGCCGGCGAGGCCGCCCCACAGGTAGGACCTGAACCCGCGACGTCCCGGTCGGGCGGCTGAGGGCGGGGCCCCGGGGGGCGAGACTGGCATCTGGTTCATCGTGGTTTTCGGGTCGTCAAAGCTGCGAGTCGATCGGCACCAGCCGCAGAAGCGTCACGCCCATGCGACGCATCGCGCTCGCGTCGGGCTCGTGCTGCGACCGGCGATCGCGTCCCCCGGCGCGATCGTACCAAACCAGCTCGCCGTCGGGTTCGAGCACGACGCGATAACTGAGCTCGGGCGAAGTGATCAGGTCCCATTGCTCGCGCAGCTGCGCGGCCAGCTCGGGACTGTCGACGAGCACGCCCATTTCCGTGTTCAGGATCGCCGAGCGCGGATCCAGGTTCATCGAGCCGACGTAGACCCAGCGATCGTCGATCAGCATCGCCTTGCTGTGCAGGCTCGCGCCCGACGATCCGGTCACGCTCAGCTGGCTGCGGCCGTGCGGGCTCGCGGCCTTGCGCTTCATCTCGTAGAGCTCGACACCGCCGCGGGCGAGTTGCCGGCGCACGCGCGCGTAGCCCGTGTGGACCGCGGCCACGTCCGTCGCGGCCAGCGAGTTCGTGAGCACCGCCACGCGCAACCCGCGTTCGACGTCGCGTACGAGCCTGGCCGCGCCCTCCTGGCCCGGCACGAAGTACGGCGAGATGATCAGCGCTTCGCGTCGTGCGGCGTCGATCGCGCGCTCGAGGCTCGCGAGCACCTTCGAGCCGTCGATGCCGCGCTTGCCGCCGACCTTGCTCGGGTCGTCGACGAGCAGCTGCACGTTCTTGACGCGCAGCGCCGCCGGTGCGTCCGTGAGCAGCCGGGTCCGGTTCTGCACGTCGCGCAGGGCCCGCACATACGGCGCGTCCGCGACGTCCTCGCGGTACTGGAGCGCGCGCGCGATCAGTTGCTCGAGGTCCTTCGGCCTGGGCTTGCGCACGTCGAAGCGCGAGATCGGCACGGCGCTGGTGCTGTTCCAGTAATCGTCGAACTGGCTGCTCACCTCGGCGACGACGGGGCCGGTGAGCGCGACGTCGAGGTCGGCGAAGTTCGAGTGCGGCGAGGCGCCGAAGTACTCGTCGCCGACGTTGCGGCCGCCGATGATCGCGATGCGGTTGTCGGCGATCCACGACTTGTTGTGCATGCGGTGGTTCAACCGGCTCGCGCGCAGCACCCATTCGCTGGCCCAGCCCCACAGGCCCGCACGACTGTAGAACGGGTTGAACAGCCGGACCTCGATGTTCGCGTGCAGGTCCGTGACCGCGAGGCTCTCGTGCTTGTCGCGCGCGTCGAGGTCGTCGATCAGCACGCGCACGCGCACGCCGCGCTCGGCCGCGCGCAGCAGCTCGGCCGCGAGCAAGCGCCCCGTGAGGTCCTCGTGCCAGATGTAGTACTGGACGTCGAGGGTGCGCTCGGCTTCGGCGGCCGTCGCTGCGCGATACGCGAACGCGACGGCGTTGTTCTCCACGAGCCGGACCGTGGAAACGCCGGGCTCGTCGCCGAGGTCGCGCAGCACCGCGCGGTCCAGCGCGGTGTCGCTGGCCGGCGGCACCGCATAGGTCGCGACGATGCCGTCCATGCGCGGCGCACTCGCGCAGTGCGCCAGCAGCGGCAGGACGGCGACCAGGGCCAGCGTGCGCAGCCAGCGGATCACCGCGCGACGGCCTCCACGGCAACGGCCTCGGCGTCGGCCGGCCGTTGCACGTCGAGCCAGCCGCGCACCCGTTCCACGAGGTAGGCGTGAAACGGATTGCTGCGCTGGCGTGTCAGCAGCCAGTTCGGCACCGAGAGCACACCGTTCTCGCCGCGGGCCTCGATGCGGCCCAGCTGGACGTGGCGTGCGTCACGCGGCGCCTCGTAGCCGTACAACGCGTCGTCGGGCGGAAACGGCAGCGCCACGTGCGACAGCGAGAACACGTTGCGCGGCCACTCCGCCTCGAGCGGCCGTCGCCGCGCGACCGTGCCCAGTGCGGGCACGCGCCGCTCCTCGACCCGTGCCGTCTGCGGCGTCTCGTTCGTGACGAGCGTCAGCGCGTATGGACGTTGCGGCTGGGCCAGGAGCCGTCGGGTGAGCGGCCCCGGATCGTCGACGAGCAACGGCTGCACGAGTGAAAGCCGGTTGACGTCGAACAGCACGAGCTCGTGTCCGTCCGCCGCGAGCTTGCCGAGCAATGCGTCGGCGACCTTGCCCGCCTGCACGGTCGAATCGACCGTGGACACGAACGCGAGCATGGGTGGCAGTCCGCGCACCGGTCCGTCCTCCGCGAGCCGGGCGATGCGTCGGGCAACCGTGCTGGTGAGCCGCTGCGTGACGCCGGCTGCGTGCCACGGGAAGGACTGATACTTGAACGGGTCGATCTCCGGTTCGATCAGCTGCCACGCCGCGCGCCCGAACCCCTGCAGCTCGGACAGGCCGGTGCGGATGCGCCCGAGCGCCGCGAGGCGTGTGATGCCGATCGCGGGCGAGATCAGCACCAGTCGCGACGCTTGCGGCAGGGACGCATCGTCGCGTGCGTCGAGCGCGTAACCGACCGCGAGCGCCGCTCCGTTGGAATAGCCGATCACGTCGATCGGCGTGTCCGGGCCCAGCGTCCGGCGCAGGTCGCGCATCGCGAGCGTCGTGGCGGCCTGCAGGTCTTCCATTTCGAAGCGCAACAGGCCCGATGGCGCGGTGCCGTGTCCCGGCAGCCGCAGGCCGACCACCAGACGACCGTCGCCCGCGAGCACCTCGGCCAGGCTGCGCAGGCTGTACGGCGAGTCGGTCAGGCCGTGCAACAGCAGCACGCCGCCGTTCGGCTCGCCGCGAGGCGCGAGCACGAACGTCATGTTCCAGTTCGTCGTCCACTCGTACGGGTCGCTGCGACTGCCCGCGGCGTAGCGATTGAAGGGGCTGCCGTCGCGGCCTTGCGTGCGCGCCCGGATCTCGTCATCGAGCTGCCGCCGCAGTTCGTGCTCACGAGCGACGTACTGCGCGAGCGTCGTAATCCGGCCTGCGTCGTAGTCGGCCGCCTCGAATTCCGCGTCGAGCTTCGCGCGATGCCAGGGCTCGAGCGTCGGGCCGGCCCACAGGTAATGCAGATAGAAGCCGACACCGACCAGCAGGAGCGCCGTCAGCAGGGACAGCATCGAACGTCCCAGCCATTGCAGCGTCGTGCGCGCGCTCATCCGCATCCTGATTCTTGTCGTCCCGTCTGGATCATGTCTGAATCGAGCCCCTCTCGTAAAACCCGAATGGTCCCTCGGGACAATCCCCGTCAGCATTCTCGACGGCAGGTCGCATCGCGCGACCGATGGCAAGGTGGAACGAGTGATGGCACCCGATGCGGCGGCAGCGACGAGGCTCGCTGACGCAACTGCATCCGGCGTCGTGCCGTCCCGTGATTATGCCGACCGCCTCCGCGAGGCGGCGGACCTGTTGCAGGCGCAAGGCGCCAATCCGTATCGCGTCGCCGCGTATCGCAAGGCGGCCGACGCGATCGCGGCACTGGATCATGCCGCCATCGTCGACCTGGTCGAGCGCGAGGGCATCGACGGTTTGGACCGTTTGCCCCACGTCGGGCGCGGCATTGCGACCGCGATCGTCGAGATGGTGCGGACGGGCCACTGGGGACAGCTCGAGCGCTTGCGCGGCACCTGCGACCCCGTCAAGCTCTTCACGGTCGTCCCGGGCCTCGGACATCGGCTCGCCGAGCGGATCCACGAGGAACTGCACGTCGACACGCTCGAAGGCCTCGAGCTCGCGGCACACGATGGTCGGCTCGAGAACGTGCCCGGCGTCGGTCCGCGACGTGCCGCGGCGATTCGCGCGAGCCTGCACACGATGCTCGTGCGCGACCGCGGCCGCAACGCGCCGACCCTCGGTGCGGGACCGCGCCCGTCGGTGAAGCTGCTGCTCGCGATCGACCGCGCTTACCGCGAGCAGGGTGCGGCCGGCACGCTGCCGACGATTGCGCCGATCCGCTTCAACCCGACGCAGGAAGCCTGGCTGCCGGTCCTGCACTGCGAGCGCGACGGCTGGCAGTTCACGGCGATGTTCTCGAACACCGCGCAGGCGCACCAGCTGAATCGCACGCGCGACTGGGTGCGGATCTTCTTCTACGACTCCGAGAACTCCGAAGGCCAGCACACCGTCGTGACCGAGACGCACGGCGCGCTCGCCGGCAAGCGTGTCGTGCGCGGTCGCGAGTCGGAGTGCCGCGCCGCCGGTTTGTGACTCACGCCGCCCGCGCGGGCGAATGATCCGCGTGACGAACTGCTAGCGCTCGGTCGTCGGCCCCTCCGCGCTGCCGGGCCTGCGCACGCGACACTTGTGTCGCCATTCGAGCAGGTCGTCGCGATGCTCCCGGGTCACCTTGCCCGTGGCGTCGCATTCGGCGCATTCGAGCGGTTCGGCTTCCGTCGATTCCGCGTGCACCAGGCCTTGTCCGTCGCAGCAGGGACACACGTGCATTTTCCGCACTTCAGGCACCTCCGTGTGGGTGGTCGGCAGGGTCGGCGGGCTGCTCCCGCAATCAAGGCGGCGATTTGAGCCGCGGTCCCCGGCCACCGCGCTCGTCGTAGAAGCGACCCGCGCCCGCAAAACGTTCGCGGTAGTACGGATCGTCGAGACTGGCCTCCACGACGTCGCGACCCGTCTGCGGCGCGTGCACGAAGCGCCGCTGTCCCGTGTAAATGCCGACGTGGCTCACTTCACGGAATCGCGACTCGAGCCGGAAGAACACGAGATCGCCTGCGCGCAGCTCGCGCTCCCCGACCTTGTCCGCCGCGGCGAATTGCGCTGCCGCCGTGCGCGGCACGGCGATACCCTCGCGCGCATGCACGTAGGCGACGAGGCCGCTGCAATCGAAACCGCGCGCGGGCTCGTTGCCACCCCAGCGATAGGGCACACCGATCTGCGCCCGCGCTTCGCGGGCGATGTCTGCACCCTGCCCCGACGCCGGCCGGTCCTCGCGCGCGACCGGATCGGACGGCAGGCCCGGCTGGAACGGCGCACAGCCGGCCGCGAGCAGCGTGAGCACGCAGATGGCCGGCGACGAGGCACGACCGTAATGCGACGAGCGCCCGTTCGCGGGCATCACGTTGCGTCCGGCGACTCGCGTCATCATTGTGGCATCCGACCGCGGCGACTCGCGTTCGTTCGACATCCCTCGAAAATCAACGTGGCGGGGGCCGTACCTTGCGGGTCGCCGTCGCATCGTACGGGTCCTCGGGCCAGTAGTGCTTCGGATAACGTCCCTTGAGTTCCTTGCGGACTTCGGCGTACCCACGCGCCCAGAAGCTCGCGAGGTCGCGCGTGACCTGCACCGGCCGGCGGGCGGGCGACAGCAGTTCCAGCGTCACCGGCACGCGGCCGCCGGCGATGCGCGGCGTCTCCGTCCAGCCGAAAACCTCCTGCAATCGCGCCGCCAGCACGGGCGCCTCGCCGGCATAGTCGAGTGCGAGGCGTGAACCGCTCGGCACGACGAGGTGCGTCGGTGCGAGTTCTTCGAGCCGCCGCTGGTGGTTCCAGTCGAGCAGCCCATGCAGCGCGGCGCGCAGGTCGACGCGCGCGAGGTGCTCGCGCCGCGTGACACCGTCGAGCCAGGGACCGAGCCAGTCCTCGAGCGTGCCGAGCAACGCGGCGTCGGACACGTCGGGCCACCGCTCACGTTCCGCGGCCGTGGTCGCGACCGCGTGCACGAACCGCGCGCGTGCGCGCCACTGCTCGAGCTCACGCGTCCACGGCAGGCATTGCAGGCCGAGGGCGCGGATGCCCGCGATCATCGCGGCGCGCGCGGGCTCCGCGATCGCACGCGTCAGTGGCCGCTCCTCGAGCACGAGCTGGTCGAGCCGTCGCACCCGGCGCGCAACCACCGCCTCCGCGCGCGGATCCCAGGCGACCTCGTCGCGGACTTCGATCCTCGTCCCGAAGTGCCGCTCGAGCAGTTCGCGCGTGAGCGGCGCCGCGAGGTACAGCTTCGCCTCGCGTTCGCCGGCGTCGAGATCGGCGGCGACGATGACTTCGCTGCGCGCGAGCGCCGACGGGCCTGGCAACACGGCGCCGCGTCCCTGGGTCAGGAGGTAGCGCCCGGACTCCGCGCCGCGCGCGAGACCGATCCGGTCCGGGTACGCAAACGCGAGCAGCAGACCCGCGGCCAGGTCGCGATCGAGCGCGGGCTCCGGGCTTTTCGACTCGGCCCGGGACCGCGGTATTCGACGTCGCAGCAGGTCGGCCGTGCGACGCACCTGCTGCAACGCCCGGGCATCGATCGCGGTGCCGGGGGGTGCGCCCCCACCGTGCAACACGTCGATGCGGTGCCGCACGTCCGGGTCGCGTGGCGCGCCCCCCTGCGTACGCAGCGGATCACGCTCGGCCAGCAGCGCAGCGAGCTCGCACGCGAGGTCGCCGAGCCCGAGCGTCGCGCCGCGGTCGATCATGTGCGCCAGCCTGGGATGTGTCCCGAGCGCGGCCATGCGCCGGCCCGCGGCGGTCACGTTGCCCGCGGCATCCAGCGCTTCGAGACGCTGCAGCAACTCGCGCGCCTGGGCGAAAGTCGACGCCGGTGGGACGTCGAGCCAGGCCAGGCGCGCCGGGTCGACGATGCCCCAGCAGGCGAGTTCGAGCGCCAGCGGCGCGAGATCGGCCTCGAGGATTTCCGGTGTCGACTGCGCCGGCAGCGCCGCGTGCGCGGACTCCGACCACAGGCGATGACAGGCGCCCGTGGCGGTACGGCCGGCACGACCGCGACGCTGGTCGGCGGATGCACGCGAGATCGTGACGGTCTCGAGCCGGCTCATGCCGCTGTTGGGGTCGAACCGCTGGCGGCGCTCCAGCCCGGCGTCGATCACGACGCGCACGCCTTCGATCGTCAGGCTCGTCTCCGCGATGTTGGTCGCAACGACGACCTTGCGCCGGCCGGGAGGCGCCGGTCGCAACGCCGCGTCCTGCGAGGCCGCATCGAGTTCACCGTAGAGCGGCAGCACCATGAGGCTCGGATCACGGGCACCGTCGGCGATTGCGTCGCAGGCGCGGCGGATCTCGCCGGCGCCCGGCAGGAACACGAGCAGGTCGCCCGGGTCCGCGCCGAGCGCACGCAGGGCCACCCGTGCCGCGCGCTGCTCGACGGGGTCGGGCCCGCGATTCACGGTCGGCGGTGGCGGCGTTGCGTAGTGCGTCGTGACCTCGAATGCGCGGCCCTGCGAGCGCACCGTCGGCGCGTTGCCGAGCAGCGCCGCCACGGGCAGGCCGGAGAGCGTCGCGGACATCACGAGCATCCGCAGGTCCTCGCGCAGGTGGTGCTGCGCGTCGAGCGTCAAGGCCAGGCCGAGGTCGGACTGGACGTTGCGTTCGTGGAACTCGTCGAAGACGACGCAACCGACCCGCTCGAGTGCGGGGTCTTCCTGCAGCAGGCGCGTCAGGATGCCCTCCGTCACCACCTCGATCCGGGTCGCGTCGCTCACGCGTGTCTCGAGTCGCGTCCGGTAACCGACGAGTCGTCCCGGGGCCGACCCGGCCAGCTCGGCGAGGCGCCGCGCGACGGCTCGCGCCGCGATTCGCCGGGGCTGCAGCAGCAGGATCGCGCGACCCTGCAGCCAGGGTTCGTCGAGCAGCGCGAGCGGCACGACCGTGCTCTTGCCGGCGCCCGGCGGCGCCTCGAGCACCGCGTTGCGATGCGACGCCAACGCCGCGCGCAACGCCGGCAGCACGTCGAGGATCGGGGTGTCCGGCAGCGTGAGGCTCATCTGCACGCGATGGTACCTGCCGCCTCACGACCGCGTCGGCCGGGGACCGTACGTCGCGAGGTGTGACGCGCCGTCGTGCTCAGGGCATCATGCCGGCATGGACGCCAACACCTGGATGTGGCTCGTCGCCGCACTGCTGATCGTAGCGGGGCTCGCGGGCACCGTGCTGCCTGCCCTGCCGGGCATCCCGCTCGTGTTCGCCGGCCTGGTGGTCGGGGCGTGGGCGGACGATTTCCAGCGCGTCGGCTGGGTCACGCTGTCGGTGCTGGGCCTGCTCGCGCTCGCGTCGCTCGCGATCGATTTTGCCGCGACCGCGATGGGAGCCAAGCGCGTCGGGGCCACGCGCAAGGCCATCGTCGGCGCCGCGCTCGGCACGTTGCTCGGGCTGTTCGCCGGCATCCCGGGCCTGATCGTCGGCCCGTTCATCGGCGCCATCGCGGGCGAAATGCTTTCGCACGGCGAATGGCGCCGCGCCACCAGCGCCGGCGTCGGCACGTGGGTGGGCTTGCTGTTCGGCACACTCGCCAAGATCGCGCTCGCGTTCACGATGCTCGGCATTTTCGTGTTCGCGTTTTTCTTCGACTTCTAGCGCCCCGCGAGTCCCGCCTCGATCAGGTCGGCCGCCTCCGATCCGGGGACGGCGCCCGCCGCCTCACGCAGGCCGAGCATCACGCCCTGGCGATCTGCAACCGACTTGTTCTGGCTCGCCTTGAACTTGGCCTCGATCGAACGGATCTCGAGCGAGAGCGCGACGATGCCGTTGAGCATCTTCGCGACATACGCGGCAGGCGCGTCGCCGACGGCCCACGGCTGTGCGCGCGAGGCTTCCATCCGGCGAGTCAGCATCTCGACCGCGCGACGCTTGTCGGACTCGTCGTGCGAACAAGTCAGCTCGCCGTGCACGTGCACGGCCGCATAGTTGTAGGTCGGCACGACGCGGTGATGTTCGGCCTTGCTCGCATAGAACGAGGGCGACACGTAGCCGCCGGCCCCGACGAACACCAGCAGCGCGTCGACGCGCCCCTCGGCCTGCCGCCAGAGTGGATTGCCGCGCGCCACGTGCGCGAGCAGGCGGCCGCCGGCCTCGAGCCGATCGAGTCGCAGGACCGGCAGGTGGTGCGCCTCGAGGCGCCCCGCGACCGTGACGACGAGCGTCGCGAGCGGGTGATCGTCGACGAAGCGCGTGATGCGCTCGGGGTCGTGCTCCGCGAAGTGGGCCGGGACGTACATCGAGGCTCCTCGATTCTCGTGCAGTGGCGGCGCTGCGTCGATGCTGAGCAGTGCGTCTATGGCTCGAGGACCGCGACCTCGTAGCCTTCCTCGCGGATGGCGTTGGCCACAGTGCTCGCATCGCTCGTGCGGCCGTCGATGCGCACGGTGCCGTGCGCGAGGTCGACCTCGACTTTCGCGTCGGGGTCCCGGGTATGCACGGCGGCCGTCACGGCTCGCACGCAGTGGTTGCAGGTCATCTTACGGACTTCCAGCAGCATCTCGTTCTCCGCTCACAGCCCTCGAAAGGCGGGCCGGTCTTCAGTCTGCAGGCTCCCGCGGGGGGAAGGTCAACCGCCCCGTGGGTCACTGTACACGGGGTTCCGCGCCGGCCGCCGGTCACGGGTTGACCTTCCCAACGTGGGAAGGCGCACCATACGCTCATGGCGGACACCGTCACCACGCTCGAACCCTCGGTCGGGACCCTGCGATTCGCGATCGGCGGCATGACCTGCGCGTCGTGCTCGGCGCGTGTCGAGCGGGCGCTTGGCCGGGTGCCCGGCGTGACGTCGGCCACGGTCAATCTCGCGACCGAGCAGGCCTCGGTGTCGGTGCGCGTGGGCACCGAGCCGCGCGCCCTGGTCGCCGCCGTGGAGCAGGCCGGCTACACCGCGGCCCCAGTCACCGACGCGGTTCAACCGACGACGCCAGCCGGTGCGGGGCCCCGTGTCTCGAAGGAGACCCGTCACGTGCTGTTCGCCGCAGCGCTAGCGCTGCCGCTCGTGGTCCCGATGCTGGGAATGGCGTTCGGGTTCGAGTGGTCCCTGCCCGCGTGGGTCCAGTTCGCGCTCGCCACGCCGGTGCAGTTCTGGCTCGGTGGACGCTTCTACGTCGGCGCCTGGAAGGCGCTGCGCGCGCGCAGCGGCAACATGGACCTGCTGGTCGCGATCGGCACGAGCGCCGCGTACGGCTTGAGCGTCTTCCAGTGGCTGGCAGGACACGCCGGGCACGGGCACCTGTACTTCGAAGCCTCCGCGGTCGTGATCGCCCTGGTCCTGCTCGGCAAGTCGCTCGAGGCGCGTGCGCGGCGCCAGACGACCGCAGCGATCTGCGCGCTGCAGGCGCTGCGCCCGCAGGTCGCGCGCGTGCGGCGGAACGGCGCCGAGGCGCAGGTGCCGATCGCGGCGGTGCGGGTCGGCGACGAGGTCGTCGTGCTGCCGGGCGAACATATCCCGATCGACGGCACCGTGCTCGAAGGTCACAGCCACGCCGACGACTCGCTGCTGACCGGTGAATCGCTGCCGGTCGCCAAGACGCCCGGCGCTCATGTCACCGGGGGCGCCGTGAACGGCGAAGGTCGGCTCGTCGTGCGCACGACCGCGGTCGGCGCCGAGACGGTGCTCGCGCGCGTGATCCGGCTCGTCGAGGACGCGCAGGCGAACAAGGCGCCGATCCAGCGGCTCGTCGATCGCG
>DASUMQ010000277.1:0-24660 GCA_036277615.1 Steroidobacteraceae bacterium
CCTCGACGACCGGCTGCAGGTCAACGACGAGGTCTTCTTCTACGACTACGAAGACCTGCTCGTGCAGTCGTTCAACTTCAACACGTTCCTGCTGACGACGTTCAATGCGGCGGAGAGCCGGATCTACGGCAACCAGCTCGATGTGCTGTTCCAGGCGACGGGTCGCGACCTGCTCAACCTGACCCTGGGCTTCCTCGACGCCGAGTACGACGAGTTCGTCGTGCCCGAGGGCGTCAACATCGGCATGGAGCGGCGGGATTTCGGCGGATATCCGTTGCAGTACGCGCCCGAGTGGACCCTTTCGGCGGGCTATCAGCACGACTTCGCGATCGGCGCCGGCACGCTGCGGGCGAGGGTCGAGACGCGCTACGAGGACGAGTTCTGGGGCACGTTCGCGCAGAACCGCGGCACCCAACAGGAGGACTACTTCAAGACCGACGCGTCGCTCACGTACTTTCCGACCGACGACCGCTGGAGCGTCGGACTGTGGATCCGGAACGTCGAGAACGTGGCCGTGCTGGCGGCGACGACGACCGGCCAGTTCGGGCCGTACGGCGACGCGTTCATCGAGCCGCCACGGACGTACGGCGCGAGGTTCACGTTCCGCCTCTGATCGGTGGCGTCTCGACGAATGGGCGAGGTCACGCCCACGCGGCTGCAATCAGCTCGGTTGCGTGGTGTCAGTGATTTCGCCGACGTGCCGGAGCAGCACCTCGGGATCCACCGGCTTGACCAGGTGCAGGTCGAACCCTGCCTCCCGGGTCCGCGCACGGTCGGCCTCCTGCCCCCAGCCCGTGATGGCGATGAACCTTGCCGTGCTTGCGCGAGTGCCCTGACGCAACCGGCGGGCGACCTCTTCCCCGGGCAGGTCGGGCAGGCCGAGGTCCAGCAGGACCACGTCCGGCCGCACGGACGTCGCGAGTGCGATGGCCTCCGCGCCCCGGTAGGCCACCTGCACCTCGAGCCCGTTCGCGCGCAGCAGCATCGCGAGGCCGTCTGCCGCATCGACGTTGTCGTCGACGACGAGGACACGTCGCCGGGCAGGCAGGACGGTGGGACCCTCGTGCCCGGTGCGCGACCGTCGCGGGTCCAGCGCATGCGACAGTGCCAGCCGCACGCAGAACTCGGCGCCCCGGCCGAGCCCCTCGCTGCGCACCTCGATCGTGCCGCCGTGTAGCTCGACCAGTCGTCGCGAAATCGCGAGACCGATGCCGAGGCCGCCTTTCGAGGCGCGCATCGACGGATGCACCTGGGAGAACAGCTTGAAGACGTTGGGCAGCATCGCCGGCGCGAGCCCCACGCCGCTGTCGCGTACGCAGATCTCGACGTCGCTCTCGTGCACCTTCACCGCCACGTCGATCTGGCCGTCCGCCGGCGTGTACTTGATGGCGTTCTGCAGCAGATTGTGGACGACCTGGCCCAGGCGCACCGGGTCGGCGTCGACCCACGCGGGCTGCGGCGGAGTCCGGACGCTGAGCCGCTGCCGTTCGGCGAGCACCGCCGGCCGCGCACTGTCGACGACGTCCTCCACGACGCGCCGCACGTCGACGCGTTCGCGCTTGAGTTCGATCACGTTGCGCGTGATCCGGCTCATGTCGAGCAGGTCGTCGAGCAGGCGCGACATCTGGGCCGACTGCCGCTCGATCATCTGCCGTGCACGCTCGAGCGAATCGGCGGCCGCGCCCGGGCGAATCATTGCCGCCGCGTACCGGATCGGGGCCATCGGGTTGCGCAGTTCGTGCGCCAGCGTCGCCAGGAACTCGTCCTTCTGCCGATCCGCCTCCCGCAAACTCGATTCCGTGGCGCGCAATTCCTCGATCAGCGCCTGTCGTTCGGTGAGGTCCATGAACCAGACCGCAACGGCGTCGCCGAGCTTCGACGCAGCGTTCAGGAACGTGCCACGCACGCCGTCAGTGTCGTACGTGAGCTGGAGGGTCCGCGCGACGCCTGTCTCTACGACCTCGACGTATGTATCGAACAGCGGGCTGTCCGAGCGGTTCCCCGGCATCTCCTCCAGCAAGCGCGCGCCGATCAGCCGTTCGACCGGTCGCTTGAGGATGTGAGCCGCGGCCCTGTTGGCGTACTCCCACTCGAAGTCGACGATGCTTCCGGTCGCGTCGCGCACCGCCTTGAGGATGGTGAATGCGACGAGCGAGGATTCCTGCGCCACGCGGAAGCGCTCCTGGCTCACCTGCAGTGCGGCTTCGATGCGGCGCAACGCCGAGACGTCCTGCAGCGTGCCGATCGCACCACGCGGTTCGCCGCGCTCGTCGAGCAGCGGCACGGCGCTCGCAACGAACTCCGTGCGGCGGCCATCGCTCGTCGTGAGTTCGATCAGCTCGTCGAACGTCGACTCGCCGGTCCTTGCCGCACGCTGCATCGGCATCTCGTCGGCCGTGAGCAGCCCGCCCTGGCTGCGCACCTGGTACTCGAGGCGCACGCCGGGTGGCGCAGTGGCCGAGACGTTGGTGCCCGGCAGCACGCCGTACATCTGCTCGACGTAGGCATTGCCGGTGACCACCTTGCACTCCCGGTCCCGGGCGACAACGATGCCGACGGGCGCCAGCTTGAAGATGTTCTCGAACTCCTCCTTCGTTCGCCGCAGCTCCGCCTCGGCCTCGGCGCGCGCCTGCTCCGCCTGCTTGCGCTCGGTCACGTCCATGCTGATGCCGACGACGCGTGGCAGCGACCGGTCGAGATTCTCGTGGAAACGCCCGCGCGAGTAGATCCAGCGCTGCGCGCCGTCGGGGCGCCGGATGCGGTACTCGATGGCATACGGCACGCGCCGCTCCATGGCCGTGTGGAAGCCGGACACGACCTCGTCGCGATCCTCGGGGTCGATCAGTTCCAGCAGGCGCTCGCTCGGCACGTCGCCGGCGCCGGCCGGCAACCCGAACAACCGGAGATTGATGTCGGAACTGCGCGTGGCGCCGGTGGCGAGGTCGGTCGACCACATGCCGATCTGCGCGCCCTCGAGCGCGAGCAACAACCGCTCCTCGCTTTCCCGCACGGCTTCCTGCGCTGCGCGGGCCTGCGCGTGGACCGCGATCAGCGAGCGGGCGCGCACCGCGACGGCGACGACTACTGAAGCGGCCACGCCGAAGAACGCCAGCGCAGCGAGGTCGGACTGCAGTCCCACGGTCCAGCCGACCGGCGGGACCCAGAAGTAGGCGACGATGGGCAGCGACAGGGCCAGGGACATCACCGCGGGCCAGAGGCCCGCGTACAGGCCAATCAGGACCAGCGCGGGAAAGAATGGCAGGAACGGCGCGCGAGCGGCCGTCCAGGCCTGCAGCGAGAAGTTGACGAACGTCGTGACACCGAGGATCGCGAACGCGAGCGCCCACGGCTTGACGCGCGCGATCAAGGACGCGATGACGTTCCTGCCGGTCATGACCCTCCCTGGACCCGGTCGCGGCGTGCGCCGCGGGTTCCTGTGCGGCGTGACGGTTGCAGGCGCAGAGATTGCATGATCGTCCGCGCGCTCCGGAGCCAGACGACGACTACAGTCCTGCGAGTAACAAGGGCGGGCCCTCGCTGGCCCGCCCCGTTCGATTGCGCCTCGTACGAGTGCGGTTCTCCTCAGAACTCCTGCGAGATCTTGAGCCCGATCGTGCGCGGCTGGCTCGGGACGTAGTACGGCTGTGGTCCGCACGTGTCGGTCGCGCAGCCGACGAACGCCGAATTGCGGCCGACTTCGTCGAACACGTTGTTGACGTAGAGCTCGACGGCAAGCGAGCCGAAGTTCATGCCCGTCGACAGGTCGACCAGCGTGTACGACGGATTCTTGCCGACCGTCTCGCGATCGAAACGCGTGAGGTCGGAGTACGTGTCGCTGTTGTACACGGCCCCTGCCTGCGCAAAGCTGCTGCGCCCGCCCAGGTCGAACTGCAGTCGCGCCGTCAGGTTGGCCTTGAATTCCGGTGTGACCGGCAGCCGATCGCCCTCGAAGGCCTCGGGGTCGAGATTGGGCGGGTCGTCGTCACGACCGGGCACGTAGTCGTCGGTCATCTTCGCGTCGAGCCACGAGAAGCCGCCCGAGACCGTCAGGCCCTCGATCGGCGCCGCCCACGTGACGTCGGCCTCGATGCCGTCGATCTCGGCGCCGCCCGCGTTGCGGATCACCGTGAGCCCCGACCCGCCCGGCGGCAGGAACGAGTACTGAATGTCGTCCCATTTCTCGTGGAACAACGCGCCATTGAACCGCAGCGTGTTGTCGAGCCACGTGGTCTTCCAGCCGATCTCGTAGTTGTACAGGTAGTCGGGCTTGTACGGTTCGACCGTGTTGTTGCGATTGATGCCGCCCGGACGGAAGCCTTCCGAATACGTGGCATAGACGAGCTTTTCGTCGGTGAAGCGATACGTGAGGTTCCCCTTGAACACGCTGCCGCTGTCGTCGATGCTGTCGTTGATGTTCTCGCAGGGCGATCCCTTGTACGGCTTCGCAGGCTGCGGCACGCCTTCGCACTTGGCGACGCCGTAGTTCGAGCTGTAGTTCTCGCTCATGAACCCGAAGAAGCCGCGAATGGAGTTCTCGGTCTCGAAATAGCGCGCACCGACCGTCGCAGTCAGCTGCTCGGTGAAGTCGAACGAGAGTTCGCCGAAGACCGCCTTGTCGTTGTCCTTGCGCAGCTGGTTCGTGAGCCAGAGCGTGTTGGGCCAGGCGGGGTCGACGATCGAGTAGAACTCGCCGTCGAAGACGTAACCGCCCAGGCCGGTAATCTGGTAGTTCTGGAAGATCTCGTGTTCCTGGTCCTGGTAGAACAGGCCACCGACGAAACGCACGCGCGCCTCGCGCGGCGACGAGATGCGCAGCTCGTGGCTCCAGCGCTTGTACGCGTCGCTGCCGTCGATGTACTGCGACGGGTCGGGCAGCGGGTCGCCCACGCTGTCGCCCCAGTAATAGCCCACGTAGCTGCAGCACTCGTCGTACCAGAACGTGTAGTCGGAATAGTCGGCGTCGACCTCGTCGTCGCGCTTGAGGTACGCGCCGGCGTACACCAGGTCGAAGTTGCCGATCCGGCCTTCCACCGTGAGCGCGCCCTGGATGAACTTGTCCTCGCTGGTGTCCGGGTAGAAGTGCGCGATCTCCAGCTCGTCGAGACCCGCGTCGAACCAGAAGGCGCCCTTGGCTTCCTGCTTCTGGCCCATGACCTGCGGCGTCACGGACCAGTTGTCGTTCAGGTCGATCCTCAGCGCGGCGCGCGCGCCGTAGGTTTCGACCTCGTTGAAATCTTCCTGGGGGTGTTCCTGCGTCGAGACGCAGCCCGCCGGCGGGTTCTTGCGGTTGCTGATGCAGGCGCCAGTGCTCTGGTAGACGCGCTCGGCCGCGACGTTGTCGATGTAGCCGGCGTCGTGGCGCGCCCAGCCGACCAGCCGCACCGCGGCGGCATTCGTGAGCGGCAGGTTCACGAACCCTTCGGCGACGTATCCCATGCCGCCGTGCTCGACGGAATTGACCTCGAGACCATAGCCGGAGGAAAAACCGCTCGGGTCAGGCTTGTTCGTGATGATGCGGATCGTGCCGGCCTGTGAGCTTGCGCCGTACAGCGTGCCCTGGGGTCCGGCCAGCGCCTCGACGCGCGCGATGTCGTACATGTGGACGTCGAGCGCACCCTGGATCGTCGTGATCGGCTGCTCGTCGAGATACATGCCCACGCTCGGCTGCGGACCCGAGTGGTTGTTGTTCTCGCCGCTCGCGACGCCGCGGAAGTACGGCAGGCTGAAGCCGGGGCCGAGCGAGGTGTAGGACACGCTCGGCATGTACTTCACGTAGTCGGTGAATTCCTTGACCTGCAGCTGCTCGAGCTTGGTGCTGTCGATCGCCTGGATGCTCAGCGGCACGTTCTGCAGGCTTTCCTCGCGCTTCTGCGCGGTGACGATGATTTCCTCGAGGCCGCCGGCCGTCGTCGACTGTTGCGCATAGGCCACGGGAACGGCGGCGATCAGGCCTGAGGCGACGGGGAGTCCCCGACGGAGAATCGACGCCTGGGTCTGCTTCAAACGACGCGATTGCGGCATGGCGAAACCCCTGTAGGTAGGATTCTTTTGGCGAGTGTACGTGAGGGTGCGGGCCGATCAAAGGGCAGGTGCGTCGGGATAGCTGTCCACGACGGGACCCAGTGCCGCCCGGAGCGGGTCCAGCCATCTGTCGTAATGACGCCACTGGTCGACCGCCTGGCGGTAGATCGGTTGCCGGACCTGCTCCGAGCTCGCGGTCCGGACGGCGCGTTCGTTCTCGTAGAAGCGCAGGCAGTCTGCCTCGAACGGCAACGCGCAGTATTCGAGCAGCCGTCGCACCTCCCCTTCGGTGTCCTCGACCATCCGCTCGTAGATCACGCGGTGCACGCGACCGGGCAGCACGCGGTCGAAGTGCGCCATGAGATCGACGTAGTCGCGATAGTAGCGGCCGACGTCCTCGAGGCTGTACGTGAACGCCTGGCCCCGTGCGAAGTGCTGCTTGAAGCCGGAGAAGCAGCAGCTCAGCGGGTGGCGGCGTGCATCGACGATGCGTGCGTTCGGCAGCATCAGGTGGATCAGTCCGATGTGCGCCCAGTTGTTCGGCAGCTTGTCGATGAAATACGGCGCCGCGGTCTTGCGCTGGACCCGGGTCTGTTGCAGGTAGCGCTCACCGAGCGCGCGCAACTCGTCTGCGCTCATCGACTCGAGCACTTCCGGATAGGCGGACGCATCGGACCACCTCTTGCGACCGCTCAGCCGGGACACGATCCCGACGACGTCCGGCAGTTCCATCGTCCCTTCGACGGCGGAGTGGCTCGAAAGGATCTGCTCGACCAGCGTCGAGCCCGAGCGGGGTAATCCGACCACGAAAATCGGGTCGCGCGCCGGGGTGCCGAAGTCCCGGCGGCTCTCGAAAAACGCCGCCGTGTAGAGCGCCTTGCTGCGTTGGACGAGTCGCGTCGTGTCGTCGGCCTCGTAGTGCAGCACGCTGCGTCGCTGCCGGTTTCCCTCGGCGTACTGCCGGAACGAATCCTCGTATTCGCGCGCGTCCTCGAGCGCCTTGCCGAGCGCGAAATGGAAGTGCCAGCGGTCCTCGGGCGACAGGTCCTCGCGCTGCAGTTGCGCGCGCATCGCGGCGACGTCTTCAGCCGTGAAGCGGAAGGTCTTCAGGTTCGCGAGGCTCCAGTAGGCCTCGCCGAGCTGTGGCGACAGCTCGATGCTCCTGCGGTACGCGCCGATGCTGTCCGGTTGCCGTCCCGCAGTCTTCAGGGAGTGCCCGTAGCTCATCCAGACCTTGGCCTGGCGCGGGTAGTCGGCGAGTACCTTGTCGTACAGCTCGATGGCTTCGTCGACCGATCCCAGCCGCGCGAGGATCGCCGCCTTGAGGCTGCGCAGGCCCGCGTTGCGATCGTCCACGCGCAGCAGTCGCTCGGTCTGGTCGAGCGCCTCGACCGCCTTGTTGCGACGGTGAAGCACGATCGCGTAGTTGTGCCGTGCCGCGTTGAAACCCGGCGCCAGTTCCAGGCAACGCTCGAGCAGGCTCTCGGCATCGGCGAGGCGGCCGAGCCGCGCGGCGACCTCCGCCAGCATGCGGATCGCGGCGACGTCCGTCGGGCTGTTCTTCAGGTGCTCCCGCAGCAACGCCTCGGCCACTGCGATGCGGTTCTCGCAGAGCGCAATCGCGGGCGCGAGCAACCGCGGGTCGCGCGTCGAGCTCTTGATGTGGTTCGCATAGGCAGCGTCCGCGCGCGCCGTGTCGCCCATCGCGGTCAGGTGATCGCCGAGCAGCCGCCAGGCATCGCCGATGTCCGGCTTGAGCTGGACTGCGCGATACAGCGCGTCCACGGCTTCGTCGCCGAGCCCGGCTTCGCCGAGCGTCACGCCGAGTTCGTACTGGGCCGGTGCCCAGCCGGGCTGTTCGCGCGCCAGCGGACGCAGGATTTCCAGCGCTCCGGGCAGGTCCGCGAGCTTGCGTCGCGCCGCTGCCTTGACCAGCAATGCTAGCGGATGGCGGGGCGCGGCCTTCAGGATTTCCTCTGCCTGCTCGTCCGCGAGCGCCGGGGACTCCTCCAGGAGCTTGACGGCGTGGTTCAGCGCGACGTCCAGCGTCCCGACCGGATCCGGCGTGGAACTCATCCGGGCCTCTCGATTGCAGGCAGGTGGCGGCAATGAAAGACTCCGACCTGCCCAAAGTCAAACGAGGCCATCGCTCCTGCCATGAAGTCGCATTCGACCCTCGCCGCGTGCGCTGTCGCTCTCGCGCTCTCGGCGCAGGTGCAGTCGCTGCCCGCAGCGGACGTCACGGCCGTCGGGGCAGCGTCGCCATACGTCCCCGACTCCGGCAACGTCGCGATCCACTGCGGTCGACTGATCGACGGCGTCACGGAGGGCGTGCGCAAGGACGTCACCGTCGTGATTCGCGCGGGACGCATCGCCGGGGTCGAGGCCGGCAAGCGGATCCCCAGTGGTCTTCCGGTGCTCGAGTTGTCGCGCTACACGTGCCTGCCGGGGCTGATCGACATGCACACGCACCTGGCCGACAGCCCGGGCTCGACCGCCGACCTGAGCGTCTATTACCGCCGCACGCTCGAGCAGCAGGTCGAGCTCGGGCGGGAGAACGCACGCGTCACGTTGCTCGCGGGCTTCACGAGCGCGCGCGACGTCGGCACGTACATCGGCTGGGCCGACAAGGCGCTGCGCGACGAAATCGACGCCGGCCGGGCCGCGGGCCCGCGCATGCAGGTTTCCGGCTTCTACCTGACGGTTCCGGGCGGCGGTGGCGACCTCGTGATTCCCGGCCACCCCGAATCGAGCATTCCGGCCATCGTGCGGCAGGGCGTCGCGCGCGGCCCCGACGCGTTCGCGCGCAAGGCACAGGCAGCGGTCGACGGCGGTGCGGACGTGCTCAAGGTCATCGCCTCGGGCGCGGTGCTCGCCTACGGCGGTGTGCCGGGTGAGCCGGAGATGACGCCGGAGGAGCTGGCAGCGGTCACGAAGGTGGCGCACGCCGCGGGCCGGAAAGTCGCGGCCCACGCGCACGGTGCGCGTTCGATCAAGGAGGCGATCCTCGCCGGCGCGGACACGATCGAGCACGCCTCGTTGATCGACGACGAGGCGATCGCGCTCGCGCGCAAGCATGGCGTGGCCCTGTCGATGGACGTGTACAACGGCGATTACATCGACACCGAGGGGCGCGAGCAGGGCTGGCCCGAGGAATTCCTGCGCAAGAACCTCGAGACGACCGAAGCGCAACGCCAGGGTTTCACGAAAGCGCACGCGGCAGGCGTCGACATCGTCTTCGGCACCGACGCGGCGGTGTTTCCGCACGGGCTCAATGCGCGCCAGTTCCCGATCATGGTGCAGCGTGGCATGAGCCCGATGGAGGCGATCCAGTCGGCGACGTCGGTGGCTGCGCGTCACATGGGCCGCGAGCGGGACGTCGGCAGCCTGCAACCGGGGCGCTACGGCGACCTGGTCGCGGTCGAGGGCGACCCGCTGGCCGACATCGCCAGGCTGCAGGACGTCGCGGTGGTCGTGAAGGGCGGGCTCGCGTTCAAGCTGCCGGCGCGGGACTGACGTGACGGCGGACTTTCACGCCGCGGCGTGTACCGGAGCTGCGACGCGGCTCGCGCCGAACCTGCAACGCATCGTCGCGCCCAACCCCGGCGCGCTGACCGGTCCCGGCACCAACACGTACGTGCTCGGCACCGGCGCTGCGCACCTCGTGATCGATCCGGGACCGGACGACGCGAACCATCTGGAGCGCATCCTGCTGGCGGCCGGTGGAGGCATCGCGCAGATCCTCTGCACGCACTCCCATCCGGACCACTCGCCCGGCGCCGCGGCACTCGCGCGTCGCACCGGCGCGCCGGTGCGCGGGCGGCCGCCGCCCCGGGACGATTACCAGGACCTGACGTACGTGCCGGACGCGACCATCGAGGACGGCGACGTGTTCGAAGTGCCCGGCGCAACCGTGCGTGCGCTGCACACGCCCGGGCACGCGTCGAACCACGTCTGCTTCCTGCTCGAGCCGGAGGGGTGGCTGTTCACCGGCGATCACCTGATGAATGGTTCGACGGTGGTGATCCTGCCGCCCGACGGGTCGATGCGTCTGTACCTCGAGTCGCTGCGCCGCCTGCGCACGTTGCCACTGACGGCGCTCGTGCCCGGGCACGGGGCCGTCATGCCCGACGCGCTCGGCGAGGTCGAGCGCGTGATTGCGCATCGGCTCAGGCGCGAGGCCAGGGTGATCGACGCGTTGCAACGACAGGCTGGGCCCGCGACGGTCGAAGCACTGGTGGCCGAGGTCTACGACGACACGCCCGTGTCCCTGCACGGGCTTGCGCGGCATTCGCTGCTCGCACACCTGCAGAAGCTCGACGAGGAAGCACGCATCGGACGCGACGGCGAGCGGTGGACCTGGCTCGGACCCTGATGCGCGCCCGCAAACGCTCGCGGGCACTCGCGTCGGTCGAGTTGCGGGACTGCAGTGTCCGGCTCGGCCGCCACTGGGCGCTGCGCGACGTGTCCTTCCTGTTACGGACGGGCGAGCGCTGGCTGCTGCTCGGGCCCAATGGTGCCGGCAAGACGGTGCTGCTCAAGCTGCTGCGGGGCGACGTGTGGCCCACGCCGACGGGACGCGAATCGAGGCGCTACGTGTTCGCGGACGGACATACCGACACTCAGCCGCTCGATGCATTCGACCGCATCGCCTACCTGGGCCCGGAAAAGCAGGATCGCTACGAGCGTCACGATTCGACGCTGACCGTGGCGCAGGTGGTGCTCACCGGCTTCGACGACTCCGACTTTCCGCTTCGACCGGCCACGGCACCGCAGCGCAGGCGCATCGACGAAATGCTCGGGCGCGTCGGCCTGCGGGGAGTGGCGACCAGACGACTGCTGACCCTCTCGTACGGCCAGCGACGCCGTGCGCTGCTCGCGCGCGCGCTCGTGCGACGACCGGACGTGCTGCTGCTCGACGAAGCCCTGAACGGCCTCGATGCGAGCGGACGGCGCACGTTCCTGCGCGCGTTGCGGCGAGCGTTGCCGGCGCGCGCGGCGTGGGTGCTGACCAGTCATCGGCGCGCCGATGCGCGCGAGGTCGATGCGACGCGCCTTGCGACGATGGCGCACGGACGCCTCGAGCTTGCCGTGCCGGTCGCGCCGGGGACCGACGCTCGATCGGGCGGCGCAACGCCGATCTGCGGACCCGTATCGTCGCCCAGCCACGCCCACCAGCCGCGCGGTCGCAGGTCGCTGTTCCGCCTCGAGCGTGCCGCCGTCTATCGCGAGGGACGACCCGTGATCGGCGCATTCGACTGGACCCTCGTCGAGGGCGAGCATTGGTACGTGCGCGGTGCGAACGGCTCCGGCAAGTCGACGCTGGTCATGCTCGTTTACGGCGATCTCTGGCCGGGCCACGGCGCGACGCTCGAGCGACGCTGGGCGGCGGTCGAGGACTGGAAACGCCGCGTGGGGCTGGTTTCGCCCGAGCTGCAGGCGCGGTATGCCGCCACGGGT
Source organism: Steroidobacteraceae bacterium (assembly GCA_036277615.1). Classification (GTDB taxonomy): domain Bacteria; phylum Pseudomonadota; class Gammaproteobacteria; order Steroidobacterales; family Steroidobacteraceae; genus RPQJ01. The sequence continues at coordinate 11,482 of DASUMQ010000277.1, forward strand.
TGCACCGTGCGCGACATCGTCGCGTCGGGCCTGCACGACAGCATCGGACTGAACGACGTCGCCACGGCGTCGGAATCGCGGCGCGTAGGACGCGACCTCGCACGCTGGGGGTTGCGCGAACTCGCGGATCGGTGCGCGCGCGAGCTTTCGTACGGGCAACTGCGCCTGGTGCTGGTGGCGCGCGCATTCGTGCGCCGTCGCCGGCTCTACCTGCTCGACGAGCCGTTCGACGGTCTCGATGCGGAGGCTCGCGTTCGCGTGCGGGCCCGGCTCGACACGGCGGTCCGGGACGAAGGCGCGACGCTCGTGATCGCGTCGCACCACGTGGACGACGTACCTGACTACGTGCGTCGCGAACTGGCGCTGCGTCGCGGTCGCGCGCCGGTCGCCACCGTCAGACCGGCAGCGCTGCCTCGTACACGATCACGGCGTCGCCCGTGACCCGTACGCCCGTCGCACGCTTGCCGCTCGAGGACACGGTGACCTCGACCTGGCCGGGTCGATCCACAAAGGCGCCCTGGTTTCCGACGAACGAGGCCCTGCCGTGGACAGGTTGCAGCAGCCCGTGATGCAGCAGGTAGACGCCGAGCATGCCGTGTGCATTGCCGCTGACGGGGTCCTCGGGTACGCCGAGCACGGGCGCGAACATGCGCGACTCGGTCGTCATCGGATCCGAGCCCGGCGTAATCGCGAACACGAAGAACCCGTCGGCGCCGACGTGCGGCGTCAGTTGCACGAGACGGTCCATCCTGGGTTGCAGCGAGGCGAGCGAGTCGGGCGATTGCAGGCCGATCAGAAGCCGCGAATTCGCCTTGCTCAACACCTGTACGGGGCACGCGGGGTGCAGGCTCGAGGAGCTGATGCCGAGCGCATCGAGCACCGGCGCGAGCCGCTCCTCCGGCACGACCGGGCCGAACGTCGCGGGTGTCTGGTCGATCGAGACGCGCAGCGCCGGCGCGTCACCGCTGATTTCGACTTCGACGATGCCGGCCTGGGATTTCTGGCGCACCTTGCCGCGCGGCACGCCGTCGACCATCGCACGGACGTAGTGGGCTGCGACGGTGGCATGACCGACGAAGCCGACCTCGCGGCGCGGCGAGAAGAAGCGGATCTCGACGTCGTAGTCGGGGGAATCCGAGGGGAAGACGAACGCGGTCTCGATGCCGCCGAGTTCGCGCCCGATGCGGCGCATCGCCCGCTCGTCGAGCACCTCGGCGTCGAGCACGACGGCCGCGGGATTGCCGCAGAAACGCGTGCGGGTGAAAGCATCCACCAGGTACAGGCGGCACTTGCGCTGCTGGGTCATCCGGTACGTCCAGGAAACGTTGAAGGTTCGCATTAGTGCCGGAACCGGGTCCTGCGTCAACACGCGGGCGCCGCAGCGCGTCCTCCGCTATACTCCGCGTCACCTTGGGGTGGCCTGACTCGGCCTGAGATGTCGACCGCAGCCGCGCGACGGCCTGCTCATCGACGAACCCGTCGAACCTGATCCGGTTAGTACCGGCGTAGGGAGCAGGTAATGCCGTCTCGCGCACGCACGCTTCATACCGAGTCCAATCCGCGCCCCCGCCGGTACCCGACGTTCGTGCTGCGGGCGGTGCTCGTCGCAGGCGTGGCCGGCGGTCACGCGACTTCGATCGCGGCCGTCCCGCCGACGTCCGTCGTCGACGAACTCGAGGAGATCGTCGTGACCGCGTCGCTGCGCAGGCAGACGACCACCGAAATCGCCGGCAGCACGACGGTGCTGTCCGACGAGACGCTCGCGGCGGCGGGGCTGCAACACTTCGAGGACGTGCTCGGACTCGTGCCGAACCTGAACTGGTCGGGCGGCAGCTCGCGGCCGCGGTTCTTCCAGATGCGCGGCATCGGTGAGCTCGAGCAGTACCAGGGCGCACCGAACCCGTCGGTCGGATTCCTGATCGACGAAATCGACTTGAGCGGCGTCGGCATGCCGGCGACGCTGTTCGACGCCGAACAGGTCGAGGTGCTGCGCGGCCCACAGGGCACCCGGTACGGCGCGAACGCGCTCGCGGGCCTGGTCAAGGTCAAGACGCGCGACCCGACCACGACACCGGAGTTCAATGCGGAAATCACCGGCGCCGACTACGACACATGGTCGGCGGGGCTGGTCGCGGGCGGCGCGCTCGGTGACGACGGTTCGTCCTGGCGTCTCGTCGGGCAGCGCTACGAGAGCGACGGCTTCCAGCACAACGCGTACCTCGGACGCGACGACACCAACGGGCGCGACGAGACGACGCTGCGGGGCAAGCTCAGGCTGGAAATGCCCGCAACGTGGCGTGCCGACGTCGCCGCGCTGTACGTCGACCTCGACAACGGTTACGACGCGTTCAGCCCGGACAACTCGCGGCGCACGCTGGCGGACCGTCCCGGGCGCGACGCGCAGCGCACGCGTGGTTTGTCCGCCGTGCTCGAGGGACCGCTCGGCGCCTATTCGTTCAGCAGCACCACCGCGCACGCGCGTTCGGACAGCGTCTACAGCTTCGACGGCGACTGGGGCAACGATCCTTACTGGGGCGAATACGCGCCGTACGATTATTACTCCAGCTACGCCCGCGAGCGTTCGACGCTGACGCAGGACCTGCGGTTGGAGGGCAGTTCCGGCGACGTGCTCGACTGGGTCGCGGGCGCGTACCTGCTGCGACTCGCCGAGGACTCGCTGCAGCGCGACTTCTTTGCGCAGGAGCCGCTTCGCGCGCCGCTCGAGACCGAATACACCGCGACGAGCCTCGCAGGGTACGGGGAGGCCGAGTGGCGCTTCACGACCGGCCTTGCACTCACGGCAGGCCTGCGCGTCGAGACGCGCACTGCAGATTACGCGGACTCCGACGGCGCGCGTTTCGATCCACGCGACACGATGCTCGGCGGGCAGCTCTCGCTGCAGGGCGCGCTGGGCGCGACGTCCCACTGGTATGCGACGCTTGCGCGCGGCTACAAGGCCGGCGGCTTCAACATCGGTCAGTTCGTGCCGGACGAACGGCGCCAGTTCGCACCGGAGTACCTCTGGAACGCCGAACTCGGTGTCAAGTTCGGCGGCATGGACGGGCGCGTGCAGGGCGAACTCGCACTGTTCCACATGTGGCGCGAAGACCAGCAGGTCGCGACCTCGTTCCAGCTCGACCCGGGCGACCCGTTGTCGTACGTGTTCTACACCGACAACGCGGCCAAGGGCCGTAATTTCGGCCTCGAGGCGTCGGCCTCGTGGCGGCCGCTCGATCGGCTCACGCTTGGCGCGTCGCTGGGGCTGCTGCACTCCGAGTATCTCGGCTACCGGTACGGCGAGCGCGACCTCGACGGTCGTGAGCAGGCGCATGCTCCGGGGTGGCAGTACTCGTTGTCGGCACAGTGGGGCGGTGACGACGGCTGGATGGCCCGCGCCGACCTGAGCGGCAGCGACGCCTTTTACTTCGATGCGAGTCACGACCGGCGCTCGGAGCCGTACGCTCTGCTCAACCTGAAGGCCGGCTACGCGCGAGGCGCGTGGTCGGTGTACGCCTGGGCGCGCAACGTGACCGACGAGGACTACGCCGTGCGCGGTTTTTACTTCGGCCTGGAGCCGCCCGACTACGCCAACGAACTGTACGTCCAGCGCGGCGACGCGCGCCTGGTCGGCGCGACGCTGCAGTATCGCTGGCGCTGAGAATCCATCGCCACCTGCCGGGAACAACACCATGCGCACTGCTGTCGAGATCAGCCTCTACCCGCTGGACGCTGATTACGTACCGCCGATCAAGGACTTCATCCAGCGGCTCAACGTCCATGCCGGGCTCACCGTCGTCACCAACGCGATGAGCACGCAGGTCGCGGGCGAACACGAGCTCGTCTTCGCGGCGCTCGAGCAGGAGACGCGCCGCACCTTCGAGGCGGATCGGCGCGCGGTGTTCGTCATCAAGGTCCTCGGCGGCCAGCCCACGTCGAACGAGTCCTGAGCGTGGCCGACGCGGTCGTCGCGGCGATCGCCGCGGTCACGCCTCTCGAGTGGCTCGCGGTCGCGCTCGCGATCGCTTACCTGCTGCTCGCGATCCGCCAGAACGCCTGGTGTTGGGCGTTCGCGATCGCCAGCTCGGCCCTGTATTTCACGGTGTTCCTGCGCGCCGGCCTGGTCATGCAGTCCGCGCTGCAGGTCTTCTTCATCGGGATGGCGGTCTACGGCTGGCGACAGTGGCGCGGCACGGCCACGCGTGCACCGGCACCGATCCGGCGGTGGCCGGCGCGGCGCCACGCGCTGGCACTGCTTGCCATCGGCCTCGCGACGCTGGTCAATGGCGCGCTGGTCGGACACGAGGGCGCAGGCTTCGTGCCGTATGCCGACGCGGGCGTCGCCTGGGCCAGCGTGCTCACGACGTGGCTCGTCGCGCGCAAGCTCATCGAAAACTGGCTCTACTGGATCGTGATCGACGTCGTGGCCGCGGCGCTCTACGGATCGCAGGGGCTGCACGCGACCGCGGCGCTCTACGTGCTCTACGCGGCGCTGGCGGTACGCGGCTACCTGTCGTGGCGCCGCGAGGCGGTCTCGTCCGCGCATGCCTGAGGCACCCGCGCGCGGGCTGTGCGACGCCGAGCGGGACGCTCGCGCCGCGCTGCGCGCCGACCCGGTGACGGTTGCGCTCGCCGACGGGTCATTTCGATCCGTGCCGGGAGGGCTGTCCAACTTCGCCTGGCAGGTGTCGTGCGACGGAGGCGGCGAATACTTCGTGCGATTGGCGCGGGGGCACGGCGAGGGCCTCGGTGCGGATCACGTCAACGAACGACGTGTGCTCGAACTGACTTCGCGGGCGGGTCTGTCGCCCCCGGTCGTCCGCTGTGATCCGGCCGCACGATTGCTGGTCACGCAGTGGGTCGACGCGCGGCGCGTCGGGCGTCCGTTGCGCAGCGCAAAGGGACTGACGCTCGTCGCGCACTCGCTCGCCTCGCTGCACACACTGCCGGCGCCGCACGACCTGCGCGCCGTGTACTTCGCCGCGCAGGCGAAAGCACTCGAGCCCGCGTTCGAACCCGGGCGAACGGAATCACTGCTGTCCGCGCGCGCGGTCGAGGTGTTCGCGGCGTTGCGCGCCGGCCTCACGTCGCCCGCGCTCTGCCACCACGACCTCAATCCACTGAACCTGCTGACCGACGCAAGCGGGCGGCTCTGGCTCGTCGACTGGGAGTACGCGGGAATCGGGGACACGGCGTTCGACCTGGCCTCGTTCTCGAGCCAGCACGGGCTAGAGTCACGGCACCGGAGCGTGCTCGTCGATGCCTATCGGGCCGCGGGCGGGCGGGTGGAGCCAGTGCGCGTGGAACGGGCACTCTGGGCGTTCGATTACGTGCAGTGGCTGTGGTATCGCGCGGCTCTCGCGCAGCCTGGCGCAGGCATCGATACCGAGAGTGCGCGCCGGCGCGCCGACCGGCTCGCGACCTCGCTGCGTCGACGTGCAAGCCGGGTCTTGCGCTGCAATAATGCGACGTTTGCGGAATAGCGTTCCACGGGTGCGGCATGGCGAAGATGGTGGTGACCGATCGCGACGGCAACGTCCACGACGTCGAAGGACGTCCGGGACTCAAGCTCATGGAGACGTTGCGCGAATACGAGTACGGCGTGACGGCCATCTGCGGCGGCCTCTGCTCGTGTGCGACCTGCCACATCTTCGTGGCGCCCGCTTGGATGGAGCGCCTGCCTGCGCCGCAGAGTGACGAGAAGGAATTGCTGGTCGAACTGCAGCACTACGACTCGGGGACGTCGCGTCTCAGTTGCCAGGTCGAATTCAGCGAGGCGCTCGACGGGCTCGAGCTCAAGATCGCGCCCGACGAATGACGCTCGTCAGCCGGCCGGCCGCGGTCCCGTCTCGATCAGGTTGATGCTGCGACAGGTCCACGCGGTCTCGTCGCGCTGGTTCAGCAGCGTGTAGCGAAACTCGACGACGCCACGCGTCGGATCGGACCCCGATCGCCGTTTCGCGAGGCATTCATAGCGCGCGCGCAGCCGGTCACCCGCGCGCACCGCCTGCGGCCACTTGACCTCTTCCCAGCCCACCCCGCAGATCCACGCGATGTCCCCGCTGATCTGGTGATCGAGTCGTCGCCAGAGCGCCATCGTATGGATGCCCGAGGCGATCACCTCGCCGAACACGGAGCCCCGTGCCGCGTCGGGGTCGGCGTGGAAATACTGCGGGTCGTATGCGCGCGCGAACGCGACCAGCTCGTCGAGTTCGACGCGATGCTCGCCCGACTCGCGGACCTCACCGACGACGAGGTCGTCGTAATAGCGTCGCCCGGTCACTTCTCGCCGTTGATGTAACGGTCGATCTCGCGCTGGTAATGGCGGAGCCGGATTTCCTGCTCGCTCCAGAGCGGGCCGCGGAATCCGCGCGACTTCTGTCCGCGCTGGACCGCCTCGACGAGGTCGACGTCCTGGTTCAGCACTTCGCCGAGGTCGGCGCGCACGCCGGCGGGATGGTGCTCGATGTTCGGACGGGTCGCACCCGTGAGGTCCGTGCCCTTGGGCAGCCCCATCCACCCCGGCACGCTGTACGTCGGATCGTCGACGTAGCGGATCAGCGTCATGTTGTCGTAGTAAAAACGCTCCGGGTCGGTCGGGTGCGGCTGGAACCGCATGATGAACACGCCCTCGGGGTGCATGCCGATCTGCACGTTGGGGAAGAAACCCGTGGCCCAGCTGTCGGTGAGCTGGCCGTCGGTGAACCGGTCGTAATGGTCGAGGCCCAGGCGCTTCGCGCGTTCGCGCTTGGCCTTCTGCACCTCGGTGCGGACCTCGATGCCCGTGCCGCGGAATTCGGCCGGATTCATGCCGGCCTCCATCATCATGTAGTGGAGCCCTTCGTTGACCGAGTCGCGGTCGATCACGCGGTGGCTCGGCGTGCAGATCGGCACGATCATGCGCGTGAAGCCGTTCGGGTACTGGTCGTACTGCGAATAGTCTTCCATCACGCACTGCGTCTGCGGGTGGATGTGGGGCAGGTGGTAAGTTTCGTAGAACGCGTCGACGCCGGTCTTCCAGTTCGCGAGCCACTCCGTGCGCACGTGCCGCACGACGTGCATCCGGTCGATCTGGTAGTTCTCGATGTAGCCGGGCGGAAGGCCGATCCACTCGCGCAGCGGCGGCGCCTTGCCGTCCAGGTTCACGAAGATCAGTCCCCCGACCTGGTCGCAGCGTAGCTCGGTGAGCCCGGGCCGGTGCGCGACGAGTCCCGGGTCGAACGTGTGCTCGTCGGTGATGCAGTCGTTCGTGCCATCGAGACAGAAGCGCCACGCGTGGAACGCGCAGGTGAACTTCGCGACGCTGCCGCGCTCGTTGAGCGCAATCGGATTGCCGCGGTGCGGACACGCGTTGAAGAACGCGCGCAGGCCACCGTCCAGTTGCCGCACGATCACGATGCTTTCGTGCCCGTGGTTGAACACGGTGTAGTCGCCGTCCTCGGGGATGTCCGAGGTCACGCCCGCGAGCAGCCAGACGCGAGGCCAGAGGAACTTCCATTCCTTTTCCATGAATTCGCGCGAGTAGTAGCGCGTTGGGTCGACCACTTCGTGCCCGACGTCCACGTACGGTTGCTTGGCTTCGAGCGAGTCGGCGGGGGCGCTCAAGGTCATCGGCCAGGCGGGCTTCAGGTTCGCAGCCATCGGCGAGTCCTCGCAGGAGTGGCACGGAGAAGAGGAGGCCATCGACTATAACAGTCGCACATAAAAAAACAGAACTGACTGTTTAAGCGAGCAGAAACCGTGGACAGACCGGGTTGCGAAAAACACACACCACGCTTCGCTGTAGCCGGCAGGCCTTGTTTTTCCGAACGCGGCAGCGAGGCGATCTTGGTTTTGCGTTGCAAAAATGAAAAACAGTCATGTTTGATTTTTTTTCGGGGCTGGATTAAAACTCCGTTCCGCTGAGGTGCGAACCGCACGTTCGCCACCGCTCCAACATCCTGGCCGCGCAGCGGGCCGAACACTCGGGGGAAACCGTCCATGTCCGTGAACCGACCGCGCTTTACGCCGCTCGCCCGCATCGTCTCCGCCGTCCTCGCCGCCGCCGCGCCCGCGGTCGTGCAGGCACAACAGGCGCAGGACGAGGCGACACCGGCGGCCGCCGGCCTCGAGGAGGTGCTGGTCACCGCGACCCGCGCGGGCGTCACCAACCTGCAGCAGACCCCGGTGTCCGTCTCGGCCGTGACGACCGAGGACATCGATCGCATGATTGCCCGCGACATCTCCGGGATCGCGAGCTCCGTGCCGGGCTTCTCCGCCTCGCGCATCACGGCGTTCAACGCCGCCTCGTTCGCGATGCGCGGCGTCGGGCTCACCGACATCATCGTCTACCAGGACGCGCCGGTGAGCGTGCAGGTCGACGACTTCGTCATGCCGAGCGTGCAGACGCAGTTGCTCGACACGTTCGATACCTACAGCGTCGAAGTGCTGCGCGGCCCGCAAGGCACGCTGTTCGGCAAGAACACGACCGGCGGCGCCGTCACGATCCAGACCAAGCGCCCCGACATGAACGAGTTCGGGGCCGACTTCCGCCTCGCGTACGGCAGCTTCAATTCGCAGCGCGTGCAGGGCTCGATCGACGTGCCGCTGGTGGACGACGTCTTCGCGGTGCGCTTCGTCGGTGCGTACTCGAAGTCCGATGGTTACTACGAGCTCGGCGCCGACTACGGCCCGATCAACACGCTCGAGATCTTCGGCGGCACGTTTGCGCCGTTCACCATTCCGGGCGTCACGGGCGAGGAGGGCGGGGGCCAGCCGGGCAAGAGCATCGGCGGCGAGGACATCGTCAACGGTCGCATCAAGGCGCAGTGGCAGCCGACGGACGACCTCACGTTCCTCGCCCAGTACGAGGTCATGCGTGACCGGTCGGACGCCGTGCCGGCCTACAACGACACGCCGCCGGATGGCCCGTACCTCTGGAACTTCCTCGGCTTCACGCGGCCGAGCGGCGATCCCCTCGACAACATGGGCTCCACGCAGCGCAACGACTCGCTGCTCAAGATGGGCAAGGGGCAGGTCGTCGATGTCGACGGCATTTACCTCAACATGGAGTGGGACCTCGGCCACGGCACGATCTACGCGGTGGCGGGCAAGCGGGACCAGGACGAGCACCTGCCCAACACATACACGGGCGCTGCGCCCGTCAATGTCGACACGGGTGAAGTGATCTCGCTGTTCGACGCGACGCGCGACACGACGCGCGAGACGACGCAGTTCGAAGCGCGCTATGCGTCGAAGTTCGACGGTCCGGTCAACTTCGTCGCAGGTGCCTTCCAGCAGACCAACGACGCGGCTTTCTGCGTCGTGCAGGTGCTCGGCTTCATCGACCTCGCAACGGACCTCACCGTCTTTGGGCTGCCGGCGCAATACAACAACAGCACCCCGCAGGTGCTCTGCAACAGGCAGGATTCCGACTCGCTCGCGGGCTACGTCGACGTGAGCTGGGACATCACCGACAGCTTCACGCTCACCGGCGGCTACCGCGTGACGAAGGACGAGCGCGAATGGGCCGGTCGCACGCAGGTCCCGTTCGACATGCTCGACCAGGCGCCCAGCACGCTTCCCGACGGCAGCCTGTCCTGGGAGGATTTCAACGACCCGCTGCAGGCCGGCAACTTCAGCAAATACCCGGGCGGCATCATCGTCAACAAGGGCACGCCAGGGTTCGAGAACCTTTCCGAGGAATGGACGGAGCCGAGCTGGCGCGTCGTCGGTTCGTACAAGTTCACCGACAACCTGTTCTCGTACCTGACCATCTCGCGCGGCTACAAGGCCGGCGGCTACAACGACCAGACCGGCACCAGCGGCCTGATGGTGTCGGAGCTCACGCGACCCGTCGACCCGGAGTTCGCCACGAACTACGAGCTGGGCGTCAAGTGGGAAAGCGAGGACAACCGGTTCCGCTTCAACCCGACCGTGTTCTTCACGAAGTACGAAGACGCGCAGCGCGCGGTGAACATCATCACGGAGAACCAGTCGGGCGCCACGTTCCAGGAGACGGTGTTCTACAACGCGGCCGAGGTCGAAGCGAAGGGCGTCGAGCTCGAATTCCAGGCGCTGCTGACCGACGCATTCCGCATCCGTGCCCAGGCTTCGTACCTGGACGCGGAGTACAAGGAGTTCGTGATCAACCAGCCAGAGGTCGTGGATCCCGTGACCGGCGCGACCATCCAGGAGTTCGTGGGCGATTTCTCCGGCCTGCCGGTGCCGCGTTCGCCCGAGTTCATGGGCTCGATCCAGGCGCTCTACACGTGGACGCTCGGCAGCGGAGCGGATCTCGAGTTCGGCGCCGAGTACTACCACGAGGACGAGAACCTGTTCTACATCTCGGCGGCGGGCCGCCAGTACGACGCGTATCTCGACGAGAAGAACCTGCTGAACGCCTCAGTGACCTACACGGGCGCGGACGGCAACTGGTTCGTGCGGGGTTACGGTCGCAACCTGACGGACGAGCGGTACCGGATCGCCTCGCAGTCGGTCGCGACGCTGTGGACGCACACGCAGTGGGGCGCGCCGATCAACTATGGCATCGAGGTCGGGTTCGGTTTCGGCAGTCGTCGCTGACCGCCAGCTTCGCTCGTGCGAAAAAGGCCGGCACAACGCCGGCCTTTTTCTTGGGGGCTCGCCTCAGCCGACGACCGTCAGCGCCTGCGGCAACGTGTGCAGGCACTCGGCCCCGTCGCGGCCGATCAGGTAGCTGCTTTCGAGGTGATACGGAGCGAGCGAGTGCCCGAAGTACAGGAACTCGAAGTTGACGACCGTATTCTCCTCGAGCTCGAAATCCTTCAGCCGGCCGAACGCGGGGTAGGAACTCGGCAGCTCGATGATGTCGAGCCCGATCGAGTGCAGGAACACCAGCGTCTTGCGCGGCGTCGGGATCGGCATGTCGTAGGCAATCTTCGAAATCGCCGCCCACGCGTCGTGAGTCGTCACGCCGGCGCGCAGGTGCCGCACCGACTCCTGCTGCGCGGCCGAGATCGTCGCGCAGAGACTTCGATATTCCGCCGTGGGCTCCCCGACGTGGACCGTGCGCGAGACGTCGAACGCGTAGTTGGAATACGTCCCCCAGCTTTCGAAGATGATCACCTGGCCGTCGCGGACCTTCCAGTCGTAGTCGGCGAACATCAGGTCGGGGAAATACTCGCCGCCGTACTCCGCCCCGAACTGTAATGCCTTCTGCGCCGAGAGCAGGTTGGCGCCGCGGCCCTGCACGTAATTGCGAAACCGTGTCGCGACGTCGCGCCAGACCGCGCCCGGCTTGATGTCGGGCATGATGTCCCGCAGCCCGTCCTCGTTGATCGACGCGCCGCGCCGCAGGAAATCGATTTCCTGCGGCGTCTTGACCTTGCGGACGTCGAGCCACGCGTCCAGCGCATCGACGATCCGCAACCCCGGCAGCGTGGTCTGCACGTGTTGCGCGAGCCGCAGGTCGTCGAAGCCGACGCGGGCGTCCGCCAATCCGAGTTCCGCGAGCGCGTCGGCCGTGCCCTGCACGATGTCCGCGGCCATCGGTCCCGCGACCTTTTCCGCGTACAGGCGCTCGACGTCACCCTGCAGTGGATCGAGACGCACCGGTTCCGGCTCGTGCGCGACGAAGCTCGTGTTCAGAAACTCGGTCACGCGGACCTGCGGGATCCAGGTCGGCGCTTCGAGCAGGCCGGCGAGCGCGAATTCCGGCACGACCAGGGTGGCCGGTCGCGAGGAATCTCGCGGGATCACGACGACGGCCTGGTTCTCCTGGAACCCCCACTCGGAAATGCGTGTCCAGAACCCGGAAGCGTAATAGACGTTGCGCGGCGCGGCGGCGACGAGCGCATCGAGCCCGAACTGGTCCATCTTCTGCAGGGCGCGGGCGTGGTTGAACAGCATGGGTGTCTCGGGCTTTGGGGGAGGCAGGGACACAGTCGTACCGCGTCAGTTAAAAACCGTCAATCCTGTTTTTTTCAGAAGCGGATCTTGCTGCTTTGCAGCACTTTTTTGGCTTTCGCTTTTCGGCCGGATCGCTTAAGGTTTAAAAAAAGCCGGATTGACTGTTTTTATTGATCGGCCCGCCGCTGCGTTGGAGGATGGACGATGTCGTACGACCCGATGATGCTGCTGGAGGCGTACCGCCGCATGCGGGCGATCCGCGAGTTCGAGGAACGCATGCGCCGTGAAGTGCAGGCGGGCACGGTCCCGGGCTTCGTCCACCTCTATTGCGGCCAGGAGGCGGTCGCGGTCGGCGCGTGCATGAACCTGCGCGACTCCGACTACATCGGCAGCACGCATCGCGGTCACGGCCATTGCATCGCCAAGGGCTGCGACATCGGCGAGATGCTGCTCGAGATCTACTGCAAGCAGGGCGGCCTCTGCAACGGCAAGGGCGGCTCGATGCACATCGCCGACCTGCGCAAGGGCATGCTCGGCGCGAACGCGATCGTCGGCGGCGCACCACCGATCGCGGTGGGTGCGGCGCTCACGCAGAAGACGCTCGGCACCGGCGGCGTCGCGCTGGCGTTCATCGGCGACGGCGCGTCGAACCAGGGCACCGTCGCGGAATCACTGAATTTCTCAGCCGTGCTCAAGCTGCCGATGATCTTCATGTACGAGAACAACGGCTACTCGGAATTCACCGGCACGGCCTACCACCTTGGCGGCGCGGACATCGCGAATCGTGCCGCTGCGTTCGGCATGCCGGGCGAGAAGGTCGACGGCGTGGACTTCTTCGCCGTCTACGACGCCGTCGGGCGCGCCGTCGAACGGGCGCGCCGGGGCGAGGGTCCGAGCGCGGTGGAGGCCGTCGCGATGCGCTGGTACGGGCACTTCGAGGGCGACATGCAGAAGTATCGCGAGTCGCAGGAGGTTGATCGCCTGCGCAAGACCGCCGATCCGCTCGTCCGGTTCGAGGAGCGCGTGACGCGCGACTTCGACATCTCCGCCGACGAACTGCGCGAGATCGACGAGGAACTCGCGGAACTGGTCGACGAGCGCGTCGACATCGCGAAGGCGGCGCCCAAGCCGACCAGCGCCGCGTTGTACGCCGACGTCTACGGGAGCTATTGAAATGGCCGTGAAGTCTTATCGCGAGGCGATCAGTGAAGTGCTCGCGGCCGAGATGCGCCGCGATCCCCGGGTCATCATCCTGGGCGAGGACGTCGTGGGCGGGCTTGGTGGCTCGGCCGGCGAGGAGGAAGCCGCGGGCGG
>DASUMQ010000278.1:0-8284 GCA_036277615.1 Steroidobacteraceae bacterium
GAAACGCCGACTTGCGCCCCGACCACATCCGGCGGCGCTCCTCCGCGTCGCGCGCCACGCGCAAGGAGATCGCGCCTGCGTGCCCAAGCACGTCGTGCGCCTGCTCGAGCTCCCGCGCGACGTCCGCGTCCAGGCCGTCGACCTCGCAGAGCAGCAGCGCCTGCGCTTCCAGCGGGTAACCGCAATTCGCGAATGCCTCGGCCGCGCGGATCGCGGGTGCGTCCATCATCTCGAGGCCGGCCGGCACGATGCCGGACGCGATCAGCGCGCCGACCGCATCGGCGCACCGTGAGACGCTGTCGAACGCCGCGAGCAGCAGTTCGACGCGGCGCGGGACCGGCAACAGGCGCACGGTGACCTCGACGACCACGCCGAGCATGCCCTCCGACCCGACGACCACGCCGAGCAGGTTCAGGCCCGGCGCCTCGCCCGTCTCCGCGCCGAAGGTCAGCAGCGTGCCGTCCATCGTCACGACCTTGACCTCGAGCACGTTGTGCACGGTCAGCCCGTACTTGAGGCAGTGCACGCCGCCCGAATTCTCGGCGACGTTGCCGCCGACCGAGCACGCGACCTGCGAGGACGGGTCGGGCGCGTAATAGAGGCCGTGCGGTGCGGCCGCCTCGGAAACTGCGAGGTTGGTCACACCCGGTTGCACCCGTGCGAGGCCGCGGATCGCGTCGACCTCGAGGATGCGGTCGAGTCGCGCAAGGACGAGCAGCACGCCGCCCGGCACCGGCAGGGCGCCGCCGGAGAGCCCGGTGCCGGCGCCGCGGGCGACGACGGGCACACCGCGCCCGTGGCAGATGCGGAGGACCGACTGCACCTGCTCGACCGAGACAGGCAGCGCGACGAGGTCCGGTCGATGCCGGTGCGCGGTGAGCGCGTCGCACTCGAAGGCGACGCAGGCATCGGGCGAGGTCACCAGGCCCGCGCCGAGGACCTCGGCGAGTTCCGCGAGCAGGCCCGGGTCAGCGTCCACGCCGCTCGAGTGTCCGCACGCCCGCGTCCGTGCCGACCACGAGCACGTCGGCGCCGCGCTGCGCGAACAGCCCGACGGTGACGACGCCCGCGACCTGGTTGATCTCGCGCTCGAGTGTGACGGGGTCGACGATCTGCAGGCCCTTCACGTCGAGGATGTGCCCACCGTTGTCGGTGACCGTGCCTCGGCGCCAGACCGGCTGGCCGCCGAGCCGGACCAGTTCGCGAGCGACGTGGTTGCGTGCCATCGGGATCACTTCCACCGGGAGCGGGAACCGACCGAGCCGGTCGACCAGCTTCGCCTCGTCCACGATGCAGACGAACCGGCGCGACACGGCGGCCACGATCTTCTCGCGGGTGAGGGCGGCGCCGCCACCCTTGATCAGGTGCAGGTCGCGCGTCGCCTCGTCGGCGCCGTCGACGTAGACCTCGAGGCTCTCGAGCTCGTTCAGGTCGAGCACCGGGATGCCGTGGCCGGCCAGCCGCTGCGTGCTCGCCTCGGAACTCGAGACCGCGCCCGCGATGCGCCGCGGCATCTCCGCGAGCGCGTCGATGAAGAAGTTCACCGTGGACCCGGTGCCGACGCCGATGACCGTGCCGGCGCGGACATATTCGATTGCCGCGGCCGCGGCGCGCTGCTTTTTCGTGTCCTGGGTGTTCATGCGCGTGCTTTCCGGACCCCAGATACAACTGTGCCCGCTTGCGCGGGCACAGTCGTCGTTTCGGAATCGGCGGCGGTCTTTCTTTCGAAGGATCGCCGCCTCTTCTTCAGCGACCTTACTTCTTCTTCGCCGCCTTCTTCTTGGTGGCCTTCTTCTTGGTCGCCTTCTTTGCCTTAGCTGCCATGATCAAATCTCCATGTCGGGTTAGTCCCGGCGCAGTATTTACAGAAATCAAAATTGAAATGCAATACCGCCGTCACGATTTCTTTGGCAGGGGGTTCGAACGCGCGACGACGAAAGAGCTCGTCGACGTGATCGCTCACGCGCGCAGACCGACGATGCAACGCCACTCCGCGGCGCTCACCGGCGTCACCGAGAGACGATTGCCGCGCTTGAGGATCACCATCTCGCGCAACGCGTCGCCCGAGTGCTCGCGGAGCTCCGGCAGCGTAATTACAGGCTCGATCCGCTGCTCGAGCCGGACGTCGACGCAGAACCAGCGCGGCGCCTCGCGCGTGCTCTTCGCGTCGTGGTACTCGCTCCTGCGATCGAACTGCGTCGGATCGGGATAGGCCTCGCGCACGACCTTCACGATGCCGGCGATGCCGGGAACCTCGCAGCTCGAGTGGTAAAAAAAAGCGAGGTCGCCCTTCCGGAAATCGTCCCGGAGCATGTTCCGCGCCTGGTAGTTGCGCACGCCCTCCCAGGCCGTCGTGCGCTTCGGGGCGCGTGCGAGGTGGTCGACGCCGAAGACCTGGGGCTCCGATTTCATCAGCCAGTACTTCATGGGATTGGTCGCCTCGAGGGTGAGTGGGGCGGACAACGGAAGACGCCACGCTCCGTCACCACCATGTCGAGCGAGACGTCCCAGGGTGCCGGATCGATCCGCTCGAGTCGCTGGACGTCGTAGGCGATTCCGATCAGCCGCGGGTGCCGGAACGGCTGCGCGCGCTCGCGCCTTCGCTGCAGGGCGCGGTCATAGAAGCCGGCACCCATGCCGAGACGGTGGCACTGCGCATCGAAGCCGACCAGTGGGACGAGGATCGTGTCGAGCTGCAGCGCGCTCACGCGCCGACCGATCGGGACCACCGGCTCGTCGATGCCGAAACGGTTCGGCTGCAGGCGGGCACCGCGGTCGTACGGAACGAAGGTCATCGCGCCGTGGCGCAGGCTCAGGATGCGCGGCACGTACAGTCGGACGCCGCGGCGCCACGCTTCCTCGAAGCACGGCCGCAGGTCGACTTCGTCCGGCATGCCGAGGAAGGCCGCGATCCGGTGACCACGGCGCCAGACGTGCAGGCGCCGGAGTTCGCGGTGGATCACGCGCGCGGCCGAATCACGTGCGTCATCGGCAAGACCCCGGCGCAGTGCCAGGACCCGCTTGCGCGCTTCGCGCGTAGAGAGGAGGGGAGAGGCGCCACCCGCCTGTGCCGTCACGGGCCATTGCTCTCGACAAGAGCAATATTTGGGGAAGGTCGCGACACTTAAGGCTTTCCGCTCGAGGCGGACTTGCACAATGCTGCCGACTGACCAGGCTCCCCAGGGTATTTAACATACGGTCGAGAGGTAACCCGGACCGTGTCGAACACCGCAGGCAGCGCCAAAGCGTTGAGGGTTCGGACTGCTGCGAACCCTCAGAGTTCCAGTTGCTGACCCTTCTCGAGCGCGGACTCGACGCGCTCGCGCAGCGAGCGCAGTCGTGCGCCGAGGTCGCCCTCGATCACGGTGCCCTGCCTGCGCTGCTTGATCAGCTCGTTCGCGATGTTGAGAGCCGCGATCACCGCGATGCGGTCCAGCCCGACCACGTTGCCCGACTCGCGCAGCTCGCGCATCTTGCCGTCGAGATACTCCGCGGAGTCGAGCAGGTCGGAGCGCTCCTCGGCCGGACACGCGACCTGGTATTCGCGGTCCAGCAGCCGGACGCTCACGCGCGTGATCCGATCCTCGCTCATCAGCTCTGCTCCATCGCCTTGAGTCGCCCGATCATCGCCTCGACTCGCGCGCGGACCTGCTCGTTCTTCTGCAGGAGGTTGGCGCGCTCGCTGATCAGGCTGTCCTGACGCTGGCGCAGGGCGCGATTCTCTTCCTTGAGCTGGGTGACCGTGGCCACCAGTTCCTCGAGGCGGCGTTCGATGCGTCGCAGTTCGACGTCGACGGCAGATCGGGCGGCGGGCTCGTTCATAGTGCGAATCACTATAGAGCCCGACCCCCGGGGAATCAATTTGAACTCGCGCCGATCCGGGGCCGCTCGCGGGAGCGAGTGGTACGATACGCGCGATGTCCACCCACATCGGATACGACGCCGTGGCGCAGGCGCTCGCGGCCGGCGGATCCTCGGTGCACGCCGCCGAGGCGCACGGCTGTCTCGTCGGCGCGCTCTGTGCCCGGCGAGTGTACCTGCCGGCCGAGTGGCTCGAGGAACTGTTGCCCGAGGTCCCGGAGAACGCGTCGAATCCCGGACTGGCGACGGGGCCGTTGCAGGAGTTGTTCGAGCAGAGCCGCTCTGTGCTCGAAGCGCGCGAGATGGAATTCGAGCCCCTGCTGCCGCCCGACGACGCGGGACTCGCCGAACGCGTCGAGGCGCTCGGCGCCTGGGCGCAGGGGTTCCTCTACGGCTTCGGCGCCGCGGGGCCGTTTGCGCGTGGCGCGTTGCCTGGCGAAGTCGCGGAAGTCCTCTCCGACTTCGCCGAGGTGTCGCGCGCCGGCGCCGTCGGCTCCGAGAGCGCCGAGGTCGAAGAGTCCGCGCTCGCGGAGCTGGTGGAATTCCTGCGCGTCGGCGCGCAGCTGATCTACGACGAACTCGCCGACCTCCGCGCATCGCAGACGACCTCGACGGCGCGCCACTGATGCCGTCCGGATTCGAACAGACCCTCCAGGCAGAGACCGACCGAGTGCACACGACCCTGCGCAAAGACGAGCACGCTCGCCGCCGGCGCCAGCTGATGAAGACGATGGGCAAGGGAGCGATCGCGATCCTGCCCGCCGCGCCGGAGCGCCAGCGCAACGGCGACGTCCACTATCACTATCGTCCGGACAGCGACTTCCACTACCTGACGGGCTTCAACGAGCCCGAAGCCGTCGCCGTGCTGGTTCCCGGCCGCGAGCAGGCCGAGTACATCCTGTTCGTGCGGGACCGCGACCCGGCGCGCGAGACCTGGGATGGGCGCCGCGCCGGACCCGAGGGGGCCGTGCGCGATTTCGGCGCCGACGACGCATTCCCGATCGGCGACATCGACGACATCCTGCCCGGGCTGATCGAGCGCTGCGATCGCGTCTACTACTCGATGGGCCAGTTCCCCGACTTCGACCAGCGCGTGTTCGGCTGGGTCAACGGGCTAAAGGGCCAGAGCAAGAACGGCATCCACAGCCCGCAGGAGTTCGTCGCGCTCGACCACGCGCTGCACGACATGCGCCTGTACAAGAGCCGGGCGGAGGCCGCCGTGATGCGCCAGTCGGCCCGGATCGCCGTCGGCGCCCACGTGCGCGCGATGCGCGTGACGCGGCCCGGCATGACCGAGTACCAGGTGATGGCGGAGCTGCTGCACGAGTTCCACCGGCACGGCGCCGACATCTCTTATCACCCGATCGTCGGTGGCGGCGCGAACGGCTGCATCCTGCACTATCACGAGAATGCCGACGTGCTGCAGGACGGCGACCTGCTGCTGATCGACGCCGGCTGCGAGTACGGCCTGTACGCCTCCGACATCACGCGTACGTTTCCGGTGAACGGTCGCTTCACACCCGAGCAGAAAGCGATCTACGAGGTCGTGCTCGAGGCGCAGGAGGCCGCACTCGCCGTGATCGGGCCGGGGCATCACTGGAACGAGGCCCACGACAGCGCCGTGCGCGCGATCACGCAGGGCCTCGTGCGACTCGGACTGCTCAAGGGCCGCGTGCCGACGCTGGTCAAGGAAGAGGCGTACAAGAAGTTCTACATGCACCGGACCGGGCACTGGCTCGGCATGGACGTGCACGACGTCGGCGAATACAAGGTCGGCACCGAATGGCGCGTGCTCGAGCCGGGCATGGTCATGACCGTCGAGCCGGGCATCTACATTCCGTCGGGCACGCGGGGCGTTCCGAAGCGCTGGTGGAACATCGGCGTGCGGATCGAGGACGACGTCCTCGTCACGGCCTCCGGCAACGAGTTGCTCACGGCGGGCCTGCCGCGCACGCCGGCCGAGATCGAGCGGGTGATGGCCCACGGCACGCGCGTCGCGGCCTAGGAGCCCGGTTGAACGCGCCCGACGCTCCGTACGACCTCGCCATCGTGGGCGGAGGCCTGGTCGGTGCGTCGCTCGCGCTGTCGCTGGCGCCGCTCGGGATGCGCATCGCGCTGCTCGAGGCGATCGCACCGGCTGCGGGTGACAGCCATCCGAGCTTCGACGAGCGCACCACCGCGCTCGCGAACGGCACCGTGCGTGCGTTCCGGACGCTTGGCGTCTGGGAGGCGATGACACGCGAGGCCGCGCCGATCCGCCGCATCCACGTCTCCGACCAGGGCCGGTTCGGCAGCGCGCGCGTCGACGCGGCCGAGCAGGGGCTCGATGCGCTGGGCTACGTCGTGCCGAACCGGGCCATCGGTGCGGCGCTCTGGCAGGGTCTCGGACGCTGCGCCACGGTGGACGTGATCGCGCCCGCGCGCGTGAGCGGCAGCGCACTGGCGGGCGACGTCCGCACCGTGCAGTACGAACTCGACGGTGAGTCGCGTACCCTCGTCGCCAGACTCGTCGTCGCGGCCGACGGCATCCACTCGCTCGTGCGCGAGCAATCGGGCATCGGCGCGGACCGGATCGAATACGAGCAGACCGCCATCACGGCAGTCGTCGTGACCCAGCGCTTCCACGACCACGTCGCGTACGAGCGTTTCACGGAATCGGGGCCGATCGCGGTCCTGCCACTCACCGATGGACGCTGCGGCCTGGTCTGGACCGCCCGGCCCGCCGAAGTCGAACGGCTGCTCGCGCTGGGCGACGAAGAGTTCATCGCGGAGTTCCAGCGCGCGTTCGGGTTCCGGCTCGGGCGCTTCCTGCGCGTCGGCAAGCGCGCGTCGTACAGCCTCGTGCTGTCGCGCGCCGAGCGCCACGTCGGGCCACGCCTCGCCGTCGTCGGCAACGCGGCCCAGGGCCTGCATCCGATCGCGGGCCAGGGGTTCAACCTGGGCCTGCGCGACGCGATGAGCCTCGCCGAGGTGATCGCCGATCGCAGGCTGGCGGGCACGCCCGATCCGGGGACGCCGGAGTTGCTGCAGGATTACGCAGACTGGCGCGAGGCCGACCGCCGGCGGATCGTGGCGTTCACCGACGGGCTGGTACGCCTCTTTGCCACGCCGCTCGGGGCGCTGCGCACGCTGCGCAGCCTGGGGCTCCTCGCGTTCGACGTGCTGCCGCCCGCCAAGTCGGCGCTCGCGCGGCTCAGTGTCGGTGCGGCCGAACGCGTGCCACGTCTGGCCCGTGGCGTGCCGCTCGCAGGCCTGCATTGATGGCAACGTCGCGCAGGACGGACTTCGACGTCGTCATCGTCGGCGCCGGCATGGTCGGCAGCTGTCTCGCTGCGTTGATCGCACGCGAGGAGGCGCTGTCGCACTGGCGCATCGCGCTGGTCGATCCCGCG
Source organism: Steroidobacteraceae bacterium (assembly GCA_036277615.1). GTDB lineage: Bacteria > Pseudomonadota > Gammaproteobacteria > Steroidobacterales > Steroidobacteraceae > RPQJ01. The sequence continues at coordinate 7,254 of DASUMQ010000278.1, forward strand.
ACGCCACGCCGGCCGAACGACGCGGAACTGGACCTGCGCGTGTCCGCACTGTCCCGCGCGTCCGAGCGCATTCTCGCTGCCGCGCTCGCCTGGGAGGCCATCGAGCCGCATGCCTCGCCGTACCAGCGCATGGTCGTCTGGGACGCGGCGAGCACGCACGAGCGCCCCGACGCACTCCGCTTCTCGGCGGCAGAGACGGCCGAACCGAACCTCGGTCACATCGTCGAGAACCTGCGCATCCAGTGGGCCTTGCACGAATCGCCGTACCTGCGGGGCGTGACGGAGGTGCGCAGCGGGCTCGAGGCACTCGAGTGCGACGAGGACTCGGCCCGCGTCGTGCTCGCGGACGGTCGCCGGCTCTCGAGCCAGCTCGTGATCGGCGCCGACGGCGGCCAGTCGGTCGCGCGCAAGCTCGCGGGCATCGGCCGTGCGGGTGGGCCTTACGGGCAGACGGCGATCGTCGCGCACCTGCAGACCGCGCAGCCGCACCGCGAGACGGCGTGGCAGCGTTTCCTGCCGAGCGGACCGCTCGCCTTGCTGCCGCTCAAGGACGGGCGGGTGTCGCTGGTGTGGAGCATCTCGCCCGAGCAGGCCGAGTCGCTGCTGCAGTGTGACGAAGCCGAATTCAACGAACGCGTGTCGGAAGCGAGCGACCACGTGCTCGGCGACGCCACGCTCACGAGCGCCCGCGCCGGCTTCCCGCTCGCGTTGTGGCACGCGCGCGAGTACGTGCGGCCGCGCCTCGCGCTCGTGGGCGACGCCGCGCACACGATCCATCCACTCGCGGGGCAGGGGGTCAACCTGGGGTTCCTGGACTGCGCGGGGCTCGTCCAGGTGCTCGCCGAGTCGGCGGACAAGGGCGAGGAGGCGCACGGCATGCGCGTGCTGCGCCGTTACGAGCGCTGGCGGCGCAGTGAGAATGCGCTCGTGCTCGCGCTCTGCGATACGCTCAACCGGCTCTTCGCCGAGCGCAGCGTGGCCGTCTCGGCCGTGCGGCGGCTCGGCATGTCCATCGTGACGCGGCAACCGGT
>DASUMQ010000279.1:0-5175 GCA_036277615.1 Steroidobacteraceae bacterium
ACGACACAGTGAACGCCGAGCAGCCGGATGGGCCAGCTCGCGGCCTCCTGCAGTCCGTAGTCCGTCGCGATCGCGCCGGCGGTGGCTCGCGCCTGGCTGCTCGGGCCATACGAGACCGATGCGGCGCCGTAAGTCGTGGGCTCCGGCCGCGGTGCGTCGTGCACGGTGACGACGAGGAAGCGTTCCGGCGTGAGGCGCACGGCGTCGGGCATCGCGTTGGCAGGTGGGCGAGCCGGCACCGTCGCACACGCCGCCAGCGCGGCGACGAGCGCGCCCGCCAGCAGCGAGGACACTGTGCGGATCATCGTGCCGGCTCCGCCCGGATCGGTTCGGCGAACAGGACGCGTGCGTCGCCGCGCAGCACCGCGAGGCTCGCGGCCATGGCTTCGGCCGTCGCGTCGGGTGACAACGCGAGGGCGTACGCACCGGCGGGCGAGGGCCCGTCGACGATGCGTGCGTCGATCGCTGCCAGCAGCGACGCGAGCTCCCGCGCGGTCGTGCCCGGCGCGAAGACGACCCGCAGGCGTGCCGCGTCAGAGGTGGGCGCCGTGGGGCTGCTGGTCAGGGTGCGATACGGTGCGTGTCCGTCCGACGACCGGTCGGCGCCGCGCCACAGGGCCGCGCCCACGAGCGCGAGCGCGAGCGCCTGGACGACGACTGCGGCCGCGATCCAGCGTGGCTCGCGGGCCGGCGACGCGGGTGCGCGCCCGCTCGCCTCCGGCGGCGGCTCGCGCATCGCCCGTTCCGTCTCGTCGATGCGCGCCATCACGCGCTGAAAACCTTGCGTTGCCGACAGCGGCGACGGCCGCTCGTTCCTGTGCAGCAGGCCGTGCAGCGCACGTTCGTGCTCGAGGTCGTCACGACACGTGACGCACGACGCGAGGTGGGCCTCGACCGTTGCCGAGTCGGCGTCGTCGAGTCGCCCCGTGACGAACCACGGGAGCAGGCGTGCGGCTTCGCTGCTGCAGGACGTGGCGTTCACGGCAGCGCTCCACCGGAGAGTGCGGGCAGCCGGGCCCGCAGCTTGCGACGGGCGTGGAACATGCGCGTTTTCACGGTGTTGACCGGGCACTCGAGGATCTCCGCGATTTCCGCGCACGAGTGCCCGAGGTAGTAGGTGAGCTCGACGACGAGCCGCTGCTCGAGCGGCAATTCGGCGAGCGCGTGGGCGACGAGCTCGACGCGTTCGAACCCTTCCACCTCGGCGCACGCGTCGGTCTGCGCCGCGTCGTCCACGGCGTCGTACTCGACGGGGACGAGCTTGACGCTCGCGCGCCGGAAGGCCTTGAGCGCGCGCCGATAGGCGATGCCCATCACCCAGGTCGAGACACGCGAGGCGCCGCGAAATTCGCCCGCGCGCTGCCAGACGATCCACATCGTGTCGTTGATGATTTCCTCGGCGAGGTCGGGATGGCGCGTCATGCGGGTGAGAAAGCGGGCAAGGCGCCGGTGATACACGTGGTACAGGGCTTCGAAGGCGTTGCGATCGCGCGCGGCGGTGCGGTGGAGGAGTTCGAGCTCGTGCGCATCCCCGGACGGTTCGTTCACCGCCTCGAAGCCCGTCGTCCGATGACCCGGGAGATCCACGTCCAGCCTCCCGCTTTCGAGGATTCGATCCCCGTGTCGGTATGTACGCCCGCGTGCCCGATCAGTTCAATCATGGCCGGAGCTCGTGCGTCCCTCCGATCTTCATAAGCTTGTGAAGAGGGCTTCGTAAGCTATTGAATTGCAACATCTGGCACGCAATGCCAGGCACGACGAGAACCGCACAACCTGCAGTTTCGCCGCGGCGCAGCAATTGGAGTATGTTTGGCCTCAGTGCCCGGTCGCGGGCTCCGACTGATGGACACCGACATGAACTCGACCGTCACGCCGGCCGCCGCCGCGACCGCCCCCACCGCACGCGAACTCGTCGACCAGAGCGTCGCGAAGCAACTGCTGCTCGGCAACGTGCTCGAGCCGTCGCTGTTCCCGTACCCGGCCATCAACGAGCGCGACCGCGAGATGCTCGCCATGGTCATCGACTCGGTCGACAAATTCCTCGACGGCAAGGAAGCCGATTTCGCGCAATGGGACCGTGACGCCCACCAGCCCGACGAATTCGTCCAGGCGCTGCGCGAGCTCGGCCTGTTCGGACTCATCATTCCCGAGGAATTCGGCGGCATCGGCCTCTCGAACGCGGCCTACGCCCGCGTGCTCGCGCAGACGAGCAGCCACGACAGCTCGGTCTCGCTGACGATCGGCGCGCACAGCTCGATCGGCATGAAGGGCCTGCTGCTCTTCGGCACCGCCGACCAGAAGGCACGCTACCTGCCGAAACTCGCGACCGGCGAGATGATCGCGGCGTTCTGCCTGACCGAGGCGAACGCGGGCTCGGACGCCGCGGCGATCCGCACGCGTGCGACGCGCAACGAAGACGGCAGCTGGACCCTGAGCGGCGAGAAGATCTGGATCACGAACGGCGGCATCGCCGACTTCTATACGGTCTTCGCGCGCACCGACGGGCCCGAGGGCAAGATCACGGCGTTCCTCGTTGAGGCCGCATGGCCTGGCGTGAGCCACGGCTCGCACGAGGACAAGATGGGCATCCGCGCCTCCAGCACGACGAGCGTGATCCTGAACGACGTGCGCGTGCCCCACGAGAACGTGCTCGGCGAGGTCGGCAAGGGCTTCAAGGTCGCGATGGGTATTCTCAACAACGGTCGCACGGGCCTCGGCGGTGGTGCGGTCGGCGGCATGAAGGCGCTGATCCGCAGGTCCGTGCGGCAGGCGCAGGAGCGCAAGCAGTTCGACCGGCCGATCGCCGAGTTCGGCATGGTGCGCGAGAAAATCGCGCAGATGACGGTGGACTGTTTCGCGGCCGAGAGCGCGGTCTGGATGGTCGCGCACTACATCGACAGCGGTTACGAGGACTACTCGACCGAGGCCGCGATCACCAAGGTGTTTGCGAGCGAGGCGATGCAGCGCACGGCCTACGAGGCCCTGCAGATCGCGGGTGGCATGGGATACATGCGCGAGCAGCCCTACGAGCAGTGCGTGCGCGACGCGCGCATCCTGCCGGTGTTCGAGGGCACCAACGAAATCCTGCGGCTCTTCATCGCGCTCTCGGCGCTCAAGGACGTCGGCGCGGGACTCACCGAGTTGCAGTCGGCGCTCAACTCGATCTTCAACGACCCGATCAAGGGCTTCGGCGTGCTCTCGAGCTACGCGGGCCGCCGATTCGACCGCGGTCGTGCCCGCATCGACACGCAGCTCGTGCCCGAGCTCGCGCCGCTCGTGCAGGTATACGAAAACTACGTGCGCGGCGCGGCCCGCGTCGCGGAGATGGTGCTGCGCAAGCACGGCAAGCGGATCTTCGAGCGCCAGCTCGTGCAGAAGCGCATCGCCGACCTGCTGATCGACCTGTTCGTGGGCCTCTGCGTGCTCTCGCGCGCCGATTCGATCATCAGGAGCGATCCGTCCTCGACTTCGAAGGTGGTCGACATCGCGCGGATCTTCACGCACCAGGCGCGGCGGCGCATGGTCCGCAACATCCGCGGCGCCGACCACAACGAGGATCGCTCGATCGACGCGCTCGCGGGCGCGATCCTCGAGCAGGGCGGGTATCCCTGGGACGTGTTGTAGTTCTTCACCCGACCCTCTCCCGCTTACGCGGGAGAGGTCGTCGTGCAGCAGCGGGTGAGGGTGCCCAAGGCCCGCGTCAAAGCGACTTGAGGTACTGCACCAGGTCCGCGACCTGCTCGTCGGTCAGGCCCAGTGACCTCCTGGTGTTGTAGATCCGTGCGACGTCCTCGAGCGTACTGGCCGAGCCGTCGTGAAAATACGGCGGGTGCTGCCAGATGCCACGCAGCGGCGTCGTGCGGTACTGCTTGGTCGCCGAGCGCGAGGCGTAGCTCGGAAACTCGGGCTCCGCCATCGAATCCTCCGGCGGATGCAGCCGCGCATTCGCATCGGTGAACGTCGAGCCCGAGTGGCAGCTCGAGCATTCGCCGTCCCCTTCGAACACCAGCTTGCCACGCGCAGCCGCCGCGGCGTCGAAACTGCCCGCAGGCGCGGCCGGCGCCAGCAGCGACAACTGATAGGCCTGCAACGCGGGCAGCTTGCTGCTCACGAGGTCGACCGTGCCGTTCGTGATGCTCAGCGGCAGTCGTGGATCCTCGAACGTGCCGAGGCCGCCCATCTGTGTCACGGCCACGTAGCGATTCCAGTACGCGATGTCCGCGCCGTCGCCGGTGAAGGTGATGCTGTGGATGCCCGCGAGCCCGTAGGCGGGCGGAATCACGACCGGTTTATTGAGGCCGTCGACGTTGTGCCGCGGGTCGTACATTCCCGCGCCCCAGGCGCGCAGCAGCGCCTTTTCCGGCTCCTGCACCGCGGGCGACAGCGCGATGATCTTGCCGGGATCGAGGTCGCGGTTCGGCCAGCCGTCCAGGCGCTTGCCGATTCCGGCAGCGAACGAGTCGTCGACCGTGGAATGACAGAGCGCGCAGGTGGTGCCGACGCGCGTCAACGTATCACGACCATTGACCTTCTCGACCGTCCCCTTCAGGCCGACCACCGCGTCGAGCTTGAGCAGCGCGACTGTCGTCGCGGGGCTTCGCAGGTCGACCTTGCCCTCCAGGATGCCCTTGCGGACCGAGGGGGGCAGGGCGTCCACGTCGACCTTCAGGCCGACCGACAACGCGGTCACGGGGTCGACCGCCGTGCGGATCACCTCGTGCATCCGCAGCAGGTCGGTCCACTTCGCTTCGTCACCGAACGTGTCGTACCGGAAGATGTGTTTGCCCTGGGCCGCCAGTGCCGTGTCGCGTCCGCGTGTCGAGGGGCCGGCCGCGTGCGTGATCTCCACCGCGCCGGACAATATCAGTGCTGCACCCAGCGCCAGGCCGGGAACTCGGGTAATTGCGTTCATGTGTCACCGTCGGGTTCGTACGCGTCCACATCCATTGGACGTCACGAGCGGCGCCATCGTTTCGGCTCGGGGCGGCCACGATGCCCGTTCGGGCGTCGGCGCTTCGGAGGACAACGGCGATCGACGTGGTGGCACTTTCGCGATCGTGTGCGCACCCGGGCACGGCACACTGCTCGTCGGCGCCGCCTCGCGCACGGTGCGCGCGTGTCGTACGCGGTGCGCCCGTTCTACACCTACCTGAGCAACTTCGGCTTCCGGGTGTT
>DASUMQ010000280.1:0-7658 GCA_036277615.1 Steroidobacteraceae bacterium
GTGACCGCCGCCTGGTCGCTGCGCGTGTCGAGCACGTCGCTCGACGCGAGCGCGTACGCCGAGAGGTCGACCAATACGAAGCGCCCGTTGATGGCGCCGGAGTCCTCGATGCGCACCGCGCCGCCGCCGTAGTTCGGGCCACCGTCCGTGACCTTGACGGCGTACAGCTTGCCGCCCTGCAGACCCGACCGCTGGATCACGGTACCGGTGGCCTGCTTGTTGCCCACGTACAGGTAGAGCTGCCCCGGCGACCGGTCCTCGAGCATCGCGACGACGGTCTGCGTCCCCGACGCCGGATGCGCCAGCGCGTTCTCCCACTTCGCCTTGCCGAGGTATGGCAGCTCGTACGAGGTGCCCTTCTGTGCGCCCGTGACGACGTGTGCGAACACGCGGCCGTTCACGTCCGCTTCCTCGGCGTTGAGGTACAGCCGCACCGGCGTCCCCCGGCCGCTCGACGCGTGGAAGAACGCGCTCGGTCGCGGCAGGTCGCCCGAGCAGAAGCGGTCGAAGATCGTCGTGCCGGTCGTGTCCTGGTAGCCGTTGGTCGAGGAGTTCCAGGTCATCACGCGACGGATCAGGTCCTCGCCGCGCAGCACGCGGAGCGATCCGAGGTCGATGGTCCACTGCGAGACGAAGGCGCCTTTCTGTCCGTGCGCACGCGGCACGCCCCACTCCTGGCGGACCTCGTGGTTCATGAAGACCGTCATGTAAAGGTCCGGTCGCGTGTATTTGCGCAGGTCCGTGGACCAGGCTCCGCCGATGGCGCCGAGCCCGTCCGGCAACCCGACCATGCGATAACCGTTCTGCTCGGCCCCGTCGCCGACCGTGATCAGCGAGGTCGCCGTCCACCCGGTCGCCGTGGGCGACACGTACGACGGTTGCGAACTGGTCGGCCCCTGCACGGGTTCGGCGGCGCCGGCGCTCAGGCAGGCAAGAACGCACGTCGCTGCAGTGGCGACGGCGACGGCGACGGAGGCTTGCATCCGCATCGAGGGTCCCTTTGATGCCGGTCGGTGACAAATCGAGCGCGTCGGCCGCGGCCCGCCGCCCAGACGCGACGCCGCGAGCCGACGGGTGTGCGCGGTCGTTCCTGGACCGAGGTCGCACTGCGCAAGGGTTCCGGTTTGGCCGCCGGATTTCAAGCAGACGACCGGCGAAGCGGACCGTTCGGTCGTAGGAGAATCTCCCCTGCGCGTGTCCGGCTTGCCGCTCGCCCCGGCGGCCGGGCCGCGGGAATGGCGACTACGCGCGCCTCAGCGCGGTCAGGCGTCGCGATATCGGCGGCGCCACGAGGTCTCCACCGACCAGTCGCTGGTCGTGCCGATATTCATCGTGCTCCTGCACGACCCAGTCGCAACGCGCGTATTGCGTGCGCAGCGCCTCCGCGATCTCGAAGAAGCTGTGAGCGTCGCGTGAGTTGCTGTCGAAATGCTGGACGCCCGGCAACGCTCGCTCGAGCAGGTCGACGATCGCCTCAGCCGTGTCGGCCATGAACGAGCAGGCCGGGCGCCATGCGCGGCTCGCAGCCACGCAGCCGTCGCGACGTTGCCAGGCGTCGAGCGCGAGCAGCATGTTGTTGCCGGCGCGGTCGGGGTCGATCTGCCAGCCGAGCCGCAGCACCGTCGCGTGCGCGTGCGCCGCCAGTACTGCGTCCTCACACTGAATCTTGTAGAGACCGTAATCGTCACGAGCGTTGCGCCGGTCGTCGACCCGGTGCGGGCCGTCGGGCTCGTGGTGAAACACCATCGCAGTGCTCGTGAAAACGAAAGGCAACGCATGATCCCAGGCGTACCGTGCGAGCCACGCCGACCACTCGACCCCGCCGAGCGCCAGATGCGCGATCGCGGCAGGCACCTGCGACGCGAGCCAGGATTGCGCCGCCGCGACATCGCCGGGATCGATGCGACTTCGATCCCACCCGACGATCGTGTGACCGCGTGCTCGCGCGCAGTCGGCCACCACGGGCGCGAGTGTGCCGTTGAGTCCGGTGACCAGCAGCTTCATCCGGAGCCTTCGCCTCGACGCGCCGCCCGGGCGCGCGGCCGCGTCTCAGTGACGCGCCTGCTCGTACTGCGACGGCGTGCAGCGTGCGTGCGCGAGGTACTCGCGCAAGTGGCGCACCGCGCTCTTGTCCAGCGTGTTGCCGTGGTGCGGCCGGTGCAGGATGCCCTCGACGCCGTTGATCTTCACGCGAAGGCGCGCCCCGGACAGTTGTTCGACCTCGGCGTTCAGGTGGTTGAGCAGCGATTCGACCTCGCGCCAGTGGATGTTCGCGCTGATCGGATCCTGGAAGATCGTCCGCAGCAGGTGCTCGTGCTTGTGGCTCATGCGCGGCGTGGCCTCCTCGTACCTGCGGGTGGCGGGCAATGGATTGCACGTCGATCCCGGCCGGGGCTCGCAGCATAGCGAAAAGGAACGGCCGGGACGTTAGCGGTTACCGCAAGGCCGCGATACCGCAACGCCCCGTACCGACGCGGCGATCAACCCGCGACCGCGAGCTGACCGCGCTGGTAGTCGATGATCGCCTGCTGGATCTCCTGCGCGCTGTTCATCACGAAAGGACCGTACTGCACGACCGGCTCGCCGATCGGCTTGCCCGACAGCAGCAGCAGTCGCACACCGCCGGCGCCTGCGCGCAGCACCACTTCGTCGCCGGGCGTCAGCAACCCCGCCGCCCGGTACGGCAGCGGCTTCGCGTCGTCGCCGACCACCGCATCGCCCTCGTAGACGTAGAGGAACGTGTTGTGCTGCACCGGTGTCGGCACCGTGAGCACGGCGCCGGCGGGCAGTCGCACGTCGAAGTAGCGCGGATCGGTGCTGAGTCCGCCGATCGGTCCCGAGGTCCGCCGGCCTTCGTGCTCCAATTCGCCGGCGATCACCCGCACCTCGCCCCCCGCGGCAAGCGTCACCGTGGGAATCTCGCGCGACGGGATGTCGCGATAGGCGGCGGGCTTCATCTTCTCCCGCGCCGGCAGGTTGATCCAGAGCTGGAACCCCCGCATGCGTCCCTCGGACTGCTGCGGCATCTCGGAGTGGATGATGCCGTGGGCGGCGGTCATCCACTGCACGTCGCCAGGGCCGAGGTCGCCGCGGTTGCCGAAGCTGTCCTCGTGCCGCATGTGACCGTCGAGCATGTAGGTGACCGTCTCGAAGCCGCGGTGCGGGTGCGCCGGGAATCCGGCGAGGTAGTCGTCCGGGTCGTCCGAGAAGAATTCATCGAGCATCAGGAACGGGTCGAACCGCAGGTTCTGCCGGCTGCCGAGGCTGCGGCGCAGCTTGACGCCGGCGCCGTCCGAGGCCGCCACCGCTTCGATGATGGCCTGCAGCCGTCGCGGCTTCGCGGTCGTCGTCGTCCCTGTCGTTCGTTCAGTCATGTGCGTGATCTCCTGCGTGAATCATCTGCGGTCGAGGCCGCGATGCGAGACGTTTCGACGCGTTCAGGTGACTGCGGCGAGCGGCTCGCCCGTCGACGTGAGCCGTTCGCGGCGTGCGTCGAGCGACCAGTCGCCTGCGCCGCGCGCGACGAGGAACAGGAAGCCGCCGGCCACCGCCAGGTTCTTCATGAACAACAGCTGCTGCATCTGGTCCGCGCCCGAGTGGAACAGCACGGCGGCCATCACCGTGAATGCCGCGAGACTCGCCGCCACGATTCGCGTCCGGTAGCCGACGATGATCGCGGCGGCGCCGAGCACCTCGAGCGCGATCACGAGCGGCAGCAGCGCGCCGGGCACGCCGACCGCTTCCATGTAGCCCTGGGTGCCTGCGTAGCCCGAAATCTTGCCGAGACCGGCATTGAGGAACATCGCGGAAATCAGGATACGACCCGAGAGGTCGGCGGCTTTTTCATACGTGTGCATCGAAGTGCTCCTTTGGAGTATCTGTAGTCGTGAGAATGGGTCGTGACGTTGCGTGGTCGGTCGGTGAACGCTCAGGCGGCGATCAGTTCCAGGCGCCGGTCGGCCTCGGCGATCGCCGCCGCGCGGTGCTCGGGGCCGAGCGCGAGGCCCTCCGCGTACACGAACTCGACGTCGGTGAGACCGATGAAACCGAGGAACTGGCGCACGAACGCGCTTTGCACGTCCTGCGCGGTGCCGGAGTAGCGACCGCCGCGCGTCGCGATCACGAACACCTTCTTGCCGGTCAGCAGGCCGCGCGGCCCCTCGGCCGTGTAGCGGAACGTGACGCCGGCACGCGCGACATGATCGAAGTACGCCTTGAGCGTCGACGGAACGCCGAAGTTGTACATGGGCAGGCCGATCACGATCACGTCGGCAGCCTGCAGTTCGACAACGAGTCCATCGGACTCGGCGGCGATGCGCGCCTGCGCAGGGGTACGCTGCTCCGCCGGCGTCGTCAGCGCCGAGAAGCGCTCCGCGGTCAGGTGCGGCAACGGGCTGGACGCGAGATCGCGCGCCACGACGTCGGCCTGCACGCCATCACGCTCGTCGCCCGCGACTCGCTGCGCGATGAACCGGTCGACCAGCTGCGACGAGAGCGCGACGTCGCCGGAAAGGCTGCTCTTGAGCGCGAGGTAGGTTTTCGTCGTGGTCGTCATATGTGTGCCCTCGATGCGGTGGGGTCGGTTCCAGTGGGCATCAATTTACATCTACCGCATCAATTGAAAAGACGGTATTTTCGATTCTTTCAATCGACGGTATCGATACATGACCACACCGCGCATCACCCTCGACCAGTGGGCCGCCCTCGTGGCTGTCGTGGAAGCTGGCGGTTACGCGGCGGCGTCCGAGCGTCTGCATCGCACGCAGTCCACCGTCACCTACACGATCAAGAAACTCGAAGACCAGCTCGGCCTCGCGGCGTTCGAGCTGCAGGGCCGCCGGGCGGTGCTCACGCCCGCCGGCCAGGTGCTTTACCGTCGCGGCAAAGCCCTGCTCGACGACGCCGCGCGCCTCGAGCGCTCCGCGGCGAGCCTCGCGCGGGGCTGGGAGCCGGAACTCCGGCTCGCGGTCGACATCATCTTTCCGACCTGGCTGCTGCTGCGCGCGATGGCGAGGTTCGGCGAGGAGCGGCCGGAGGTGCGGATCGAGTTGCTCGAGTCGGTGCTCGGCGGCACCGAGGACGCCCTGACCGAAGGCAGCGTGGATTTCATCGTCGGCAGCCAGGTGCCGCCGGGGTTCGTCGGCGACGCACTGATGCAGGTTCGCTTCGTGTGCGCGGCCTCCCCGCAGCATCCACTGCACCGGCTCGGGCGCGCGCTCACGCTCGACGACCTGCGCGAACACCGCCACCTCGTCGTGCGCGACTCGGGCGCGCGCCGCACGCGCACCGGCGGCTGGATCAACGAGCGACGCTGGACCGTCTCGAACAAGGCGACCTCGATTCGCGCCGCGTGCATGGGGCTGGGCTTCGCGTGGTACGCCGAGGAGGCCATCCGGCAGGAACTCGAGTCCGGTTCGCTCGGGCGGCTGCCCCTGGCGGAAGGGGCCGAGCGCTACGTGACGCTCTACCTCGTCTTCGCGGACCGCGAGGGCGCCGGTCCAGGCGTCCGCCGACTCGTCGAGCTCGTCCGCGAGGAGGTGGCGCAGACGGCCACCGGGACGCTAACGTAACGCAGCGGCCGTCCAGGGCCTGAGGGCGTGGAACCAGCGATGACTCCGGGACGATGTCTCTGCGGCAGCGTGCGATACGAGGTCGATGGCGAGTTCTTCGCCGTCGTGAACTGCCATTGCTCGATGTGCCGCAAGCACCACGGCGCACCGTTCGCGACCTGGGCCGTCGTGCCGGTGAATCATTACCGCCTCGTGGCCGGGGCCGATTCGATCGCCCGTCACGAATCGTCGCCGGGACAGCACCGCTCGTTCTGTCGCACCTGCGGATCCGTCACTCCGGAACGGACGCCCGACGGCGGCCACGTAGTGGTGCCGGCCGGCAACCTCGAAGGTGACCTGCCGCGACCCCAGCTGCACATGTTCGTGAAGTCCAAGGCTTCGTGGCACGTGATAGCCGACGACCTGCCGCAGCACGAGGCATGGCCGCCCGGGTACGGCATGCAGCCTGTCGACCGCGCCCCGGCCACCCCGGGCGAAGCATCGCAGGCGCACGGCAGTTGCCTCTGCGGCGACGTCGCGTACGCGATCGACGCGCCCCCGCTGCGCTTCATGTATTGCCATTGCTCACGGTGCCGGCTCGCGCGCAGCGCCGCGCACGCCTCGAACCTTTTCTTTCCGCTCCACGCCTTCCGGTGGCTGCGTGGCGCAGAGCGGGTCGAACAATACGCGCTGCCAGGCGCGGAACGTTTCGGCGTTGCGTTCTGCCGCCGCTGCGGCAGCGGAGTGCCGCGCCCCGCGCCGGCGTTCGACGTGGTCGTCGTGCCCGCGGGTTCGCTCGACGTCGATCCGGGTGTGCGGGCCGAGGCGCACATCTTCGTCGACTCCCGTGCAAGCTGGGACGTGATCGGCGCAGACGGCATCCCGCGCTTCGCCGCGTTGCCGCCGCGCCGCTAGCGGCGGTTCGCCCGTCCATGCGACTGCGCGACCCCCGGACGCTGCACCTCGCCGTTGTCTATTTGCTGCCCGTCGTCGTCGCACTGGCCGGCTGGGGTGTCGGCGCGGCCGTCGCCGTTGCGGCCGCGGCGCTTGCGCTCGGCATCGCGATCCGGCTGTTCGTGTCGTTGCGCGCGATGCGTCGGCCGCCGGCGCCGCTGCGGCTGCACACGATCACGTTCTCGCACTACTCGGAGAAAGTCCGCTGGTGCCTCGATCGCCTGGGGATCGAGTACGTGGAGGCGCCCAACGTCGGCATCCTCGGCGTCCTGCTGACCGGGCGCACCGTGCCCTGGCTCGAAGTCCCGCCCGGACTCACGCGCATCGGCGACTCGCCGCGGATCCTGCGCTATCTCTGGGGCGAATATGCCGGTCGGTTGCCGAGTGAGCGCACGTGGTTCCTCGAGCCGACGCCCGCGGCATTGGCCCTCGAGGAGCACTTCGATCGTCGCCTCGGCAACGACGTGCGCGTCTGGGTCTATCCGCGCATCTGGTGCGACCGTGCGCTCACCCTGCGCTCGTGGGGGCTCGAGGAACGCGCGATCCCGGCCTGGCAGCGCGCGCTGCTCGCGAGCAGCGTGCCCGTCCTGCGTGTCGCAGTACGGCGCATGCTCGGTATCACGCCGGCCAGGACGCAGCGCGCGCTCGAGCGCACGCGTGAAGCGTTCGACGAAGTGGATCGGCTGCTCGCCGACGGACGGCGTTATTTGACCGGCGCGACGCTCACGTTCGCGGACCTGACGTTCGCGAGCCTCGGCGCGCTCGCGGTCCTGCCGCCCGAGTACCCGGGAGGCAAGCTCGGCGGCCGACGCCTCACGCTCGAAGACGTGCAGGATCCCGCGTGGCGTGCCGAGATCGAGCGCTTTCGCGCGCGGCCCTCGGGCCAGTTCATCCTCGGGTTGTATCGCGACGAGCGCAACGCCCGTCCGCGTCCACCCACCCCGGCTGAGGCTTCGGAACGCGCGGGATAAGTCAGGGGTTATTCAATCCTCGGGCTCGTTTTCTTCAGCGCTCCAGCGCTTGCGGTGCTCGAGTTCCGCGGCCGCGCGCACGGCCGCGTGACGGTTCGACAACAGCAACGTGGACGGATCGCAGACGCGCGCGCGGATCACGCCAAGGTCGACGGCGGCGTCGAACAGGCTCGGGTACCACCGG
>DASUMQ010000281.1:0-5721 GCA_036277615.1 Steroidobacteraceae bacterium
TAGTTGACGCTCAGTGGCTGCTCGACCTTCGGTTTCCAGGCGGCCAGGTCGGCGAGCGTGATGAGTCCGCCCTGTTCCTGCACGCCGCGCACGAACTCCTGCGCGATGTCGCCGCGGTAGAAGCGGTCATAGGCGGCCTGGATCGCCTCCTTGCGCGACCTGCCGGCCGCGAGGGCCTGCTTCTCGGCTTCGACCAGCTTGCGCAAGGTCGCGGCGAGGTCGGCCTGGCGGAAGATCTCGCCGGGGCGCGCCACTTCGCGCGCCTGCCCGAGGTGCGGCAGCATCACCTGCTTCGTGTACGGCCACTCCTTGAGCTTCTCCCGCCAGTGTTCGATGTTGGCGATGGTCTCGGCGTCGATCGGGTAACCGTCGGCGAGCTCGATCGCGGGCTGCAGCACTTCGGCGAGCGAAAGCTTTCCGTACTCCTGCAGCATCAGCATCACGCCGCCGGGCGTGCCGGGCGTGACCGCCGCGAGCGGGCCGTGCTCCGGCGGATACTTGTAACCCTTGCCGCGGTAGAACTCGGCCGTGGCGCCGGTCGGCGCGACGCCGAGCCCGTTGATCGCGACGACCTTCTTCGTGCGCGGGTCGTAGATCAGCGCCTGCGTCTCGCCGCCCCAGCTCAGCACGTCCCACATCGTCGACGTCGCGGCGATCATCGCGCAGGCCGCGTCGACCGCGTTGCCGCCGCGCTGGAACATCATCGCGCCCGCCGTGGCCGCGAGCGGCTTGCCCGTGATCGCCATCCAGCGCTGGCCGTGCAGCGGCGGTTTCTGCGTCTTCGAGATCGAGCGCGGTACGCTCGGTGAGACGGCCTGGCCGGCCGGGGCCGGTGGCGTCTGCGCGTGCGAGGTCGAGGTGGGCGCGGTGGTCATGCAGAGCAGGCTCAATGCAGCGACGACCGCGACCGACTTCCGTGGCTGGCTCATGTGGCGTCTCGCTGTCGATGCGGTGGCTGCAGTATGCTGCGCGGCCTGCTCGCGTGCCAACGGTCCACACCATGATCCAGCCGCATCGTCCCGCCCTGTTCGCGTCGCTCGCAGTGCTTGCATCCGGGCCCGCAGCCGCCGCGGTCGATGACGCGGCGATCGAGGCCGCCACGAAGTCGGTGGCGCCACAGGTGGTGGCCTGGCGCCGCGACTTCCACCAGAACCCCGAGCTCAGCAACCGCGAAGTGCGCACCTCGAAAGTGGTCGCGGAAGCGCTACGCAAGATGGGTCTCGAGGTGAAGACCGGGATCGCCCACACCGGCGTCGTCGCCGTGCTCAAGGGCGGCCTGCCAGGACCCTCGATCGCACTGCGCGCGGACATGGACGCGCTGCCGGTCACCGAGCAGGTCGACGTGCCGTTCAAATCGGTGGCGACGGCCGAGTATCGCGGAGAGAAGATCGGCGTGATGCACGCGTGCGGCCACGACGCGCACACCGCGATCCTGCTCGGCACCGCGAGGATCCTGGCCGGCATGCGCGACGAGTTGCCGGGCACGGTCATGTTCGTATTTCAGCCGGCCGAAGAGGGCGCCCCCGAAGGCGAGCGCGGTGGCGCCAGCCTGATGCTCGACGAAGGGCTCTTCGCCACCCTCAAGCCGGAGGCGATGTTCGGCCTGCACGTGTACTCGACGCTCAACGTCGGCCACGTCGGCTATCGGACGGGGCCGCTGATGGCCGCGTCCGACCGCTTCCGCATCGTCGTCACGGGCCGGCAGACGCACGGAGCGCGGCCGTGGGGCGGCGTCGACCCGATCGTGACGGCCTCGCAGATCGTGACGGCACTGCAGACGATCGTGGCGCGGCAGGTCGACATCGCAAAGTACCCCGCGATCGTCTCGGTGGGCGCGATCAAGGGCGGCATCCGCTTCAACATCATTCCCGACTCGGTCGAAATGCAGGGCACGTTCCGGACGTTCGACCCGCAGGTGCGCGAGCAGGTGATCGAAAGCATCAAGCGGATCGCGACGGACACGGCCACCGCGGCGGGCGCGACCGCGACGTTCGAACTCGGCCCCGATCCGAATCCCGTGGTCGTGAACGAGGCCGCGCTGACGCAGCGTGCGGTGGCGACGCTCGAGCGCATCGCGGGCAAGGATCGCGTCGAGGTGATGCCGTTCCTGACCGTCTCCGAGGACTTCGCCTATTACGGGCAACAGGTGCCGTCGTTCTTTTACTTCGTCGGCTCGACCCCACAGGGGCAGGACGCCGAGGCGGCGCCGAGCAATCATTCGCCCAAGTTCTTCCTCGACGAGGGCTCGCTGCCGCTGGGAGTGCGGACCATGACGGCGCTGGCGCTCGATTACCTGCAAGGCAAGCAGTGAACCGGGGTCTGGTGCCCGGGCGCGCTTCCGCAGCGGCCGCGGTCGGTCGCCGGGCACCCGACCCTCGCAGCTAGACGCCGGTTCCGCCGCGCCCTGCGCCCGCGACGAACCGCGCCGCGCCACGTGCGGACTCCCCGCTGCGCAGCACCTCGAACCCGCCCTCGAATTCCCGGGCCAGCGCCGCGCCGGCGGGCAGGCTCCACTGCGTGAGCGCAGACGCGCGGTCGGCCCGCAGGCAGCCCTGTGGAAACGCCGCGATCTCGCGCGCCAGTTGCTCGGCGGCCGCACGCGAGCCCTCGCGGGGCACGACGCGGTTGACGAGGCCGATCGACAGCGCTTCCTCGGCGCCGACGGCGCGCCCGGTGAGGATCATGTCCATGGCGCGGCCGGCCCCGACGATGCGCGGCAGTCGCACCGTGCCGCCGTCGATCAACGGTACTCCCCACCGCCGGCAGAAGACCCCGAACGTCGCATCCGCTTCCGCCACCCGGAGGTCGCACCAGAGCGCGAGTTCGAGCCCGCCCGCCACGGCATGGCCGGCCACGGCCGCGATCACGGGCTTGTCGAGTTCCATGCGCGTCGGGCCCATCGGACCGAACCCGTCGTGCGGCGAGCCGTCGGGCGGCCTGATTCGCGTCGGTTCCCAGCCCCGCGCGACGGCCTGCAGGTCGGCGCCCGCACAGAACGTTCCGCCGGCGCCCCATAACACGATCGCGTGAGTGTCGGCATCGGCATTCAGCGTCGCGAACGCGGCCGCGAGATCGGCCGCGGTGGCCGGGTCGACCGCATTGCGCACGGCGGGCCGGTCGAGGATCACCGTGGCGACGGGACCGGCCCGATCCACGCGGACGGCGTCTGGCATGGGTTGCTCCTGGGTGGTCAAACCTTTTGCACCGCCGGCGCATCTGTACCTGCGAGGGCAATGCGCGAGCCGGCTGGCGGCCTGTGTAGGATGCCCCACCCGGACGCGCGGTGCGAACGGGCATGCGAGGTGGGTCTTGCCGGAGGGCGAGGAGGTCGTCGATGAACTGCAGCGTGCACGGGATGCGGCCGAGGAACGTCGGCTCGTCGCGGCTGCCGTGGACGGCTCCACGCCGGCGTTCGAGGCCCTCTACCGTCGGCACGTCGCCCGCATTCACGCGCTGTGCCTGCGCATGACGGGGCACGTCGCCACAGCCGAGGATTGCACGCAGGAGGCGTTCGTGCAGGCCTGGCGCCACCTGCCGCGCTTCGAGACGCGCAGCGCGTTCGGCACGTGGCTGCACAGGATCGCGGTGAACGCCGTGCTGCAGCACGCACGGCGGCGTCGCGAGACGTTGGGCAGCGAGGACTCGGTCGAGCGCGAGGTGGCCGACGTGATGGCGGACCATGCCGCGTCGGACCCGGGCCGCAGTCGCGACCTCGAGTCGGCGATCGCGAGCCTGCCGCCTGGCGCGCGGCAGGTGCTGGTGCTGGTCGGTGTGTACGGCCACTCGCACGAGGAGGCCGCCGGGATGCTCGGCATCGCGGTCGGCACCTGCAAGGCTCAGCTGCATCGGGCCCGCGCGCTGCTGGGAGCGCGGCTCGAGGCACGGGAGACGCACGATGACGGACACTGACCGGCGCGACGACGACGGGCGGCTCGACGCGGAGCTGCGCGGCCTGGCGCCTAAGACCATCGAACCCGGACGCGACCTGTGGCCGGGCATCGCGGCCCAGCTCGAGCCGCGGAACGTGCAGGGGACGTCGCGAGGGCGACCGGCGTGGCTCTGGCAGGTCGCGGCGGCAGTGCTGCTCGTCGCAGGATCGTCGCTGCTCACCGCAACGTTGCTGGACAACGAGCGGGGCGACGGCACCATGGCGGCCGCGACCAGGATGGCGCCGGCCACGGCAGGGACGTCAGGCGCCATGGCGATGCCGGCGGCCTTCGGGCCGGGGGCGCAACTCGACCCCGAGTATCTCGCGGCGCGCCGGCAGCTCACGACGGTGCTCGAGACGCGCATGGCGAACCTGCCGTCGTCGACCCGCGCGAAGCTCGAGGTGAACCTCGCCGAGATGCGCCGCGCGGCCGAGCAGATCAACGCGGCGCTCGCCGAGCAACCCGGGGATCCGCTGCTCGAGGAATTGCTGTTGAAGACGTACCAGGACGAGCTGGCAGTGCTCGCAAACGTGAACCAGCTGACCAACGCCCTCGCCGGCACTGCCGACGGGAAAGCGGACTCGGAGAGGATGCAGTTATGACTCGTGACGTGACATCGATGCCCTGGTGGCCGCTCCGCGCGACGGCGACGTGCGCGATCGCGCTGCTGGCGGCGTTGCCGGGCTTCGCCGCCGCCGGCGAGCCGATCAACAAGCGCACGAGCGCGGATCCCAACGGGACGGTCGAAGTGTCGAACGTCGCGGGCAGCGTGACCGTGACCGGCTGGGACCGCAACGAGGTCGCCGTGACCGGCGAACTGGGCGACGGTACCGAGACACTCGAGTTCACGAAAGCCGACAAGCTCACGCGCGTGAAGGTCATCGTGCCGAAGCGATCGTACAACGTCGACGATACCGACCTGATCGTGAAGGTGCCGACGGGCAGCGTGCTGTCCGTCAACACAGTCAGCGCCGACGTCATCGTGCAGGGCGTGCGCGGTGCGCAGCGGCTGCAGGCCGTGAGCGGGGACGTCCGCACGGAGGCGAGCGGCGAGGACGTCGAGTGCCGGACCGTGAGCGGCGACGTCACGATCAGCGGCTCCGGCCAGAAGGGCCTCGTCTCGATCACCACCGTGAGCGGCGACGCCACCGCGACGCGCGTCGCGGGCGAGGTCAATGGGAACACCGTGAGCGGCTCTTTCAACTTCGGGGCGGGCGAGGTCACGCGGTCCCGGCTGCGGTCCACGAGCGGCGACCTCACGCTGACCGGTCAGCTCGCGCCCGATGCGCGCCTCGACGCCGAGAGCATCAGCGGCGACGTCCGCCTGGACCTGGCGGGGAAGATCGCGGGCCAGTTCGACTTCTCCACGTTCAACGGCGAGATCCGCAACTGCTTCGGCCCGAAGGCCCACCGCACGGACGAGTACGCACCCGGTCGCGAACTCAGGTTCCAGGAAGGCTCGAGCACCGCCCGAGTCCGCGTCAAGACCTTGAACGGAGACATCGGCGTGTGCCGCGACTGATGCGCGGCTGAGGACCAGGGACGGGCTCGCAGCCGCCGCGGAAACATGGACAATACGCTCGGAGCGAACGACTACGGTCCGTCGCGGTCAGACCTCCGGGGCGCGCGCGGGAACCGGGCGGCCCCCAGGACCGGGGGAGTTTCGGGCAGAGCAATGGCGTTCTTTGCGGAATTGAAGCGCCGTCGCGTGGGCAAGGTGGCCATCGCGTACGGCGCCGTGGCGTGGGGCGTGACCGAGAGCGCGTCGGTCGTGCTGCCGGCGCTGCACGTG
>DASUMQ010000282.1:0-11166 GCA_036277615.1 Steroidobacteraceae bacterium
GCGCAAGATCACGAAGGCGATGGAAATGGTCGCTGCCTCGAAGATGAAGAAGGCGCAGGAGCGCATGCGGCGCGGCCGGCCGTACGCCCAGCGCCTGCTCGACATCACGATGCACGCGGCTCGGGCCAACACAGAGTACAAGCACCCGCTGCTGACGCGTCGCGAAACCGTGAAGCGCGTCGGCGTCGTCGTCATTACGACGGACAAAGGCCTGTGCGGTGGCCTCAACACCAACCTGCTGCGCATGGTGCTGAACCAGCACAAGGCCTGGCTCGAGAAGGGCATCGAGGCCGAGTACTGCACGATCGGCAACAAGGGGCTCGGTTTCATCAACCGCATGGGTGGCAAGATCGTCTCGCAGGTGGTCAACTACGGCGACCACCCGGCGCTCGAGCGTCTGATCGGGCCGGTGAAGATGCTGATCGACGGCTACCTCGAGGGTCGTCTCGACGAGGTGCACATCTTCTCGACGCGCTTCATCAACACGATGAAGCAGGATCCGACGCACGCGACCATGATCCCGATCCCGCAGGAGTGGGTCCTGCCGACGGGGCAGGTCATGAAGGCGAACGTGGGTGCCGGCAACTGGGATTATTTGTACGAGCCGGACGCGCAGTCCGTGCTCGACCAGCTGCTCGTGCGCTACCTCGAGACCGTCGTCTACCAGGCGGCGAGCGACAATATCGCCTCCGAGCAGTCGGCACGCATGGTCGCGATGAAGTCCGCCTCGGATAACGCGCGGAACATCATCGATGAGCTGCAGCTCATCTACAACAAGAGCCGCCAGGCCGCGATCACCAAGGAACTCTCCGAGATCGTCGGCGGCGCCGCAGCCGTGTAGCACCGCACTTCTTACTGACCGCTAGACACTAGACACTTCTTCAAGCAGGCACGCCCCATGTCCACTACTGCCACCGCCACCGGCACCATCGTCCAGACCATCGGCGCGGTCATCGACATCGAGTTCCCGCGCGATGCGATGCCCAGGATCTACGACGCGCTCGTGCTCGCCGAGAGCGACAACGCGCTGGTCGAGAAGGGCCTGACGTTCGAAGTCGAGCAGCAGCTCGGCGACGGTGTCGTGCGCACGATCGCGCTCGGCTCGTCGGACGGACTGCAGCGGGGCATGAAGGTTTCCAACACGGGCGCCGCGATCTCCGTGCCGGTCGGCCCGGGCGTGCTGGGCCGCGTGATGGACGTGCTCGGTCGCCCGATCGACGAGCGCGGCCCGATCCAGGCGGAAGAGCGGCGCGGCATCCACCAGCCGGCGCCGAAGTTCGACGAGCTGGCGCCCTCGGTCGAACTGCTCGAAACCGGCATCAAGGTCATCGACCTGATCTGCCCGTTCGCGAAGGGCGGCAAGATCGGCCTGTTCGGCGGCGCCGGCGTTGGCAAGACCGTGACGATGCTCGAGCTGATCAACAACATCGCGACCCAGCACTCCGGGTTGTCGGTGTTTGCGGGTGTCGGCGAGCGCACGCGCGAGGGCAACGACTTCTACCACGAGATGTCGGACGCCAAGGTCATCGTGCAGGAAGATCTCGGCCAGTCGAAGGTCGCCATGGTGTTCGGCCAGATGAACGAACCGCCGGGCAACCGCCTGCGCGTGGCGCTCACCGGCTTGACGATGGCCGAGCGTTTCCGCGACGAAGGACGCGACATCCTGTTCTTCGTCGACAACATCTACCGCTTCACACTGGCCGGCACCGAAGTGTCCGCGCTGCTGGGCCGCATGCCGTCCGCGGTGGGTTACCAGCCGACGCTCGCCGAGGAGATGGGCAGGCTGCAGGAGCGAATCACTTCGACCAAGACCGGCTCGATCACGTCGATCCAGGCGGTGTACGTGCCCGCCGACGACTTGACTGACCCGTCGCCCGCCACGACGTTCGGCCACCTCGACGCGACCGTCGTGCTCTCGCGCGACATCGCGGCTTTGGGCATCTACCCTGCCGTCGATCCGCTCGACTCGACCTCGCGCCAGATCGACCCGAACGTCGTCGGCGAGGAACACTACGAGACGACCCGCGCGGTGCAAGCCGTATTGCAGCGCTACAAGGAACTGCGCGACATCATCGCGATCCTCGGCATGGACGAACTGTCGCCGGAGGACAAGCTGGCGGTGGCCCGCGCCCGCAAGATCCAGCGCTTCCTCTCGCAGCCGTTCCACGTGGCGGAAGTGTTCACCGGTTCGCCGGGCAAGTTCGTGCCGCTCAAGGACACGATCCGCGGCTTCAAGGCGATCGTGAACGGCGAGTACGACCACCTGCCCGAGCAGGCGTTCTACATGATCGGCAGCATCGAAGAAGCCGTCGAGAAGGCGAAGAGCCTGCAGTAAGGAGCCGTCATGGCCACCACCATGCGCATCGACGTCGTCAGCGCCGAAGAGTCCATCTACTCGGGCGAAGCCGAGTTCGTGGTGCTGCCCGGCGTCGTCGGCGAGCTCGGCATCTATCCACGCCACGCCCCGCTGATCACGCAGATCAGGGCGGGCGTCGTGCGCATCAAGGTGCCCGGCAAGGCGGACGAGGAAATGGTGTACGTGCAGGGCGGCTTCCTCGAGGTGCAGCCCGACCACATCAACGTCCTGTCCGACACGGCGATCCGCGCCGCGGACCTCGACGAGGCGAAGGTGCTCGAGGCCAAGCGTCAGGCCGAAGAGGCGCTGCGCGCCCGCGGCGAGAAGCAGGACATCGCGAGCGTCGAAGGCGAGTTGTCGGCCCTCACCGCGCAGTTGCAGGCGATCCAGAAGCTGCGCAAGACCCGCAGCTGATCGTCTTCCGGCTAAAAAAAAAGAAACCCTCCGCGCGCACGCGCAGGAGGGTTTCGTTCGGCCAAGCGCCGGCGCTAGAAGTCGGCGATCTAATCCAGCTCAATCAGAGCTGTTCCACCTTCAGGACCGTCATCTTCGCTTCGCCCGGATTCATGTACAGGCCCCACCGGTTGTTCTCGATGTAGAAATCGAGCTTGGTCCCTTTCTTGACGTCGCTGTACTTCATCTTCTTGTTTTCGATCGACACGGACTGGTCGGCCGCCGGTACGAACGTGGCCCTCGAAACCGCCTTTTCGTCCTTATCGAGGAACTCCACCGTGACGGATTCCGGGGATGAGGCGACGACCTTGCCGACATAATGGACGTAGATGCCGCCGTCCTTCTCCTTGATGCCGCGGCATAGCCTCTTCGCGTTCGGAAACTTGTCGAGCACTTCCTGACCGAAGTTCACGCTGTCGCATCCGTAGTTGGGACCGGCCCAAGCCGCCGGGGATGCAGACAGAGCAAACGCACATGCAAGCGCGAGCGTGATCTTCATCGTCAACCCTCCTGACTGGTTCATTGATTGTTCCGTACCGGGCTCATTCTGCGCCCAACCCGGGTGTCCGGAACAGCCAGTTCAAACGCAAGGCCGTCTGTCAGACCCCGCGCCGGACTGGGCACTGGTGTCAGCGGCCTTTAGGGCCCGAAGCGTCTGGCGACAGGCAACTGTATAAATGCCGGTGCTTGGATCCGCGATTCCAAAGCCCCCGGGGAGCAACATGGGTAGCACGTCGTTTTTCCCGATCTCCGTCGGCAGGCTGTTCCTGGCACTGGCAGCGCCGGTCTCGCTCGTGGTTTCAGCGGCCCCGTCCACGCCCGCCCCACCAACGGTCGCCGAATCCGCCTCGCGCATCGAGGCCGACGTGCGTTTCCTGGCCGACGACCTGCTCGAGGGCCGGGAGGCCGGCACGCGCGGCTACGACCTCGCCGCACTTTTCGTTGCCACCCAATTCCGCCGGGTGGGCCTGCAACCGGCCGGAGAGGACGGCACGTACTTCCAGACGGTGCCGATGCTACGCGGCACGCGAATCCGGGACGGCGCAAAGCTCGTGGTCACGCGCGACGGCCATTCGACCGACCTCGACTTCCAGCAGGACTACCTGCCGGCGCAGACCTATGACTCGGAACGCTGTGCAGTGGAGTTGGCGCCCATGGTGTTCGTCGCCCAGGCCGTGCACGCACCGGAACTGCAGCAGGATGACTTCGCGAGCGTCGACGTGCGTGGCAAGGTCGCGGTGATCCTGCGCAATGCGCCGTCGCGATTCCCGAACGACCAGCGCGCGTTCTACGCCGACTGGGACCAGAAGGCGGCTGCGCTCGAGCAGCGCGGCGCCGTCGGTGTCGTGATGCTGTACGACCCCGTCAATGAGCAGAAGCGCCCGTGGGATCTCGGGGCCGCAGGCTGGCAGCGCCCCGGCATGCGCGTCGCGGGGCCGGACGGCCGACCGCTCGACACCTACCCGGGACTTCGGTGCGTCGCGTATGTGAGGGCCTCGCGTGCGGATGCGTTCCTCGCCGGCTCACCACACGATGGGGCGGCGGTGTTCGACATGCTGGAAAAGGGCACGCTCCGCTCGTTCGAACTCGAGGGCAGGGTCACGATGGCCTCGCGCACGCGCATCGAGCGCGTGACGACGCGCAACGTCGTCGGCAAGGTGGCCGCGCCGGCCAACCCACGGGCCGGCGAGCACGTTGTCCTCACGGCGCACCTCGACCACCTGGGTGTCGGCGCCCCGATGAAAGGCGACAGGATCTACAACGGCGCTCAGGACAATGCCGTGGGCGTCGCTGCCATGCTCGAAGCGGGCCGCCTGCTGCAATCCAACGCATCGACGCTGGGTCGCTCGGTGCTCCTCGTCGCGCTGACTGCCGAAGAAAAGGGCCTGCTGGGGGCTCAGTATTTTGTCGCTCATCCGACCGTCCCGAAGCCGTCGCTCGTCGCCAACGTGAACCTCGACATGCCTCTCACGGCTGCTGAAGTGACCGACGTGATCCCGATCGGCATCGAGCACTCGACGCTCGAAGCAGTCGCGAAGCAGGCCGTTACGGCTGCGGGGCTCACGCTGACCAGGGATCCGCTCCCCGAGGAAGTCCTGTTCATCCGCAGCGACCAGTACCCGTTCGTACGCGCCGGCATACCCTCGGTGTTCCTGCTCTCCGGCATCCGGCGCGAGGACGGCAAGGACGGGCTGAAGATGCTCGAGGAATTTCTTTCCCATACCTATCACCTGCCCAACGACGACCTGCAGCAGCCGATCGATTGGCTCGGCGCGGCCCGACTCGCGGTCGTCAACTACAACATCGCCCATGCCATTTCGACACAGCCCGAGCGGCCGGCCTGGAAGCCCGGAGATTTCTTCGGCGAACGATTCGGTGGAGGCAAGGCGACCCCCGGCGACTGATCGTTGCCACCTCATCGACTCGTGCGGATCACCCTACGCCCGTCCCCCGAGAAATCCGCATGCTGCGTTGCAAAGCAATTACTGGCTTATCAATGCTGCGGCGCAGCTTTCGGGACCGCTCCGTGGCTGCTATACAATATGGTCCGCTCGCCGATCCGGACGCGGCACAATCATTACAATCACAGGAACGCAGAAATGAAGAAGAACACACTGGCAGGCACGATGCTCGTGTCGGCCTTGTTTGCATTCATGGGACACGCGGGAGCGGCAGACGATCCCAAGGTGGCGGCCGAGGTAATGGCGCTTGCGCGCGCCCAGTGGGCTGCCGAGATCGCCGGCAAGAGCGTGGCAGAACAGTCGGTCGACACCGCCGAGGATTACACGGAGTTCAACCCTGACTTCCCGACGCGGCTCGAAGGCAAAGCCCTCGGCAACAGGCTGGTCGAAGCACAGTCGTCGGACGGTTCGAAGTCCCTGGCAGCCGACATGGTCAACCCGAAGGTACAGGTCTACGGCGACACCGCAATCCTGACGTACAACTTCGTGGGGGTGACGCGCGACAAGGACGGCAAGACGTCGCCGAGCGCCGCCAAGTCCACGCGCGTCTACGCGAAGACCGGTGGAAAGTGGCTGCTCGTGCACGCCAACTTCGCGCCCGCAGCATCCAAGTACTGACGACGGTCATACGGCGGCGGAGCCCGCCCGCTACAGGCTCCGCAGCCCTTTCATCTTGTTACTTCGGGACGAGCTCGCGAATGACTTCGTTCCCGAGGATGGTGCGCATCTCGCTGCGCTTCACCATGGCCTCGTTCGATTTGTCCATGCTGCCCCACACTTTCTCGGTGATGGGGTCGGTCTTGTCGTTGAGCCCGTCCATGGCCGCCATGTTCTTGTAGACGGTCACGAGATAGATGTCGGGATCGTCCGGTCCGCGCGGGTTCGTCTGGTAGACATTCCAGCTGAGGATGATGCCGGCCTTTTTCTGCTCTTCCATTACCTGCTTGTACGGACCCGCGAGATACTTCAGGTAGGCATCGAACATCCCCGGTTGCGTCCTGATGGCTGCGACGTCCAGCACGGGTCCTTCGGTGTAGGGTCGGTCGGCAGCCGAGGCGAGGCTCCCGAGCGTGCCGAACGCCAGAACTGCTGCGAGCGCACCGAGCGCATGTTTTCGAATTCTCATCGCGATCCCCTCTTGTTAGTGATTCTACGGACGGCGCCAGTTGAGGTGCCCGCCCGGCGCGGAGCTTCGCCCCGCGGCGGCGAACTCTACGCTTCGGTGCCCCACGCTGTCATGCCGCAATGCAACTGAATCCTTAGTTTTGCCGAATCCGTGAAACCCGGGTATTTATGGGCCGGTCCGACGGGGCTTTCCGGGTCTCAGGATTGCGCGCGCCTGGGGCGAGATCTCTCGCGCGATGCCGGACGGTCAGTTCGGTAGAATCCGCTGGTTTCCACGCTTTTGGACCGCTCGATGCCACTTTCCGTCGTCATCCTGGCCGCCGGCCAGGGCAAGCGCATGAAATCGGACCTGCCCAAGGTCCTGCAGCCGCTCGCGGGCCGGCCGCTGCTCGAACACGTGATCGACACGGCGCGAGAGCTCGACGCGTCCGACGTTCACGTCGTCTACGGACACGGCGGGGCGCGGGTTCGCGAAATGCTCGTGCGCACGAACGTTACCTGGGCGCTGCAGGCCGAGCAGCACGGCACGGGTCACGCCGTGCAGCAGGCGATGCCGGGCGTGCCGGATGACCACCTGGTGCTCGTGCTCTACGGCGACGTCCCGCTGGTGCAGCCGTCGACGCTCAGGCGATTGCTCGATGCCGCGGCGGGCGGCGAGGCACTTGCGATCCTGAGCGTGCGCATGCGCGACCCGACCGGGTACGGCCGCATCGTGCGCGACCGCGCCGGCAACGTCGCACGCATCGTCGAGCACAAGGACGCGAACCAGAAGGAACGCGCGATCGACGAGGTCAACACTGGATTGATGGCGACCTCGGCGCGCCGGCTGCGCGAATGGCTCGGCCAGCTGCGCAACGACAACGCGCAGGGTGAGTATTACCTGACCGACGTGGTCGTGATGGCCGCGCGCGCCGGACTCAAGGTCAACGCGATCCTGGCCGAGCGTGAGGACGAGGTGCTCGGGGTCAACGACAAGGTGCAGCTCGCCGAAGTCGAGACCGTGTACCGGCGCCGACGCGCCCAGGAGCTGATGCTGCAGGGCGTGACGCTCGTCGATCCCGACCGGTTCGACGCGCGTGGCGCAGTCCGGGTCGGTCGCGACGTGTACATCGACGTCAACGTGGTGCTCGAGGGGACCGTGCGTATCGGCGACCGCGTACGGATCGGCCCGAACGTCGTCGTGCGCAACTGCGAAATCGGCGACGACGTCGAGATCCTGCCGAACTGCGTGTTCGACGGTGCGAAAATCGGGTCGCGCGTGATCGTCGGTCCGTTCACACGGCTGCGGCCCGAGGCGGTGCTCGGCGACGAAGTGCACGTCGGCAACTTCGTCGAGGTCAAGAAGGCGCAGCTCAAGCGCGGCGCGAAGGCGAACCACCTCACGTACCTGGGCGACGCGACCATCGGCGAAAAGGTCAACGTCGGCGCAGGCACGATCACCTGCAACTACGACGGCGCGAACAAGTGGCGCACGGAGATCGGCGATGGGGCGTTCATCGGCTCCGGCACGATGCTCGTCGCGCCGGTAACCATCGGTGCGGATGCGACGATCGGCGCGGGCTCCACGATCACGCGGGACGCCCCGGACGGCAAGCTCACGCTCGAGCGCAGCAAGCAGACGACCGTCGACGGCTGGCAGCGGCCAGTGAAACAGCCCAAGGCCTGACATGCTGCAGGCCTTGCGCAGCAGCCCCGGCGGACTGGAGCGTCTCGAAACGCCCGCCGACGGCTGCTGGCTGCATGTCGTGAAGCCGACCGAGCAGGACCTCGAGGACGTCCGCGGGTTCGGCGTGCCGGCGTCGCTGCTCGACCAGGTGCACGACATCGACGAGCGCCCCCGTGTCGAGGTGGCGGGCGAATGCGTGCTGGTCGTGCTGCAGTACCCGGCACCTACGGACCGGACGGACGGCCCGCCCTGGCGCACGCTGCCGCTCAACGTGTTGCTGACACCGCGAGGAGTAGCCACCGTTTCGCTCGAAGCGCCGCCGTTCCTGGCGTCGATGATCGAGAGTCGCGACCAGCCGCCGGACACCGCGCGTCCAGTCGAACTCGTGCTGCAGTTGTGCTGGCACATCGCCGACGCTTACCTGGCGGCGCTGCGCCGGATCAATACGCGCGTGGAGAAGCTCGAGGACGAACTGCGCCGCACATTGCGCAACGAAGCGGTGCTCGGGCTGTTGCAGCAGCAGAAGAGCCTGACCTACTTCGCCACCGGCTTGAAGTCGAACGACCTGATGCTGGAGCGGTTCGAGAGCACTACCCAGGCGCAGCTCGATGCCGCCGGCAACGAGCTGCTCGCCGAAGTCCGGATCGAGATGCGCCAGGCGATCGAGATGGTCGAGATCGCCTACAGCGTGCTGAGCGACATGATGGATGCGTTCGCCTCGATCGTATCGAACAACCTGAATTCCGTGATGAAGGTGCTCACGTCGGTGACGATCCTCCTGGCCGTGCCCACCCTGGTCGCGAGCATCTACGGCATGAACGTGGCACTGCCCGGAGAACACAGCAGCGGCACGTTCGTCGGGATCCTCATCGGCTGCGTCGTGCTGTGCGGCGCCCTGTGGCTGTTGTTCCGCCGTCGCAACTGGCTCTGAACCGGGTCCGTCCGGCCCGTCGGCCCGGGCGAGGAATCAAGGTGCGAAAACCGCGCCTGGCCTTACAATTGGCGCCATTCCGGGGGATGGCCAGCACGGAAGCCTACTAAGGCTTACGTAACAGACTGATTCTTAAGGGAATCCTGATGGCGCCACACACCCCGTGCCAGACGTGAGAAGGATGGTTGCAGCATGTGCGGAATCGTAGGTGCCGTTGCGCAGCGTGACGTCGTCCCGATCCTGATCGAGGGCCTGCGCCGGCTCGAATACCGCGGCTACGACTCCGCGGGCGTGGCCGTCCTGAACGGCACGGGCACGATCAAGCGGCTGCGCACCGTCGGCAAGGTGCGCATGCTGCAGGACGCGATCGACGCGGACCCGACGCACGGACCCCTAGGCATCGCGCACACGCGCTGGGCCACGCACGGCGTCCCGAGCGAGCGCAACGCCCACCCGCACATCTCGCGCGACGGCATCGCGATCGTCCACAACGGCATCATCGAAAACCACGACGAGCTGCGCGCGGACCTGCGCAAGGCCGGCTACGAGTTCGCCTCGGAGACGGACACCGAGGTCATCGCTCATCGTATCCATTACCACCTGCAGAAGACGCGCGACCTGTTCAAGGCCGTGCGCGCCACCGTCGCCGAGCTCGAAGGGGCGTATGCGCTCGCCGTCATGTCGCAGGACGACCCGGACCGCATCGTGCTCGCCCGAGAAGGCTGTCCCGTGGTCGTCGGCGTGGGCGAGGGCGAGAATTTCGTCGCCTCGGACGTGGCGGCGCTGCTGCCCGTGACGCGCAAGTTCGCGATCCTCGAAGAGGGCGACGTCGCCGAGGTCCGGCGCGAAAGCTTCCGGATCCTCGATCACGACGGCAACACGGTGCAGCGCAGGGTCTACGAGAGCGAGCTGTCCGCGGATGCGGCGGAAAAGGGCACCTACGCGCACTACATGCTCAAGGAAATCCACGAGCAGCCGCGTGCCGTGGCGCAGACGCTCGAGGAGCGCGTCGCGGGCGGCAAGCTGCTGGAGGCCGCGTTCGGCCCGGCCGCGCAGGCCGTGTTCGCGAAGACCGAGGCCGTGCGCATCGTGGCCTGCGGCACGAGCTTCCACGCCGGCCTGGTCGCGAAGTACTTCATCGAACAGATCTGCCGGCTGCCGTGCTGGGTCGAGATCGCCAGCGAGTACCGCTACCGCAACCCGGTCGTGCCGAAGAACACGCTGTTCGTGAGCGTGTCGCAGTCGGGGGAGACGGCGGACACGCTCGCGGCGTTGCGCCTCGCCAGGCAGGGCGGGTACCTGTCACAGCTGGCGATCTGCAACGTGCCCGAGAGCTCGCTCGTGCGCGAGTCGGAACTCGTGATGCTGACTCGCGCTGGTCCCGAGATCGGCGTCGCCTCGACCAAGGCGTTCACGACCCAGCTCGCGGCGCTCAACATGCTGGTGATCGCACTCGCCAAGTTCCACGGCACCGACGCGGAACGCGAGCGCGGGCTCGTGCAGAAGCTGCTCGGCATCCCGTCGCTGATCGAGGCGACATTGAAGCTCGATCCGGTCATCAAGCAACTCGCAACGCGCTTCGTCGACAAGCAGCACGCGCTGTTCCTCGGCCGCGGCGCGATGCACGCGATCGCGATGGAGGGCGCGCTCAAGCTCAAGGAGATCTCGTACATCCACGCCGAGGGCTACGCGGCGGGCGAGCTCAAGCACGGACCGCTCGCGCTGGTCGACAAGGACATGCCCGTCGTCACCGTGGCGCCGAACAACGACCTGCTGGAGAAGCTCAAGAGCAACCTGCAGGAAGTGCGCGCACGCGGTGGGGAGCTGATCGTCTTTGCCGACCCGGAATCGGGAATGAAGGATTCGGACGGCGTCACCGTGATCGAAATGCCGCGGCACGTGAGCTATTTCCAGGGGCCGGCGGTCTACACGATACCGATGCAGCTATTGGCTTATCACGTGGCCATCCTGAAGGGCACGGACGTGGACCAGCCGAGGAATCTCGCGAAGAGCGTGACGGTGGAGTAATTCGCGCCCGGGGGTGTGACGGCTGCTGGCAGGGCGATCGCGATCAGTTGTGGACTTCGGGTTCGGGGCCTTGCCGACGATAGATGGCGGCGATTTCATCCTGAGCTACGAGTTGAGCGGAGCGCGCGCACGAGTCACGACGTTC
>DASUMQ010000283.1:0-22282 GCA_036277615.1 Steroidobacteraceae bacterium
GGGAGAAGGTAGGTAGGTTCGGTTTAGCATCCGCACATAGCCGTCGTCGGTCTCAAGTGCGGCCTTCACACGGATCAGCTCTTCAAGTAGCGCCCGCGCAGGAACGTCGCTCGCATAACGGCGCACAAGTTCCTCGAACGAGATGGTCTCGCCGGCGAATGGCACTTCCAAAGGGAGGCCATACGGCCCGAGGTACTGAGGGTCTTGACTCCAACCTTGAAGGACGCGCGCGATCTGATTGAGTCCAACGCCTTCGTCAAGCTCTCCGTCGAGGGCCCGAATGCGTGCGACTTCTCGCTTCTGAATGCCTGTCAGGATTGCGATACGTGCTTCTGTTTGCGGGCGATCCGGCGGCACGAGCTCGTTCTGAGCGATGTCAATGTAGGCGCCACGCACGGCATCGGAGAACTCGCCATAGGACACGCCATGCCGCAACAGAATTCGGATCAGCGGATGTAACAAATGCCGGCAGGCCGCAAGAAGAGATTTCTTGACGTTTTCGCTCATTCTCAGCCCGTACTCGGGCGGCGCAGACCAGGTTGCAAGTGCCGCTGTCATGTGGGGTTATTGTTAAGTTGCGGGCTTAACTATATCGGCGAGTCCTCCCGGGTCAAGAGTTCAACATATTCGCGGAGTTACGTAGGGGTTTTCACGGAAGCTCTGGACGGGCCCCGGAGGGACCTGTACCCATAAAACCACGGGGTATCAGGGTGTTGCCGCAGGACGCTAGAACCGCCTGCAGGAGCCCAAAAAGGGGTGCCGCCGAGTCCAAAACTGGGATATGTAAAAGCGGATTTGGCCATCGACATGACGCAAAAGCGCCGAAATCCGGGAAACTGTGACTTGCGTCACGGTTTATCAATGATCGCTTCGCTGTCAATGGCTTGTAAGCAAAACCTAAACGTAGAACTCAAGAGTAGCGAGGCGAACTGGGGGGCGGTTTTCACTGCTGATCCGACCGTTTGGTCAATCGAAGCGGTCCATCGCTTACGTTGCTAATCGGGGCCGACTAGGGTTGGTCAGGGCCGGCGGAGAGCCCGCAAAAAAAATCGGCCGGCCTCCTTTCCGGGAAGCCGGCCGAGTTGAAAAAAAATGCGCTTGACGGTCAGCTGGTTTTCTGAACCTGCGCCGTCTTGCGAAGCTCGTCGAGATAGCTCTGCAGCTTCTTGCGCTGCGCGAGCATCTTCACCTGCTCCTTGACGTCCTCGAACGCTGGAGCTTCGGGCGCGCGAGAGTCCTCAAGCTGGATCACGTGCCAGCCGTACTGCGTCTGAACAGGCGTCTTGGTGGTCGCGCCCTTGTCGAGCGCCGTCAGCGCGTCCGTGAACGGCTTGACCATCGATTGGCCAGAGAACCACCCGAGGTCGCCGCCGTTCTGGGCACTACCCGGATCCTTCGACTGCGCCTTCGCAATCTTGGCGAAGTCTGCGCCCCCTTCGAGGTCCTTGATGATCGCCGTCGCGGCATCCTGGGACTCGACCAGGATGTGGCGTGCCTTGTACTCCTTCGGCAATTTCGCGACCTGCTGGTCGTACTCGGCTTTGACCTCGTCGTCGGAGACCGGGTGGGCCTTCGCGTACTTGTCGCTTGCGGCCTCGGCGAGGACCTGCGTACGGAGCAGGTCAATGCGCGCCTGCACCTCCGGGTCCTTCCCGAGCGCGTCCTTCTCGGCGGCCTGCGCCGCCAGCGTCATGTTGACGAGTTGCTCGAGCAGGGCTTCGCGTTGTTCCTTCGTCGCTTCGGCGGCAGGCTTGCCGGTCACGGCTTGGACGAACGTGTCGACCATCGTCTGGTTGATCTTGGTGCCGTTCACCGTCACGACAGTGGCCGGGGCGGGCGTCGCCGCGGCGCTGCCGGGCTTGGCAGCATCTTCGGCAGGCTTGGTGCACGCGGTAGTGCCGAGCGCGATTGCCGCGCCGAGCAGGAGTGCGGACTTCAGGTTTCGCATCGATGGGCCTCTATTGGAGATAAGCGTCGCGCGTCCGAGCGGACGCGCCTGGTCATGAAGAAAATACTGGCGATCAGCGCGGTGCGTCCTCGCCGGGAGCCAGCGCGCGGATCGACAGCGCGTGGATGTCGGTGGTCATCATGTCGCCGACCGCGTCGTAGACGAGCCTGTGCCGCCTTACGACCGTCAGTCCGGCGAATCGTTCGGAGACCACGTTTACGGTGAAGTGACCGCGCCCGTCTGCTGCGCCGGCGTGACCGGCATGCATGTGACTCTCGTCGACGATCTCGAGTTCGGAAGGCTCGAGCGCTGCCCGGAGCCGTTCGTCCAGGCGCTGGGCGCGCGTTGCGACCGGCGCGATCGTCATGGCAACACCTTGATGAACGGTCGGACGTCCCAGGACTCGAACACCCCTTCCGTGACGTAAGGATCGGCGGCGATCCACGCGTGCGCGTCCTCGAGCGAATCGAACTCCGCGATGATGACGCTGCCGCTGAACCCGGCCGGGCCGGGCTCCGGCGAATCGATCGACGGGCAGGGGCCGGCGAGCACCATGCGGCCTTCCTGGACGAGCCGGCGCGCGCGCTCGAGGTGCTCGGCGCGCACGCGCCTGCGCAGCTCGAGGCCGTTCGGCGAATCCTTTCCTGTGATCGCGTAGAGCATTGGGTCGTCCGTCAATCGGTGCGCACGGGGTCCGAGGAGGCCTGCAGCTGCTCGGATTTCCGTGCCAGCCAGAAACCCTGTGCGAGCGCGAAGACGATCGTCAGCCCCATCAGGCCGAACAGCTTGAAGTTGACCCAGGTGGATTCGCTGAAGTTGAACGCCACGTACAGGTTGAGCGCGCCGACCACGACGAAGAATCCGATCCACATTGCATTGAGCCTCGCCCACAGCGACGGCGGCTCGAGCTTCACCTGTTCCCCCATCAACCGCTGCACGATCGTCGGGCCTTTCATGAACTGGCTCGCCAGGAATGCCGCGGCGAACAGCCAGTTCACGATCGTGGGTTTCCACTTGATGAAGGTCGCGTCGTGGACGAGCAGCGTGAGCCCGCCGAAAACCAGCACCAGCACCGCGGACGTGAGCAGCATCGGGCTCACCTTCCGGTGCCTGATCCAGCTGACGAGCGTCTGCAGCAGCACACCCGCGATCAGCACGGCCGTCGCGACGTAGATGTCCGCCAGCTTGTATACAATGAAGAACAGGACGACCGGCAGCAGATCGAATAGCAGTTGCATCGACTCGGTGGGTGCGGAGCGGCGCCGAAAGGGGGCGCGTATCATAGCAAGTTGGCCGCGACGCCCGCGGCCGGACGTCCCCATGGCTTTTCTGATACAGATTCACCCGCAGAATCCGCAGCTTCGGCTCGTGCGTCAGGCCATCGCCGCGATGCACGACGGCGCGGTCATCGTCTATCCGACCGACTCGAGCTATGCGCTCGGCTGCATGATCGGCGACAAGGAAGCGATGGAGCGCATTCGTCGCATCCGCGACGCGGACGTCAAGACCCACAACTTCACGCTCGTCTGTCGCGACCTTTCGGAAATCGCGAAGTACGCCCGCGTCGACAACAGCCAGTACCGCACGCTCAAGGCCTTCACGCCCGGGCCGTACACGTTCCTGCTCGAGGCGACCCGCGAGGTGCCGAAGCGACTGCAGAACCCGAAGCGGCGCACGATCGGCATTCGCGTACCGGACAACGCGATCGTCCGGATGCTGCTCGCGGAGCTGGGCGAACCGATCATGAGCTCGACCCTGCTGCTGCCGGGCGAGACGCACACGATGACCGATCCGGCGGAGATCAAGCAGCGGCTCGAGCACCAGCTCGACCTGGTCATCGACGGCGGCACCGGCGGCGTCGAGCCGAGCAGCGTCGTCGACCTTTCGAGTGGCGTGCCGGTCATCGTGCGGCGTGGCCGGGGCGACGTCTCGGCGTTCGAATGAACGGGCGCGACCGGCCGCGTATAATCGCCGGCTCCCAACGGCGAGGCAGCGCGTCCCGGGCGACTAAACCTCCCGAGAAAGTTCGTTTAACCCGTTGATACCAGAAGATTATTAGCGACACCGTCGCAGGGAAACCGTTTGAGTTCCACCGTCACGACGCCGCGTCGAGTGCTCTCGGGAATGCGCCCGACCGGCAGCCTCCATCTGGGCAACTACTACGGCGCCCTCAAGAACTGGACCGAGTTGCAGTACCAGTACGACTGCTACTTCTTCGTCGCCGACTATCACGCGCTCACCACGGGATACGACGACGTGTCGAACATCGAGGACCACACGCACCAGATGGTCATCGACTGGCTCGCCGCGGGCCTCAATCCGGCGGTGGCCACGCTCTTCGTCCAGTCGCGGGTGCCCGAGCACGCGGAGCTTCACCTGCTGCTGTCGATGATCACGCCGCTCGGCTGGCTCGAGCGTGTGCCGACGTACAAGGACCAGCAGGAGCAGCTCAAGGAAAAGGACCTGGCGACCTACGGGTTCCTGGGGTACCCCTTGCTCCAGAGCGCCGACATCCTGCTGTACCGCCCGATGGGCGTGCCCGTCGGCGAGGACCAGGTCGCCCACGTCGAGATCACGCGCGAGATCGCACGCCGATTCAATTTCGTGTTCGGACGCGAGCCCGACTTCGAGGCCAAGGCGGAGCGGGCCATCAAAAACCTGGGCAGCAAGAACGCGGCGATCTACCGCGGACTGCGCAAGAGCTACCAGGAACAGGGCGACGCCGCGGCACTCACCAGGGCGCACGCGCTGCTCGACGGCAATTCGCGCCTCACGCTCGCGGACCACGAGCGACTGCTCGGCTACCTCGAAGGCACCGGACGCACGATCCTGCCCGAGCCCGACGCGCTGCTCACCGCGACGCCGAAGGTCACGGGCCTCGACGGCCGCAAGATGTCCAAGTCCTACGGCAACACGATCGGGCTGCGCGAAGATCCGGACGAGGTCGCGAAGAAACTCAAGACGATGCAGACCGATCCCGCGCGCGTCCGCCGCACGGACCCGGGCGATCCCGAAAAGTGCCCGGTCTGGGACCTGCACAAGCTGTACTCCGCGCCGGACGTCCAGGCCTGGGCCGCGAACGGCTGCCGCACGGCGGGCATCGGTTGCCTGGAGTGCAAGAAGCCGCTCATCGACCGCGTCGTCGAGGAAATCACCGGCATGCGGCAGCGTGCGCAGGAATACGAGGACAATCCCGAGCAGGTTCGCGGCATCATTGCCGAGGGCTGCGAGAAGGCCAGGGGCGTCGCGAGCGAGACACTCGACGACGTCAAGCAGGCCATGGGCCTGACGTACCGCTGAAGCCAGGAGGCCGCATGACAAAACCGGATCTCAGGGTCATCGAAGGCGGTCGCGGCTCGGGTGCACCGCACCCGGAACACTTGCCGATCGAGCCCCCGCCGGCCCAGGGTGAAATGCCGTTCGCGGTCGTCGAAGGCGAGCCGGTCACGCAGATGCCGAAGGACCTGTACATCCCGCCCGATGCGCTGCAAGTGTTCCTCGAGGCGTTCGAAGGTCCGCTCGACCTGCTGCTGTACCTGATCCGTCGGCAGAACCTCGACATCCTCGACATCCCGATCGCCGAGATCACGCGCCAGTACATGCGCTACATCGAGGTGATGCGCGACCTGCAGCTCGAGCTCGCGGGCGAATACCTGGTGATGGCCGCGACTCTTGCCGAGATCAAGTCACGGATGCTGCTGCCACGGCCCAGCACCGGCGACGACCTGGACGAGGCCGATCCGCGCGCGGAGCTGGTGCGACGCCTGCAGGAATACGAGCGCTTCAAGCGCGCGGCCATGGACATCGAGGAGCTGCACCGCGTGGATCGCGACACCTTCCCGGCGTCGGCCGAGCTCGTCGAGCGGCGCGTCGTGAAGTTGCAGCCCAACGTCACGCTGCAGGAGATGCTCGTCGCGCTCAAGGACGTCATGCAGCGCGCCGAGATGTTCGCGCACCACCACATCAGCCGTGAGCCGCTGTCGGTGCGACAGCGCATGTCGGAGGTGCTGCAGACCATGAGCACGCGGGCCTTCGTCGAATTCGTGGGGCTGTTCCGGGCCGACGAGGGGCGCATGGGCGTCACCGTCACGTTCATCGCGATCCTCGAGCTGCTGCGTGAAGGCCTGATCGAGATCGTGCAATCCGAACCGTTCGCGCCGATCCACGTGCGCGCCGGCGCACCGCGCCCGGCGCTGGTCGAAGGCGACAACGAGCAGGCGGGCAGCGGCCCGCAGGGCAGCGAACCATGACCGAACATCCCTTGGCCAGCGTCGTCGAGGCAGTGCTGCTCGCCGCCGGCCGCCCCATTTCCGTCGAGCAGTTGCTCGAGTTGTTCGACGAACCGCAGCGTCCGCCGGCCGAAGAAGTGACCGGCGCGCTGCAGGCCCTGCAGCGGTCGTACGAGGGCCGTGGCGTCGAGGTGCGCGAAGTCGCGAGTGGCTGGCGGGTGCAGGTGCGACCGCAACACGCGGACGTGGTCTCGCGCCTGTGGCAGGAGCGGCCGAGTCGCTATTCGCGCGCGCTGCTCGAGACGCTCGCGTTGATCGCTTACCGGCAGCCGATCACGCGCGGCGAAATCGAGGACATCCGCGGCGTGACGGTCGCGACGACCATCATGCGGACGCTGCACGAACGCAACTGGATCCGCGTCGTCGGTCATCGCGAGGTGCCGGGGCGCCCGGAGCTGCTCGGCACCACGCGCGAGTTCCTCGACTACTTCGGCCTGAAGAGTCTCGACGACCTGCCGACACTCGCCGAACTGCGGGACCTGGAGGACATTCGGGAGCAGATCGACTTTCCGGAGGCGCCGATCGCCGCGGTGTTAGCCGCCAACGACGAGCTGGCGCCCGTCACGACCGAGCAGCCGGACACTCGCGGCGACGTCGTGGATGCCGACGCGGCGGCTGCCGCGGAGCTGAGCGACCCGCCCATGGAGGCGTCGACCGACGACGACACGCCGGGTCACCCGGGCGACGCGAGCGACGAGGACCTTGAGCGAACGCCTGCATAAGCTGCTCGCGCAGCACGGCCTCGGCTCGCGGCGACAGGTCGAGTCGTGGATCCGCGACGGGCGTGTGCTCGTCAACGGCAAGCCGGCCGAGGTGGGACAGGCGGTCAACCCACGCGACCGAGTCGTCGTCGACGGCCGCGACGTCACGCGCGTGCTCGCCGTCGAGCGCAAGCTGCAGGTCATCGTCTATCACAAGCCCACCGGTGAAATGCTGCGCAGCCGCGCCGGCGACGAGCGCGAAGGCGTCGAGGTCAAGTTGCCGGCGCTGCACGGCGGGCGCTGGGTTGCCGTCAACGCGCTCGGATACGGCGAAGACGGCCTGTTGATCCTGACCAACGAGGGTCCGTTCGCGCTCGCGATCGCGCGCAGGGCACACGAACTGCCGGTGGAGTACCGGGTGCGGGCGCTGCGTCCGCGGCAGGACGTCGATTGGCCGGCGATGCCGACGGAGGTCGACGTGGACGGTGAGCACGTGACTTTCAGTGCCGTCGAGCCGGCCGGGGCGAGCGGCACCAACATGTGGTTTCGCGTGGCCTCTGCGCGTACGTTGCCGCGCGGCGCGATCCGCGCGCTTTTCGATGACGCCGGCCTCAAGCTCAACCGCACGATGCTCGTCCAGTGGGGCCCTGTCGCGCTGCCACGCAACTTGCCGCGCGGACGCTCCCGTGCTCTCGAAGGCGAGGAACTCGATGCACTCTACGCGCTGGCCGGTCGCGACCGCCGCGGGGAGCAGGACGCACGCAAGCGCCGCGGCCCGAAGCCGCCGCCCGACCGCCGCCGCAAGCCTACGGCTGCGCGTCGAAGCGGCAACCGGTGACGCCCGCGCTATCAGGGCCGAGCAGGTAAAGGAACGGCCAGACGACCGCTTCGGGCGCCGTGAGCGTCGAGGCGTCTTCCGCCGGATATGCCTTGGCGCGCATCGGCGAGCGCACGGCACCCGGGTTGACGCTGTTCGAGCGGATCGGCCGCTCGGTCGCCAGTTCGTCCGCCAGCACCTGCATCAAACCTTCGTCGGCGAACTTCGACACGGCGTACGCGCCCCAGTACGCGCGACCCTTGGTCGACACGCCGCTGGTCGTGAACACGATCGATGGGTCGTGCGCGCGCTGCAGCAACGGCAACAGCGTCCGGGTCAGGATGAAAGGCGCCGTCACATTCACGTGCATCACCTTCATCCAGGTCGGCACGTCGTAGTGCAGGATCGGTGAGCGGTCGCCGAGCAAGGCGCCGACGTGAGCGAGGCCGTCGAGGCGGCCGAACTCGCGCTCGATCGCTTCGGCCAATCCGTCGTACGCGGCCGCGTCGGCTTTCTCGAAGTCGAGCGGCGCGATCCACGGCGGCGGCGAGCCTGCGCCGACGATGTCGTCATAGAGTTTTTCGAGCTTGCGCACGGAGCGGCCATTCACGATCACGCGCGCGCCGTGGCGTGCGCAGGCCACGGCCAGCGCACCGCCGATCGCGCCGCTCGCACCGGTGACGAGGATCACGCGATCCTGCAGCGCGCCGGCGGCGGGGCGATACGTGCGCAACTCGGCGGAAGTCGGGACGGGCATCGGGGGGCTCCAGCAATGACGGAAGGTCAGGCCGCGCGCAGCGCGGCACGCCAGGCGGTCCACAACTTGGACCACGCGGGCAGCTCGGCGCGCGTGCGCGCGAGCTCCCGGCCGTGGTCGATTTGCCCGAGCAGCCTGCGATGCAAGGCCGCGAGCACGAGCCCCTGGCGTTGCCGTGCGCGCGCCTCCCGGTCGAGCAACGTGCCGAGTTCCTGCAGTTCGCGTTGCAGTTCGTCGCGCGAAGTGGCGAGGATGCCAGCGAAGGCGGGCGCAATCGCGTCGGGACGCAGTTCCCGCGGGTCCAGGCCCGCGGACGCGAACGTCTCCAGTGGCAGCCGCAGGCGCCCGGCGGCGAGGTCCGCGCGAAGGTCACGCAAGTGTTCGGTGCGGCAGATGGCCGCGCCGAGGCGTCGCGCGAAAGCGAGCTCATCGCCCGTGACCGACCCGACCTCGCTCGAGGCGATTGCGGCCAGCGTCTGCACGGAACCCGTCGCGCGAAAACAGTACGCGTCGACTTCGCGCGCATCGTCGAGCGTCAGGCGGGCGAGATCGATGTCCGCCGCGACGAGGGGCTCGTGCAGCAGCGCCAGGCGCTCGCCGGCGCGTGCACTCAACGGGAGCAGGGCCCGCGTGACCGGGTGCAGGGGATGGCCGCCGAGCAACCGGTCCACTTCACCGCGCCACCACGCCAGCCGGGTGTGGGCGACCTCGTGACTCGACGCACGCACCGTGTCGCCGATCTCTGCCTCGTAGGCGTAGAGCGCCTCTAGCAAGCGTTGCGCGTGCACGGGCGCGTACATCACGGCGAAATGACGCAACGATCCGGGCGGTGTGCCGCGCTTGAGCGGATCGTCGGTCATGTCTTCCCGGTGCCGCCCTCGATCGCGTCGGCCGCGGCAGATCCGGGAGCGGGTACGTCGGAACAACCTTCGTCGTCGTCGGATTGCGCAACGTCGCCCGGCATACCGGGAGCCGTCTCGGGCGTGGACACGAGCGTACGGGCGAGGTTTTCGACCGGAGAAATTTCCTCGATTTCGCGGGCCGGTCGCAGGCCGAGGTCGGTGAACTTGCGTGCTCCGGGCAGCACCTGGCGCTCGAGCGATCCTACGGCCGCGTTGTATGCCTCGACGCTCTGGCCGAGCGAGCGACCGACGCGGGCAAGGTGCGTCGTGAACGTCACGAGCCGCTTGTAGGTTTCCTCGCCGAGTTCCTGGATGCGCAGCGCATTCTCCGCGAGCGCGTTCTGGCGCCAGCCGTAGGCGACGGCCTTGAGCAGCGCGACGAAACTGGTCGGCGTGGCCACGATGACGTGCTGGCGGATCGCATCCTCGAGCAGCGTGGGCACCTCGGCGACGGCCGCGCTCAGGAACTGGTCACCGGGAATGAACAGCACCACGAAGTCCGGGCTTTGCGCGAACTGCGCCCAGTACGCCTTCTGGCCGAGCTGGCGCACGCGTTCCTGCACGGCCGCCGCGTGCTTGCGGAGCGCCGCGGCGCGGTCTTCGTCGCTCCCCGCTTCGACGGCGGTGAGGTACGCATCGAGCGGCGTCTTGACGTCGACGACGATCTGCCGCCCGTCCGGCATGTTGACGATCATGTCGGGCCGCAACGCGCCATCGTCGCCCGGCGTGTGCACCTGTTCGACGAAATCGCATCGCTCGATCATGCCGGCGAGCTCGGCGAGCCGGCGCAACGTCATCTCGCCCCATCGACCGCGGACCTCCGGCCGCCGCAACGCCGTGACGAGGTTGCGCGTCTCGCGCTGCAGCGTCGCCTGGCCGAGCGCGACGTTTTCGAGCGAGGCACGCAGCGCGCCGAAACTCTCGGCACGTTCCTTCTCGATGCGCGCGATCTGCTCCTGCGTCTTCTGCAGCGCCTCGCGCACCGGCGCGAGCATCGAATCGACGGCCTTCTCACGCTCGGTCAGGTTGCGCAGCGAGAGTTCCTGTTGCTGGCCGAGCGTCTGTCGCGCGAGCTGCAGGAACAGTTCGTTGTTGCCGCGGAGGGCCTGGCCGGCCATGGCGTCGAAGCCGCTGCGCAATCGCTGCAGCGCGAGCTCGAGCGACCGTTCGCGTTCCGCGGCGACGTCCTCGGCCGACTTCAGCGACGCTTCGGCCGTGGCGAGCCGCACCTCGGCCTCGTGCCGACCGCGGCGGCCGAGCAGCACGCCGACGATCAGGCCGAACGCGGTGGCGAGCGCCAGCAGCAGCAGACCCGTGGAGCCGAACTCGCTCACGTCGCCGCCGCCATGCCGAGGTGACGCAACGTAAACCAGTCGGGCAACTCGCCGGGCCGCTCGACGATGCCGTGCGGGTTCCACTGCAACGGGCGGTCCTCGGGTCCGAGATAGCCGTACGCCGCCACGACCGTCTGCATGCCTGCGGCGCGACCGGCGACGATGTCGCGCTCGGCGTCGCCGACGTAGACGCATCGGTGGGGTGGCACGCCGGCCAGCTGCGCCGCGTGCAACAACGGCATCGCGTGCGGCTTGCGCTCGGCCAACGTGTCGCCGCTGACGACACAGCACGCACGTCTGGTCAGGCCGAGCCGGTCGACTAGCGGGTCCGTGAGCCAGCCCGGCTTGTTCGTCACGACGCCCCAGGGCAGGCCGTCGGATTCCAGCATCGCCAGCACCTCGTCGATGCCGGGAAACAGGCAAGTGCCGTCGGCGAGGTTGCGCGCGTAGAGGTCGAGGAATCTCAGCCGCAGGCGCTCGACGTCGTCTTTGCCGGCGTCCGGAAAGCCGAGCGTGACCAGCCGCATCGCGCCGTGTGACACGGAGGCGCGTACGTCGGCGAAGGGCAGCGGCGCGAACCCTTCTTCGACACGCAGCCGGTTCAGCGCGCCGACCATGTCCGGCGCGGTGTCGAGCAGGGTGCCGTCGAGGTCGAAAAGGATCGCAGCGGCGCGGCTCATGCGACCCCGGCGCGTCGCAGGTGCATCAGGTAATTCACGCTCGCGTCCGTCGCGAGCTGTGCCTTGCGCGAAAACGGGTCGTAGTCGAGGCCGGCGATGTCGACCACGTCGAGCCCGGCCCCGCGTGCCCACTGGCGCAGTTCGGACGGGCGGATGAACTTCTCGTACGTGTGCGTGCCGGCCGGCAGCAGGCGCAACACGTACTCCGCCCCGATCACCGCCATCGCGTACGCCTTGAGCGTGCGATTGAGCGTCGAGATGAATACGTGACCACCCGGGCGCACGAGCCGGGCCAGGGCTTCGACCACCGCAGTCGGGTCCGGCACGTGTTCCAGCATCTCCATGCACGCCGCGATGTCGTACTCGCCGGCGTGCCCGGAGGCGTGTGCTTCGGCGGACTCGAGCAGGTAGTCCACGTCGATCCCGCCCTCGAGCGAGTGCAGCCGCGCGACCTGCAGCAGGTCGTCGGCTAGGTCGATGCCCGTCACGCGGGCGCCCTTGCGCGCCATGGCCTCGGCGAGCAGGCCGCCGCCGCAACCGACGTCCAGCACCTTGCGGCCGGCCAGCGGACCCGCGCGTTCGACGTACTGCAGCCGTACGGGATTCAGGTCGTGCAGCGGGCGCATCTCGCCCTGTGGATCCCACCAGCGGCTCGCGGCCGCCTCGAAACGTGCAATCTCCGCCGGGTCGACGTTCAACTTTTCCGCAGCCGTCGTCATTCCTCGCTCCCGCCATGCCCCGCATCGATACGTGCGCGCCACGCATCCGCACGGTCGAGCACGGCCGATTCATCCATGTATCGAAGCGTGCCGTCGGCGTAGACCTGACGCCCCGCGACCCAGGTGTCGCTCACCTGCCGCGAGCTGCACGCGTACACGAGCGTGGCCTCGACGTCGTGTACCGGCCAGCTGCCGGGTGCCCGCAGGTCGATGCAGCACAGGTCGGCCCACTTGCCGGCCT
Organism: Steroidobacteraceae bacterium; assembly: GCA_036277615.1. Lineage (GTDB taxonomy): Bacteria > Pseudomonadota > Gammaproteobacteria > Steroidobacterales > Steroidobacteraceae > RPQJ01. The sequence continues at coordinate 12,389 of DASUMQ010000283.1, forward strand.
CGAGACTCCCCGTGACATCGCCGAGGCCGAGCGCACGCGCGCCTTCGAGCGTCGCCATGCGCAGCAGGTCCTTCGAGACCAGGCTGCCCGGCCGCCCCGTGATCCCCGAAGCCAGGAATCCCGCCGTCTGCATCTCGGACAGCACGTCGAGGTCGTTGTTCGAGGCCGCGCCGTCGGTGCCCAGCGCTACGGGTACGCCTCGTTCGAGCAGTTCGGTGGCCGGGCACGAACCGTTGCCGAGCTTCAGGTTCGACTGCGGGCAATGGACTACGGCAGCGCCGGCCGCCGCGAGACAGTCGACGTCCGACGGTTCGACCTGCGTCAGGTGGACTGCGACGAGCAAGGGGTTGGCGAGGCCAAGCTTCTTGAGCCGCTCGAGCGGGCGGAGTCCGTGCAGCTCGCGCGACCGCTCGACCTCCCACGCGGATTCGTGCAGGTGCATGCCGACCTGCATCTCGAGTTCGTCGGCGAGGCGCCGGATGCGCAACAGAGTGGCGTCATCGACGGTGTAGGGAGCGTGCGGCGCGAAGAACGTCGAGACGAGCGGATCGCCGCGATACTCGTCGCGCAGCGCGAGGCCCTTTTCGATGTACTCGTTCGGCCCCGAGGCCCAGCGTGTAGCGGTCTCCACCACCACGAGTCCGACACTCGCGCGCATGTGCAACTCGGCGGCGGTGCGCGCCACGATTTCCGGCCACAGGTGCATGTCGCCGAAGCACGTGACGCCTGCACGCAACATTTCGGCGATCGCGAGTTCCGTGCCGTCGCGGACGTATTCGGGATCGACCCAGCGCCGCTCGATCGGCCAGATCGCCTCGCGCAGCCAGGGCCCGAACGACACGTTCTCCGCACGTCCTCGCAACAGCGTCATGGCAGCGTGCGTGTGTGCGTTGACGAAGCCCGGCAGAAGCACGTGGTGCGGGCGCTCGATCGACTCGTCGGCGCTGTACCGGGCCCTGGCCTCTTCGATCGGGAGCACGGCGACGATGCGTCCGGCCCGGATCGCGACCGCATGGTCGGTGAGCGCCGGGCCATCGGGTTCGACGGGCACCACCCAGCGCGCGCAAACGAGCGTGTCGATGGACTCCATGCGGGGACTTCCAGATCGGGGGCGGCAGTATAGCGGGCACGCACGCCGGTTAGCGGAAAAAGCCGTGCTGCGACGGGCATTTGGGCAACGCGTCGTGCTATCATTTTCGCTTCTTTTTCGGTCGCTCACCGGGCGGCCGGATAACCACCTCGTGACGACCCTGCGCGGTCGCCTGGACAGACGGATTCATGGCAGAAATCGCCCGCGAACTCCTGCACGTCAACCTCGAAGACGAGATGAAGCAGTCGTACCTCGATTACGCGATGAGCGTGATCGTGGGACGCGCGCTGCCCGACGTCCGTGACGGCCTCAAGCCCGTGCACCGGCGCGTGCTGTACGCAATGCGGGAACTCGGCAACGACTGGAACCGGGCCTACAAGAAATCCGCCCGTGTCGTCGGCGACGTGATCGGCAAGTACCACCCGCACGGCGACACGGCCGTCTACGACACGATAGTGCGCATGGCGCAGCCCTTTTCGATGCGCTACCTGCTCGTGGACGGGCAGGGCAACTTCGGCTCGGTCGACGGCGACGCGCCCGCGGCGATGCGCTACACCGAAGTTCGCATGTCCCGGATCGCGGGGGAACTGCTGGCGGACATCGACAAGGAGACGGTCGAGTTCGTCCCCAACTACGACGAGTCCGAGAGCGAGCCGTCGGTGCTGCCGACCAAGGTGCCCAACCTGCTCGTCAACGGGTCTTCGGGCATCGCCGTCGGCATGGCGACGAACATCCCGCCCCACAACTTGAACGAGATCGTGGCGGCCTGCGTCGCGTTCATCGACAAGCCGACCATCACGATCCCGGAACTGATGGAACACGTGCCGGGGCCCGATTTCCCGACGGCCGGCATCATCAATGGCGCCCGCGAGATCTATAACGCGTACACGACGGGTCGCGGCCGCATCGTCGTGCGTGCCAAGGCCGACATCGAGGAATACGACAACGGCCGCGAGGCGATCATCGTCACCGAGCTGCCGTACCAGGTGAACAAGGCGCGGTTGCTCGAGCGCATCGCCGACCTGGTTCGCGGCAAGCTGATCGATGGCATCTCGGAGCTCCGCGACGAAAGCGACAAGGACGGCATGCGCGTCGTGATCGAGCTCAAGCGCGATGCCAACGCCGAAGTCGTGCTCAACAACCTGTTCAAGCAGACGCCGATGGAGTCGGTGTTCGGCGTCAACATGGTGGCGCTGCTCGACGGGCAGCCGCGCCTGCTCAATCTCAGGGACATGATCGAGGCCTTCGTGCGCCACCGCCGCGAGGTGGTGACGCGGCGGACGGTCTTCGACCTGCGCAAGGCCCGCGAACGGGGCCACATCCTCGAGGGGCTCGCCGTCGCGCTCGCCAACATCGACGAGGTGATTGCGCTGATCAAGGCATCGCCGACGCCGGCGGACGCCAAGGCCGGGTTGACGTCGCGCGAGTGGCAGGGCGGTGCGGTGCCGGAGATGCTCGCGCGCGCGGGCGACGTGAGCGCCCGCCCCGAAGGTCTCGAGGCATCGCTCGGCCTGCACGGCGGCATCTACCGGCTGTCCGAGGCCCAGGCGCAGGCAATCCTCGACCTGCGCCTGCACCGGCTCACCGGGCTCGAGCAGGACCGGATCATCGCCGAGTACGCCGAGCTGCTCGACACGATCCGCGACCTGAGCGACATCCTCGCGCGGCCCGAGCGCCTGCTGCAGGTGATCCGCGACGAGCTCATTGCGATCCGCGAGCAATACGGCGACGCGCGGCGCACCGAGATCCTGCGCGACGAATCCGACCTGTCGATCGAGGACCTGATCACCCCCGAGGACGTGGTGGTCACGCTGACGCACGGCGGCTACGCCAAGGCGACGCGGGTCAGTGAATACCGCGCGCAGGGCCGTGGCGGCAAGGGCGTGACGGGCGCGACGTTCAAGGACGAGGATTTCATCGAGAAGATCTTCGTCGCGAACACGCACGACACGCTGCTCTGCTTTTCCAGCCGCGGCCAGCTCTACTGGCTCAAGGTCTACCAGCTGCCGATCGCGGCGCGGCACAATCGCGGCAAGCCGATCGTGAACCTGCTGCCGCTGCAGGACAGCGAGCGGATCACGGCCGTACTGCCGATCCGCGAGTACGAAGAGGACCGGTACGTGTTCATGGCGACGGCGCTGGGCACGGTCAAGAAGACCTCGCTCGTCGCGTTCTCGCGTCCACGGACGGCGGGGATCATCGCCGTGGGCCTCGACGACGGCGACAAGCTCGTCGGTGTGGACATCACCGACGGCAAGCGCGACGTGATGCTGTTTACGACCGAGGGCAAGGCCGTCCGCTTCTCGGAAGAGGACGTGCGCGCGATGGGTCGCAACGCGGCGGGCGTACGCGGCATCCGCATGCCTGAATCCGAGCGCGTGATTTCGCTGATCATCCCGGACCCGAACGGCCTGATCCTCGTCGCCTCTGAAAACGGCTATGGCAAGCTCACCTCGGTCGAGGAATTCCCGGTGCACGGGCGCGGCGGCCAGGGCGTCATTGCCATCCAGACGACCGAGCGCAATGGGCAACTCGTGGCGGCGACGCAGGTGACGACCGAGAACGAACTCATGGTCATGAGCTCGAGCGGAACCATCGTGCGCACGCCGGCCTCCGAGGTCTCCGTCCTGGGGCGGAACACGCAGGGGGTGCGGCTCATGAAGCTCGACGAGGGCGAGCGCCTGATCGGCGTCGAGTCGGTCGATCCCGAACCGCCGAGCAGCGAAGTCGATGGCGAGATCGAAGGGGAGGGCGAGCCCCTGCCTCCATCGGAGCGCGCGATCGCACCGGGAGACGAGCCCGCCGCAGGCGAATCTGCGCCGCCGTCGGCCTGAGACTGATTCCCGAGTGCTCGCGGCCTTGGTCGCGACGGCATAAGCAAATGCCGTCGCGTCGCCGTGTGCGTCGAATGCCCTGCTAAACTGCAGTGCAAAACAGCCGCCGGAGACGACCCCGTCCATGACCCGCGTCTACAACTTCAGCGCCGGCCCGGCCGCGCTGCCACAGGAAGTGCTCGAGCGGCTGCGCGAGGAAATGCTCGACTGGCACGGCCACGGCATGTCCGTCATGGAGATGAGCCATCGCGGCAAGGCGTTCGTCGGTATCGCGCAGCAGGCCGAGGCCGACCTGCGCGAACTGCTCGCCGTGCCGTCGAACTACAAGGTGCTGTTCCTGCAGGGGGGCGCGACGGCCCAGTTCGCGGCGATTCCGCTCAACCTGACCGCGCCCGATGCGGTCGTCGACGTCGTGAACACGGGTGCCTGGTCGAAAAAGGCGATTGCCGAGGCGAAGAAGTACTGCAAGGTCAATGTCGTCGCCGACGCGGCCTCCTCGAACTACGCGCACGTGCCACCGCAGAAGGAGTGGCAGCGTTCTCCGGACGCGACCTACCTGCATTACACGCCGAACGAGACGATCGGCGGCGTCGAGTTCCCCTTCATCCCGGACGGTGACGTGACGCTGGTCGCCGACTTTTCTTCGACGATCCTCTCACGCCCGCTCGATGTGGGTCGCTTCGGCGTCATCTATGCCGGTGCGCAGAAAAACATCGGTCCGGCAGGACTCGTCGTCGTGATCGTGCGCGACGACCTGCTCGGTCGCGCACGCGCCGACGTGCCGGCCGTGTTCGACTGGCAGGCCATGGCGGCCGACGGTTCGATGCTCAACACACCCGCCACGTACTCGTGGTACGTCGCCGGCCTGGTGTTCGACTGGATCAAGCGGCAGGGCGGTCTCGCGACGATGGCCGAACGCAACCGGGCCAAGGCCGCGAAGCTCTACCACGCGATCGACGGGTCCGGTTTCTACAGGAACCCCGTCGCGCTCGAATGCCGCTCCTGGATGAACGTGCCGTTCACCCTGCCGGACGCCGCACTCGAAAAGCCGTTCGCCGAAGGCGCGAGGCGGGCGGGTCTCGTGGCTCTCGAGGGACACCGCTCGGTGGGCGGAATGCGCGCGAGCATCTACAACGCCATGCCGATGGCCGGCGTCGACGCGCTGGTCGAGTACATGAAGGAATTCCAGAGAACAAGGGGATAGGGGGTAGGGGATGGGGGTTAGTGACGCGCTTCGCGCCCCTGTTGCCCCACCTTTGAGCGACTGTTTCTTGCACTATCCCCCATCCCCTAATCCCTATCCCCTATGTTCAAGATCCTCACGCTCAACAACATCTCCGTCCGGGGCCTCGAACGACTGCCACGCGACCATTACGAGGTGGCCTCTGAGATCGGGCACCCCGATGCCATCCTCGTGCGCTCGGCCGACATGCACGCGATGGAACTCCCCGACAGCGTCCTTGCGGTGGCACGCGCGGGGGCCGGCACCAACAACGTGCCGGTCGCGAAGCTGAGCCAGCGAGGCATCCCCGTGTTCAATGCCCCCGGTGCGAACGCGAACGCGGTGAAGGAACTCGTCCTCGCGGGCATGTTCCTGGCCGCACGCAACGTGTGCCAGGCCTGGGCGTACGTGCGCTCGCTCGAAGGCGATGACCACGCGCTCGAGGCGGCCGTGGAGCAAGGCAAGAAGAAGTTCGTCGGCCATGAACTGCCGGGCCGGACGCTCGGCGTCGTCGGCCTCGGCGCGATCGGCGTCGAAGTCGCCAACGCCGCGCTTGGCCTGCAGATGAAGGTGCTGGGCTACGACCCGCAGATCACCGTGCAGCGCGCCTGGCAGCTGTCTTCCGGCGTGGAGCAGGCGGTGAGCCTCGACGACCTGTTCGCACGCTGCGACTTCGTCACCGTGCACGTGCCGCTCACCGACCACACGCGTGGACTCGTCAACGCGTCGCGGATCAAGCTCATGCGCCGCGGTGGCGTCGTGCTCAATTTCGCCCGCGCGCAGATCGTCGACGAGCGCGCCATCCTGGACGGGCTCGACAGCGGGCACCTCTCGGCGTACATCTGCGACTTCCCGACCAATGCCGTGCGATCGCATCCGCGGGTCGTCGCGTTGCCGCACCTCGGGGCCTCGACCGGCGAAGCCGAGGAGAACTGCGCAATCATGGTCGCGGACACGCTGCGCGACTTCCTCGAGAACGGGAACGTGCGCCACTCGGTGAATTTCCCCGAGGCCGTGTTGCCGCGCGCCGGCGAGTGTCGCCTCGCGATCGCGAACGCGAACGTTCCGAACATGGTCGGCCAGATTTCGACGGCGCTGGCCGAGGCGAGCCTCAACATCGCCGACCTGCTCAACAAGTCGCGCGGCGAACTCGCGTACACCCTGATCGACATCGACGCGCCGGTCCCGGCTTCGGTACTTGCGAAGGTGCGGGCGATCCACGGCGTGCTGAGCGCTCGGGTGGTCTGAGGCATGGCAGGAAAGACCGGACCGAAGAGAAGAGGTCGAAAGGCGCGGAGCCCCGATCCGGCCTCCCGATCCACCGCGAGCAGCGGCCGACCCGAGAAGCGGCCGCTCGAACAGATCCGCGAGCGGATCGACTCGGTGGACTCGCAATTGCACGCGCTGATCAACGAGCGGGCGCGGCTCGCGCAGCAGGTCGGCGTCTCGAAGCATTCCTCGGGCCAGCTCGTCGACTTCTATCGGCCCGAACGCGAGGCGCAGGTGCTGCGGCTCGCGCTCGAGCGCAACCAGGTGCAGGGCGGGCCGTTGCGCGACGAGGAGATCCTGCGGCTCTTTCGCGAGATCATGTCCGCCTGCCTCGCGCAGCAGAACGCGCTCAAGATCGGTTACCTCGGCCCCGAAGGCACGTTCACGCAGCAGGCGGTGCTCAAATTTTTCGGTCACTCGGTGCGTCCGTTGCCGCTGACCTCGGTCGAGGAAGTCTTCCACGAGGTCGAGTCGGGTGCGGCGGACTTCGGCGTGGTGCCGATCGAGAACTCGACCGAAGGCACCGTCAACAACACGCTCGACATGTTCCTGACCTCGCCGCTCAAGATCTCCGGCGAAGTGGAACTGCGCATCCACCAGAACCTGATGGGACGGATGACCATGCTCGGCGACGTCAAGCGGGTGTGCGGCCATCCGCAGTCGCTCGCACAGTGCCGCGGCTGGCTGCAGGAGCACATGCCGACGGTGGATCGCGTGCCGGTCAGCAGCAACGCCGAAGGCGCCCGTCGCGCGCGAGACGAGGACGGCACCGCGGCCATCGCAGGCGCCGCGGCGGCCGAGGTGTACGGCCTGAACCTGCTCGTGTCGGAGGTCGAGGATCGCCCGGACAACACGACGCGCTTTCTCGTGATCGGCCGCAAGACGGCGAACCCGAGCGACGCCGACAAGACGACGCTGCTGGTTTCGGCGGCCCACACCGACTCGCCCGGCGCGTTGTATCGGCTGCTGGAACCGCTCGCGGAACACGGGATCAGCATGACGCGGATCGAGTCCCGGCCCTCGCGCAGGAAGAAATGGGACTACGTCTTCTTCATCGACGTGGACGGTCACTCCGAGCAGGCGCCGCTCGCGACCGCGCTCGCCAAGCTCAAGGCGCGCGCCTCGCTGTTCCGCATCGTGGGCTCGTATCCGAAGGCGATTCTCTGATGAGCGCCGGCTACCACGTTGCGCCGGCCGATCGCGTCGCCGGCTCGATCACGGTGCCCGGCGACAAGTCGATATCCCACCGCGCGGTCATGCTCGGCGCGCTCGCGAGCGGTCGCACGCACGTGACCGGATTCCTGGAAGGCGAGGACTGCCTGTCCACGATGCGTGCGGTGGAGCACCTGGGCGCGCACGTCGAACGGCCAAGCCCGAACGAGGTCATCGTGGACGGAAGCGGCCTGCACGGGCTCCGCGCACCGCCAGTCACGCTCGACATGGGCAACGCCGGCACGGCCATGCGACTGTTCATGGGGCTGCTGAGTGCGCAGCCGTTCGACTCCACGTTGGTCGGCGACGAATCGTTGATGCGTCGCCCGATGGAACGGGCAGCGAAACCGCTGCGGGACATGGGCGCGAGGATCGAGACGAACGACGGCCGACCGCCCGTGCGCATCCGCGGCGGCGCGACGCTGCGTGGCACTCGTTACGAGATGCCTGTCGCGAGTGCGCAGGTGAAGTCGGCGGTGCTGCTGGCCGGGTTGTACGCCGACGGCGACACCACGGTGGTCGAGCCCGCGGTCACCCGCGACCACACCGAACGCATGCTGCAGAGCTTCGGCGTCGACGTGGCAGCGCGCGACGGCGTGATCACCGTGTCGCCGCCGCGCGCGCTTCAGGCCACGCGAATCCAGGTGCCGGGCGACATTTCCTCCGCCGCGTTCTTCCTGGTCGCGGCGTGCATCGGCGCGCGCGAGCCCTGCACGGTCCGCGACGTCGGCGTGAATCCCACGCGCACCGGCATCCTCGAGATGCTCGCGCTGATGGGCGCCGACATCCGCCTCGTCAATCACCGCAGCTGGGGGCGCGAGCCCGTCGCCGACATCGAGGTGCGTCCATCGCCACTGCACGGCGTGCGCGTGCCCGAGCGACTCGTCCCGCTCGCGATCGACGAGTTCCCGGCGTTCTTCGTCGCGGCGGCCTGTGCGGAAGGCGAGACGATCGTGACCGGGGCGGAGGAGCTGCGCGTCAAGGAAAGCGATCGGATCGCGTCCATGGCACGCGGGTTCGAGGTGCTCGGCATCGAGCACGAGGTATTGCCCGACGGCATGCGAATCCAGGGCGGGGCGCGGTTCGGTGGCGGCACGATCGACAGCCGGGGCGACCACCGCATCGCGATGTCGTTCGCGATCGCGAGCCTGCACGCGCGGGCAACGATCGAGATCCTCGATGTGGACAACGTCGCCACCTCGTTCCCCGGCTTCGCTGCGCTTGCCAACTCGGTGGGGCTGCAGGTGGAGCAAAGGGGATAGGGGATAGGGGATAGGGGATAGTGAGGAGGAGTCGTGACACCTGCGCGGTCAGTGCCCCATCCTTACCGAACCATCGACCCTGCCGAACCACCTGCGTCGCTACGTCAGCGCTCTTTCACTAACCCCTAACCCCTAACCCCTCTCCTTGATTCCAGTCATCGCCATCGACGGTCCGAGCGGCTCCGGCAAGGGAACGATCGCGCGCCGGGTCGCCGCGGTGCTCGGCTACCACCTGCTCGACAGCGGGGCGCTCTATCGGCTCGTCGCGCTGGCGGGCCGCCAACGGGGGCTGGCGCCGGACGACGAACCGGGTCACGCCGAACAGGCGCGGACGCTCGACGTCGAGTTCGGCACCGACGTGGCCGGGGAGGAGCGGATCCTGCTCGGGGGGGTCGACGTGAGCTTCCAGATCCGCACGGAGGCGGCCGGGGCCGAAGCGTCCCGGGTGGCGGCGATGGCGCCGGTCCGGGCGGCCCTGCTTGAACGGCAGCGTGCATTTGCCCGCCCGCCGGGCCTCGTGGCGGACGGCCGCGACATGGGGACCGTGGTTTTTCCGGCGGCGCCGCTGAAGATCTACCTGACCGCAAGCCCCGAAGAACGCGCCCGAAGGCGTCATAAGCAGTTGAAAGAAAAGGGACTTACGGTTACCATCGACGACCTTTCGCAGGAGATCCGCGAGCGGGATCGGCGCGATTCCAGCCGTCCAGTGGCGCCTTTGCGCCCGGCGGCGGACGCCATCCTCCTCGACTCGACGGGGCTCGCCATCGAGCAGGTCGTGGACCAGGTCCTCGAGCTCGCCCGGAGCCGGCTTCCGCGATGAATTGACGGCGCCGCGTCCGCGCATGCGGGGCGGTGCCGTTTGCCGTTGGCATCCGGCAGGACGCTGGATGTCGTGTCGTCAACCCAACCCTGCGCGGGCACGAGGCCAGCGAGGCACCGGGCCGAAAGGCCCACTGAGAAGAGCATGAGCGAAAGTTTTGCCCAGATGTTTGAAGAGAGCCTGGC
>DASUMQ010000284.1:0-23171 GCA_036277615.1 Steroidobacteraceae bacterium
CGACGGCACGACCGACTTGTAGTGCTCGATCCGGTCGTGGATGGCCTGCGGAATGTCGGGGGTGCGGCGCTCGCTCTGGCTGAGCTTCTCGGCCAGCCCCTGCGCCTCGAGGAAGTAGCGGTTCACGATCAAGGCGTGGTGCCGCGCGACGCTCTCGCGGATCGTCTTGGCGTGCACGTCCGGTTGCCCGTCCATGTCGCCGCCGACCCACGAGCCGAAGCGCAGGACTTCCGGCACCCAGACCTGGTGCGCGTCCGGGCCGTACACGATCGACAGCGATTCCTCGATCGCCTCGTAGAACATCGGGATGATCTCGTAGATCACCTCGACCAGGAAGAACAGCACGTGCTCGCGCTCGTCGGCGACGGTGAGCCGCTCGCGCGAGTTGTCAGCGGTCTGCCAGCTGGTCGTGAGTTCGGTGCGCACGCGCTCGAGCGTCATGCGCCGGTCGGCGGGCGTGAGCGACGGGTCGAGCCGGCTCACGAGCAGGCTCGCAATGCGCTGCTGCTGGCGCAACAGCGTGCGGCGCGTCGACTCGGTCGGGTGCGCGGTGAACACGGGCTCGATGCTCAGGCGACCGAGCAGCGCGACCGTCCGCTCGAGCGTGTAGCCGAGCGTCTTGAGCCGCTGGAAGCACTCCGTGAGGCCGCCCGGCTGCGGCTTGCTGCTGTCGTTGAGGTAGTCGCGGCGGCGGCGCACGCGGTGCACCTTCTCCGCCATGTTGACCATCTGGAACCAGGTCGCGAATGCCCGGATCAGGTCGGCCGCCTGCGCCGGAGTGCGCGCCTCGGAACGGACCACGAGTTCGATGCTGGCCTCGCAGTCGTCGTCGCGACGGCGAATCGCACGCTGGCGGTCGCCCTCGACTTCCTGGAAGAGCAACTCGCCGCCCTGATCGCGGAGCATCTCGCCCACGAGCGCGCCGAGCGTGTGGACGTCGTCGCGGAGCGAGGCGTCCTTCGCGGGAAACGAAATGTCCTTGCGTGGCATGGCCGCGGGAAACGGTGTCGGGTTTCTTGGTGTGCCGCGGCGGGACGTGAATCGATCGAAGGCGAACGTGGAAGCGAATGCTATCAAACGCCGGCGCACCGTCATGTTGCGCTGCGACAACACGCTCCGGCGGTTGTATTAAACATAGAACTTTGAGACTTTATTGGCCGCGCGCTTCTCCACCGCGGACGCGCGCCCGGAACCCACGGACACGCAAGGGGGATACATGAAGATTGGCAAGTCCCGACTGTTCGCCCTGGCCGCCGCGCACGGTGCGTCGCTGCTCGCCGTGCCAGCCGCGCTGCAGGCGCAGGCGCCGTCCGGCCAGCTCGAGGAAATCATCGTCACGGCCCGCCAGCGCGAGGAACGCATCGAGGACGTGCCGGTCTCGATCACCGCCTTCACGGCGAGCGAAATCCGGAGCGCGGGCATCGAGCGCCCCACTGACTTCATCGCTCTGACCCCCGGCGTGTCGCAGGTGCAGACCGCCGAGGCCGGCGACCTCCAGGTCAACATCCGCGGCATCAACACCGGCCGCGACGCGGAGACCAACTTCGCGCTCGTGATCGACGGGGTGCTGCAGACCAACCCGAACGCGCTCAACCAGGAGCTCTCGGGCGTCACGCAGATCGAAGTCCTCAAGGGTCCACAGGGCGCGCTCTACGGTCGCAACGCCGTGGCCGGCGCGCTGATCCTGACCACGCGCGAGCCGACCGACGAGTGGACCTCGGAGGTGGCGGCGGGCTACGGCTCGGACAACTCGTACAAGGGCAGCGTGTACTTCGGCGGCCCCCTCGGCGAAACGCTGCGCGGCTCCGTGGCGGCCTACACGCGCCACACCGACGGCCAGTGGGAAAACCTCAAGAACGACTGCGACGACTGCGTCGACAAATTCGAGGAGACGGGCTTCTCGGGCCGGCTGCTGTTCGAGCTCGCCGGCGGCGACATGGACTTCAAGGCGAAGTACTCGGAGCTCGAGTCAGGCGCGATCAACTTCAACGGGTCGGTCGCCCTGCCGGACGCGGCCGCGTTCCTCGGCATTCCGGCGCTTTACGAAAACCCCAACCGCCACAACTTCCGCTACATCAACAACATCAACCCGGAGAACGAGCAGGAGAACGTCAACGTGTCGCTCAAGGGCGACTGGGACGTGGGATTCGCAACGCTCACCAGCTATGTCGCCTGGAACGACCAGACCAACTACTTCCTGACGGACGGCGCGAGCGACGCGTTCTTCCTGTACGCGTTCGACGACACCTGCCGCGCCACCAACGATGCGAACCTGGCCGACCCGGGCTATGAACCGCCGTTCTTCGGCGTGCCGTCGTCGCTCTGGTTCACGCCCGAAGGCGGCGGCGCCGCCGGCTTCCTGCCGCCCTACGGTCCCTCGACCTGCGGCGGCTACCAGTACCAGCAGCGCGACCAGGAAGACCTGAGCCTCGAAATCCGGCTGACCTCGCCCGGCGACCAGCGACTGCGCTGGGTCGGCGGCGTGTATTTCGCGGACATCGACCGGCACGTGGTCGTCTCGCAGGGCTCGGACCAGCAGCAAGGGTTCCGCACCACCGGGTTCGTGCCGGCGAGTGGCCCGAACCCGACGGACCTGCTCTACGACGACGACTTCGCCAGCAAGGTCTACGCCGTGTTCGGCCAGATCGCGTACGACGTCGTGGACAACCTCGAACTCGCGCTCGCACTGCGTTACGACAGCGAGGACCGCGAGGTCAGCAACAACGTCCCGACCTGCGCCGACGGCGGCGAGCGCTGTTTCGCCCAGACGCCGAACTTCGGTGCGGGCTGGGGTTTCCTGGTGCCGCTGCCCTACTACATCAACCCGGCGTACCAGACCAACCCGGCGCTCGCGGCGTCCGGCATTCCCGACCGCAGCGAGACGTTCGAGCAGCTGCAACCGAAGGTCTCGATGAACTGGACCGTGACGGACGGCTTCGCCCTGTTCGCCTCGTATGGCTACGGCTTCCGCAGCGGCGGCTTCAATTCCTCGGGCAGCGCGGCGACGGCCGACGTCTGGTATGGCGCACTCGCGCTCGACGACGGCACGCCCAACCTCAGCGCGGTGAGCGACCAGTACGACAAGGAGGTCTCGAAGGCCGCCGAAATCGGCTTCAAGTCCTATTTCCTCGACCGCTCGGTGAACCTGAACGCCGCGCTGTACCACACCACCGTCGACGACATGCAGTTCTTCAATTTCTTCGCCGGGCCGTTCGGCCTGCTGCGCGTCGTCACTAACATCGACGAAGTCACGATCCAGGGCGCCGAGGTCGACGCACGCTGGCAGATCAGCGACATGTTCACCGTCTTCGCCGGCTACGCGTATACCGACGGCAACATCGACGAGTACCGGGGTCGCCCGTACACCAGGGACAACGAAGTACCCTATGCGCCCGAGTACACGGGCAACGTGGGCGCCGAGGCGACGTTCCCGATGGGTGACGCGCTCGAGCTCGTCGCGCGCCTCGACGCCTCCTTCGTCGGGGAAACGTGGTTCCATCCCGTGCAGGACGAGCGGCTGCCGAACCTGTTCACGGGCTTCGGCTTCGGCCAGGGCGAATTCTCGAAGATGAAGCGCGACCCGTACGGCGTGATCAACGCGCGTCTCACGCTGCAGACCGACCGCTGGGGCGTTACGGCCTGGGGCCGCAACGTCGGCGACGAGGAATACCTCGCCGAGATCATCCCCGCACCCGAGTTCGGCGCATCGTTCATTCACGACGCCCCGGGCGACTCGTACGGTCTCGAGGTCAACTTCCGCTTCTGACGGTGACGCCCGCTCCCGCGCCGGCGGGGGCGGGTCGCGTCGAGCCCAAGCGGTTGACGTGTTCCAGGGTCGGGCGATTCCCGGTCTGCACGCGCATGGGTCGCGTTGCGCGCTGAACTTAAGCGCACCGAGCGAGACAAAGAAGCAGTCGCCGCGCGGCGGCGACGCGGGACGACACGTCGCCCGCGAAAACGGCCCCGCCGTTCGTTCTGCTAAAGTAAAACCATTCGGAAGCTCGCTGGTGATGACGAAGACCATGAAACGACTCCTTGCCTCCTGCCTCGCGCTGCTGCTGGCCGTCGCCCTCGTCGCGCCGACGCCCTCGCTCGCGGATTCCAAGACCAACCAGCGGCTCGAGCAGTCGCAGAAGGTGTTCGAGGCGTTCTCGGACCTGACCGAACAGACAATTCCCACGTGGTTGCTCGAGCGAGCCTACGGCGTGATCGTCGTGCCGCAGGTCGTCAAGGCTGCGTTGATGTTCGGCGGACGCGGCGGCAAGGGCGTGATGGCCGTGCGCAATCCCGACGGCTCGTGGAGCAGCCCCGTGTTCGTGACGCTCGGCGGGGTCAACTTCGGCCTCCAGTTCGGCGTGCAGGCGACGGACGTCGTGCTCGTGCTGATGTCGCGGCAGAGCGTCGAAGGCATTTCCGACGGCAAGGTCACGCTCGGCGCCGACGCCAGCGTCGCCGCGGGTCCGCTCGGACGCTCCTCGGCCGCCGCCACGGACGCGTCGCTGAGTGCGCAGGTCCTGTCGTACTCGCGCAGCTCGGGCCTGTTTGCCGGCGTGGCGCTCGACGGCAGCGTGCTGGCGATCGATCGCAAGGCGAACGAGACCGCGTACGGCATCTCGGACGTGCTCGCCTCGCAGATTCTCGAAGGCAAGGTCGCCGCGCCGCCGGAGGCGCAGGCATTCACCGCGGCGCTTGCCCGGGCGACGTCCGGCTTGCCGGCCAGCACGACCCCTGCGCCCGCAGCGCCGGCCACGCCCGCGGCGCCCACCCCGCCCGTGCCGGCCGACGAGCCCGCGCAGACCTACCCGATGGAAGACCCGAACCCGGGCACGCCGCCGACGTCGGGCTGAGAGGGCCGGTCACGTCCTGACGGGGCGTGGCACGAGGGCGAGCGGCGCCGCGCCTGGGACGCACGCATGGGAATCCTCAGGGCGCTGTTCGTCTTCGTCGTCATCATCGTCGTCGCGTTCGTCGCGCTCGTCGCGCTCGGCTTCTTCCTGCCCCGGCATTCGCACGTGGAGCGCTCCATCGAAACATCGGCGAGCCCCGCGACGGTCTTCGACGTCGTCAGCGGGTTCAAGCGCTTCAACGAGTGGTCGCCGTGGGCGAGCCTCGACCCCCAGACCCGGTACACGTACAGCGGGCCGGCATCGGGCGTCGGCGCGCGGATGCAGTGGCAGAGCGACAGTCCCGACGTCGGCTCGGGCAGTCAGGAGATCATTGCCGTCGAGCCCGATCGCAGCGTTTCGATCCGGCTCGACTTCGGCCAGAAAGGCCAGCCTATCTCGAAAATGACGCTACTGCCGGCAGGCAGCGGCACGCGCATCGTCTGGTCGATGGACAGCGACTTCAGCGACGACTTCGCCGGCCGTTATTTCGCACCGTTCCTCGACCGCATGGTCGGTCCGGATTTCGAGCGGGGGCTCGCCCAACTGAAACGACTCGTCGAGGTGACGCCACCGGCCGACGCGCCGTTGATCGCGCCTGAGGATGCCTCGGTCGAAACGCCCGCCGGCGACACCTCCGCAGGCTTACCGTCGCTCGCTACCTCGCTGCCACACAAGCTGCACCGGCTGCAGCGACCCGCCGACGTCCGCGGCCCGAGGGCCGCGTTCCCGCTTGACCTGCGTCAAGGTACTCATCGCGCCGCACTCCTAGTCTGGCCGCAGCAGCAGTAGCACATGCTTCGCGGTTGGGCCGCAGGTAGGCACGACATGCTTCGTCGCTCGACGGCACTGGCCCTGGTAACCGGGACCTTTCTGGCCACGACCTTGCTGGTGCTGGTCACGCACAGCACCAGCGTCGTGCGCAACGACCCGGCGCGCAACATCTGGATTCCCGACGAATTGACGTTGCCGCTGCGGTTGCAGGTCGCCTACAACGAACGGCAGGCGTTCTTCCGCTACCGCTGGCCCGCGCGCGAACCCCACGTCGTGACGGACCTGCTGCGCTACTCCGACGGCAAGTGGCAGCGCGACCTGCGCACGCCGATCGGGTCCGAGCCGGCCCGCCCCGCCGAAGACCGGCTGACGATGATGGTCGACGACGGCAGCGTGCCGGAGTTCCAGCGCTACGGCGGCTACATCACCGTCGGCGCCAACATGCGCGACTTCACGGGCTCGGACGCGTCGGCCGCGCATCGTCGCAAGTACCTCCCGGCCACGCGGCGCGATCCGTCGGACTGGTACTCGCTCGTCGACGAGGCGACGCTGCAGTCGCAGCGCCGGGCGGGCTACTTTCTCGACCTCTGGCACTGGCGCGCGCACCTCTCGAACCCGCTCGGTCGCGCCGACGACCAGAACGTGGCGTGGTACCGGCTGTTCGATTCGGGCGAGACACCGTATTTCAGCAACTGGGACCTCGAGAACCAGGCGCCGCGCGGGATGTTCGACGCGAAAGCCGTGCCGGTCCATGCCTTGCGAACGACGGGCGGCGCGTCGAACGCCGGTGCCTCCACGACGTACTTCCTCGCCGAATCCGCGGCCGTCCCTTTCGATGCGTCGCTGCGGTGGCGCGAAGGTGACGTGATCCCGGGCCAGGTATTGCGGGAAGCAGCCGACTCGCGCGCCGAGATTCGCGTGCATGGTCGCGGCCAGTGGGTCGACGGTGAATGGGACGTGACCCTCGTGCGGGAACTCGACACGGGCCACCCGCTCGAGGACAAGATCCTGCGCGACCAGGGCGTCTACAGCGTCGCGTTCTCGGTGCACCGCGACGGGCGCGCGAGCCGCTGGCATTACGTGTCGCTGCCGCTGCAGGTCGGATTCGGACGCACCGCGGACCTGGTCGCGAATCGCTTCGAGG
Source organism: Steroidobacteraceae bacterium (assembly GCA_036277615.1). Taxonomy (GTDB): domain Bacteria; phylum Pseudomonadota; class Gammaproteobacteria; order Steroidobacterales; family Steroidobacteraceae; genus RPQJ01. The sequence continues at coordinate 6,802 of DASUMQ010000284.1, forward strand.
GCGCCGCCCCGGACTGGGGCCGCGCGGAGGTGCGCGAGGTGACGATGTTCTACCCGGGCCAGGTGAGCTGGCCACACCTCACGAGCAAGCGGCACGCGGGCTCGCGCTACATCGCCAAGGGCGTGCCCGTGAAGTACCGGCACAAGGAATCGCAGCTCGCCCAGTACGGCATCGAGATGGAGTTCGATCGCGAGATTCGCCGGCAATGGTGGCTCACGCTCGTGGCCGGCGTGCTGCTGATCGTCAGTTTCGTCGTCTCGGTCCGCCTGCTGCTTGGTCGCGAGGAGCGCTGACATGGGTCCCTATCACGCGATCATGGTGCACTTCCCGGTCGCCCTCTGGATCGTGGCGTCCGGCATCATCCTCTACCGGAGCTTCTCCGACGCCGACCTCGCCCGGGCGCTCGATCGCGTGCTGCCGGTGCTGCTCGCGATCGGTGTCGCGACGGGTGTCGTCGCGTACGTGTTCGGTCAACTGGTCTGGCCCCCGGAAACGCTGCAGAAGACGCCGCTCGGGCGCAACCACATGCTCTGCGCCACGTTGACGCTCAGCTGCTGGTGCGCGGTGCTGTACCTGCGGTGGCGCGCCGGGGAAGACGTGTGGCAGGGACGCACGCATCGGCTGGTCATGGCCATTGTCGGGACGCTCGGCGCGACCCTGCTGGCAGTCACCGGGACGCTGGGTGGACACCTGCACGGGGCACCGGCGTACCTGAGCGAGCTGCTGCGGCTGGTCGGCTTCGACGTGTACACGACGTTCTACGTGCCGACCTGGGTGCTCGTCGTGGTCGTCGCCGTGGCCATCGGCATGCCGTTGCTTGCCGTCGCTGCGACGCGCACGCGACCTGCGACGGCTGCTCGATGACATCGCGCCTCGTCACGCCTGGCCTGGCGCTCGTGTTGCTCGTCGCGGGCGGAGCCGCGTTCGCGGTGCCGCCGGGGTTGACCATCGAGTTCGACGGCAACGGCGAAGGCAAGGTGACTTTTCGCGGCGCGCAGCACACCGGTCCCGGCATGCACTGCTCGAACTGCCACTTCGAGCTGTTCGACGTGAGCCGGAGTTCGCAGATCACCCGCGCCGATCACCGGCGCAAGCAGGCCTGCTTCGCCTGTCACGACGGCAAGACGGCGTTCGCGTCACGCAGTAATTGCGACCGTTGCCACGTCGAACCGGTCGCGCCGGTCGAAGCGCTGCAGGCCGACGCGAGGTGAAACGATCGTCGCGCCGCGTATTCCGAGGAGAAGACATGAAGAACGTACATCTGCTTGCATGGCTGGCCACCGGTGTCCTGGCGTTTCTGCCGTTTGCCCAGGCGGCCGACATGGCAGCGGGCAAGGCGAAGGCGGAGGAAATCTGCATCGACTGCCACGGCGACGACGGCAAGGGCGACGACGAGAGCCCCGACATCACACCCGCGAGCCTGTCGAGCAAGGAGTTCGTCCAGGCGATGCAGGAATACCAGACCGGCAAGCGCACCAAGAACGCGAAGATGGCGCGGGCCGCGAAGAAGCTCACTGCGGCCGACGTCGAGAACGTGGCGGCGTATTTCGCGACGCTGAAATGACCTGCCGGGCCCGGCGAGGCGTCCTCAACCCGCTTTCGTGGCGTCGAGGCCGACCGGGCAGCTGACGCCGGTGCCACCGAGGCCGCAATAACCGCCGGGGTTTTTCGCCAGGTACTGCTGGTGGTAGTCCTCGGCGTAGTAGAACTCCGGGGCCGGCAGGATTTCCGTGGTCGGGTCGGGGAAGCCCGCTTCGCGCAGCTTCGCGCCGTATGCCACGGCGCTCTGCTCGGCGAGCACGCGCTGCTCGTCGTCGTAGAAGTAGATTCCGGAGCGGTACTGCGTGCCGACGTCGTTGCCCTGGCGCATCCCCTGGGTCGGGTCGTGCGACTCCCAGAAGACCTTGAGGAGATCTTCATAGCCGACGTCGTTCGGGTCGTAGACGACGCGCACGACCTCGTTGTGACCGGTGAGCCCGCTGCAGACTTCCTCGTACGTCGGGTTGGGTGTGAGCCCACCGGCGTACCCTGCCGACGTGCTGTACACGCCCGGCAACGTCCAGAACTTGCGCTCGGCACCCCAGAAGCAGCCGAGCCCGAACAGCGCGAGTTTCGTGCCCGCCGGAAACGGCGGCTCGAGCCGGTGGCCGTTGACGAAGTGCCGCGCCGGCACCGCCATGCGCTGTGTGCGACCGGGCAAGGCTTCCGCGGCCGTCGGCAACTCGAGCTTCTTCCTGCGAAACGTGAACATGCGTCCTCCTGCAGAACGACCCGAGGGTGTTCGACTCAGCGCACGGCGCGGACCGCTTCGGCAAGGCCCGACCAGAACCGCGGATCGTCGAAGACCATCGTCAGTCCATTGATGAAGAACTGTACGCCGATGCAGATCATCAGGAACCCCGTGAGCCGCGTCAGCGCGATCATGCCGGTGGCGCCGAGCAGGCGATTGACGCGCTCCGCGCCGCGCAGCACGAACCATGCGAGCAGCGCCGTCAGCAGGATCGCGGTGAACACGGCGAGGAAGTCCACCATGCTCATCCAGCCCTGTCGCGCGGCCGCCTGCGACGACAGGCTCATGACCACGGCGAAGGTTCCAGGACCGCTCAGGCCCGGCATCGCGAGCGGCGTGAATGCGATGTCGTACTTTTCGCCCGCCGCCTTGGTCATTGCTTCCTTGTCCGAGATCGGGTTCGGAAACAGCATCTGGAAGCCCAGGAAGCCGACGATCAGCCCGCCGGCGATGCGCATGCCCGGCAGCGAGATGCCGAAGAAGTTCATGATCAGGCCGCCGGCGACGAGAAAGCCGGCCATCAGGAAGAAGACGTAGATGCACGCGCGCCGGATCTGCCGCAGGCGTTCCTGCTCGGGCAGGTGACCCGACGCGGACATGACGAGGGGCACCGCGCCGAACGGGTTGACGATGGGCAGGATCGCGAGCAGTGCACCCGCGAGGTAACCGAAATACGCGCCGAGCCAGCTCATCCGCCCATTCTACCGGCCGCTAGAATGCCTGCATGACCCTCGTAGTGCACCGTCGGGCCTCTTGCGCCAAGGCCACGTGGCTCATCCTGTAGTGAGCGTGCCGGCCCGCACGCTGCTCAAGCGCAACCTGCTCGGCACCGTCTGGCGCGTGGAGTCGCTCGGGCCCGAAGGATCGACGTGGGTCGTCGTCGAGCGCGACACTCGATCCGCGCGCTGGTGGTTGCGCGCGCTTGCCCGGACGCTTGCCGCGCGTGAAGCGCACATCCTCGCCGCCCTCTCGCGCGTGCCCGGCGTGCCGAAACTCGACGACTGGGACGGTCGCTGCCTGCGACGCTCGTGGCTCGAGGGCTCACCGATCCAGCATGCGCCACCGCGCGACCGTACCTATTTCCGTGAGGCGTTGCGGCTGCTGCGCCGCCTTCACGCCGCAGGTGTCGCGCACAACGACTTGCAGCGGGAACCGAACTGGCTGGTCACGACGGAGGGCCGACCGGCATTGTTCGACTTCCAGGTGGCGACGCGCCCGCGGTATCGCGGGATGCGATTTCGCGCGCTCGCCTGCGACGACCTCCGCCGCCTGCTCGAGCACAAGCGCACGTACTGTCCCGAAGCGCTCACGGCGCGCCAGCGCGCGATGCTGGCGCGTCGATCGGCGCTCGCGGAGGTCTGGGTAAGGCTCAGCAAACCGGTCCATGCCTGGATCCGGGCTGGAAAATAGGGAAACAGGGACACTCCGGGAAAATGGGGACACTCCGAATTTCCGGACTCCCGGAAATTCGGAGTGTCCCCATTTTCCGGTCACGGATCGAGTTTCTCGAACTCGAGCGTGGGCACGTCACCCGGCCGGAAATAGAGGTACCGCCCGCTCATCTGCGCCAGTGCGGCATCACGCTCGGCGCGAGTCTCGAACCAGTGCTCCTTGTGCCAGTCGTCGCCGACCAGGTGCCGGAACGGGTCGTTCCTGCGCGGCCGCAATCGCAACCCGTACGGTCTGGCGGCGGGCAACGGTTGACGAAGATTGTGATCGTGCGAGATCGACATGGCGTGCTCCGGGGGAACCGCCATTTTAGCCGATCCCGACCGCCGGGCCGGCTCGCCGATCAGAACGTCTTGCCGAGGTACAGGTAGAACGCGGTTTCACCGCCGCTCGCGAGCCCGGCGGCGAGGTAGACGGGGCCGAACGGGCTCTCGGCGCCGAGGAACAGGCTGCCGCCGGCGTGCAGGTCGTCCCAGTCCACGTCGTCCCGCGTCTGCCAGACGTTGCCCGCTTCCACCGAGAAGCCGAGGTACGCGGGGAATTCGAAGAACCCCGTGCCGCCGCGACTGATGCGCCGGTAGACGATGCCCCGCGCGATGCCGTACTGGCTGCCGGAGAGGGCGTCGGGCGCGAGACCCGAAATGTCGAACAATCCGCCGAGCGTGAACAACTCCTGCGGCGACACGACCGTGTCGTCGAGTGCGGAACCCGCATCCATCGACCAGACGAACCCGTAACGGTCGAGGCTGCGGGCGAGCTGCCAGGAAGCCTCGACCACGTCGGCATTGCGTGTCGCGCCGAGCGACTCGCGGTCGGCCAGCCACGTGGCACGAAACGCCTGGCCTTGCCGCGGAAACGAAGCACTGTCCAGGCGGTCGTAGCCGAACTCGACGAATGCGCCGCCGAGGTCGTAATCGCCGGTCGGCAACGCGGGGTCGCCCACGAGGATGCGACTGCTGCCGTCGCCACGCCGCAGGCCGGCACGCACTTCGCCCCAGTTCTCGAGCTCGGCGCCGACGGCCAGCGAGAATTCCGTGTCGCGCACGCGATAACGCGCGATCCGCTGGCCGTCCTCGGTCACCAGCGGTCGCGACTGCATCTCGTAACGAAACGCCGGTGCGATGAAGACCGGCACTCGCAGCGACAGCGGTTGATAGAACTCGGTGCGGAACAGCGGCGCTTCGCCGATCTGGCCGTCGAACGTCCACTCGGCGTCGAGCCAGTTGAGGCCGCTGATCCAGAGCCGCGCGGCCGCGTTCGCCGTCGCCCCGCCCTCGTAATCGTTTTCGACGCCGACGCCGAGGCGCAGGAAGGACGGTCCCCAGGACTTGCGACGCAAGTCGATCTCGATGCCACGCTCCCGCTCGCTGCCGGCCACGCGATAGTCGACCGACTCGAACTGGTCGAGCCGGTACTGCGTGGCGAGGCGGCGCTGCAGCTCCGGTGAATCGAGCTTCTTGCCGACGAGGTCGCCGAACACGGCGTCGACGCGACGCGCCTCGGCCGCCGAACGTTCGCTCGGCCGCACGAACGCGATGCGCACCGACGGTTCCGCCGCGCGAATCCGGGCGTCGGCGTACTGCTGATAATCGGCGTCTGCCAGCGCCAGCCTGCCGAGCTCGTCACGCTCGGCCAGTGCGGCATCGCGACCGATCTCCATCACTTGCGCCATCCGCGCGAATTCGAGCGCGGTCATCGGCCCGAGCTCGGGCTCGATCAGCACGTCGTCGGCTTCGAGGTGTTCCTTCGAGTCGAGCGTGCCGCGACGCACCATGATCCCGATCATCTGGTTCGTGATGTCGAACGCCGAGCCGAACTCGTCGCGGGTGGCGAGCGGAAAACTCACGTCGACCACGATGAGCCGGTCCACGCCCATGGTTTGCGCCAGTTCCACGGGCAGGTTGTCGACCAATCCGCCGTCGACGAGCAGCCGGCCGTCCACCTCCACCGGCGTCAGCACGCCCGGCGCCGACATGCTCGCGCGCAGCACGGTGACGAGGTCGCCCTGCCCGAGCACGATCGGCTCGCCGGTCTCGAGGTCCGTGGCCAAGGCGCGAAACGGTGTCGGCAGCCGGTCGAAATCCTGCACGTCCGCGACACGCGCGGTGGCCTTGCGCAGCGCCTGGCTGATTTTCTGTCCCTGCACGAGGCCGAGCGGCAACTCGATGCCCTCCTTCGCGCTGACACCGAGCGTGCCCCGCGCGAGGATGTTGCGGTCGTCCTGCTTGCGGCGATAGGCGAGGTCGCGCCGCGGTGCGCGGTCGCGGATCATTTCCTGCCAGTCGAGTTCGCGGAAGAAACGTTCGATCTCTTCACCCGTGAGCCCGGCCGCGTACAGCCCGCCGACCACGGCGCCCATGCTGGTGCCGGCGACGGCGTCGATCGGGACCTGCATCTGCTCCAGGGCGCGAATGACGCCGACGTGCGCGGCGCCGCGCGCACCGCCGCCGCTCAGCACGAGGCCGATGCGCGGCCGGCCGGGCGGTTGCGCGGGCGGAGCCGCGGCCGCCGGGTCCTGTGCGGGTTCGCCCGTGACGGCCGCGTGGGAGGTGATCGGCGACAGCGCCGCGCAGCAGACCAGCATTCGCGATGCGTATACCGCGCGCGCGATTAGCGATCGAATTGACATCGGCGTCGAGGACCCTGCCCTGCGGTGCCGCGATGGTAGCAAACGGCATCCCGCCGCTTACGACGACGCCGTGCGATCGGGGATAATCTGGGGTCCACGCGAGCATCGCCGATGATCGAGCCGAAAGAACCAGACCTTCGTTTCCGCCAATGGCGTCGCGTCGCGCCGTTCGCGCTGTTGCTGCCCGTCGGCGTGTCGGCCGCGCCGTCCCTGCACCTCGAGGAAGTGGTGGTGACGGCCCAGCGCCGGGCGGTGCCGACGCTCGCCACGCCGCTGAGCATCGGTCGCGTCGGCGGGGCCGACATCGACCTGGTCGGTGCCACGCACAGTTCGGAGGTGCTCAACCGGATACCGGGCGCGATGGTCCAGCGCGGCAGCGGCCAGGAGAGCCTGACGGCGATCCGCTCGCCGGTATTGACGGGCGCCGGGTCCTGCGGCGCGTTCCTGTTCCTCGAAAACGGCGTGCCGGTGCGACCGGTCGGCTTCTGCAACGTCAATGGCATGCTCGAAATCAACACCGAGCAGGCCGACGCAATCGAGATCCTGCGCGGCACCGGAACGGCGCTCTACGGTTCGAACGCCGTGCACGGGACGATCAACGTGCTGCACGACGATCCGGCAAGGCTGCCGGGCCTCGCGCTGGGCATGGGCGTCGGTGAAGACGCCTACGGCCGGGTGACGGTCGCCGCCGCGCGCGCCGGTGAGGGCGTCGATGCAGGTCTGAAGGCGTTCTACGCACACGACGGCGGCTGGCGCGACGCATCGGGGTACGACGAAGAAAAGCTCAACGCGACGATCGTGGTCGGCGACGACCCGGACACCGCGAGCCGCTTCGACCTGGCCGCAACGAATCTCGACCAGGAAACGGCGGGTTTCGTGCTGGGCAAGGACGCGTATCGCGACGATGCCCTGAGCGCGACCAACCCCAACCCCGAAGCCTATCGCGACGCCCACGCGGTCCGCGTCACCGGGCTGCTGCGGCCGCAGCTCGCACTGCCCGGCCGGGTCGAGTTCCGGCCGTACGCTCGCACGTCGCGCATGGATTTCCTGCAGCATTTCCTGCTCGGCCAGCCGGTCGAGCGCAACGGCCAGGAAAGCGTGGGCCTGATGAGCACGCTCGCCTGGAACCTGCCGGAGCGATGGTCCCTGGTCACCGGGGTCGATCTCGAATGGGCCGACTCGTTCCTGCTCGAGGTGCAGGACGGACCGACGACGGAAGGCTCGCCGGCGCAGAACGTCGTCCGACCCGCCGGCAAGCACTACGACTACACGGTCACCTCCACCGTGGGCGCCGCCTATGGCCAGCTCGAGTTCGCGCTGACGGACGCCCTGTACCTGGGCGCGGGCCTGCGGCTCGAGCACGTCGGTTACGACTACGACAATCGCATGATTGCCGGCAACACGGACGAGAACGGCGTCCCCTGCACGCCCACGGGCTGTCTCTACAGTCGGCCCGCGGACCGTGAGGACTCGTTCTTCAACGCTGCGCCCAAGCTGAGCCTGCGCTGGGAGGCGCGCGACGGCCTGGCGTTGTACGCGAACGTGTCCCGGGGATTCCGCCCGCCCGAGATGACGGAGATGTACCGGTTGCAGCGCACGCAATCGGCAGCCGACCTCGACTCGGAGCAGATCGATGCGATCGAACTCGGGCTCAAGGCCGCGCTCGGCGCGTGGTACGTTGAGCTCGCGGCGTTCGACATGCGCAAGGACGAGGTGATCCTGCGCGACTCCAACGGCTTCTACGTGAGCGACGGGCGGACTTCGCACGAAGGCATCGAGTACCAGGTGTTCTGGCAGCCACGCGACTGGGTCACGGCCGCCGTGGGCGGCACCTTCGCCCGGCATCGGTACGAGTTCTCGAAGGCGATCGAAGGCGGCGAGACGATCAGCCGCGGCAACGACGTCGACACTGCACCGCGCGAACTGCTCCGGGCCTCGCTGGAATTTCGTCCGCTCGAGGCGTTGTCCGCCGAGGCGGAATGGCTCGCCGTCGGCGACTACTTCATCGACGCGAGCAACCAGCACCGGTACAGCGGGCACGAGGTGCTGAACCTGCGCGCGGCCTGGGACTTCTCGCCGCGCTGGACCGCGATCCTGCGCGTCAACAACGCGCTCGACCGCGCCTATGCCGACCGGGCCGACTTCGCGTTCGGCGACTACCGGTATTTTCCCGGGCGGCCGCGCTCGGTGTTTGCGGAAGTCACCTGGCGCTCGGAATGAGCGCTGTCGCGCCTCGTTCGAGCGAGCCGTCAACACCCGCCATTTGACCGGCCGCGCCGCCGGAGCGTAGGGTGGCTCCGCTCGCTACAACCATAACGCCGACGCTGGACGGCGCGGCAGCCTCGGGTCGCAGCCGCGTGTCGTCGTCGGATCGAACGGATCAACCGGGAGGATCACATGAAGGGACGCACATTCGCGAAGTCTGCCGCGGGAACGCTGGTCGTGTTGCTTGCGGCAGGCGCAGCCCACGCCGACACCACCGCCGACCTGATCGAACTCGACCGACAGTGGGGCGCCGCCGGGACCAAAGGCGACGTCGACGCGGTGGGCAAGCTGCTCGCCGACGGGCTCGTCTCGGTCGACGCCGAGGGTGTCCGCGACAAGAAGGGCGAACTCGCCCTGGTCAAGCCCGAGCCCGCGGGCACGGCGTATGAACCGACCGACTACAAAGTGACGTTGCTCGGCGCAGACATGGCGATCATGACGCACGGCACGAAGGGCAAAGACGCCCACCACAGCCTGCATGTCTGGTCGCGCAAAGGCGGGAAGTGGCAAGTGGTCGCCACGTCGAGCACGCCAGTCAAGAAGTAGCGGGCGACGTCGTCGGCGCGGCTCGTTGGCGCGTGACGTTTCGCTCGAAGACGCGGCCCCGGCTTCGCGGCCGGGGCCAGTTTCATTCAACTGACCGCGTTCAGCTCCCGCTGGAGGCCGCGCGCGGCCAGCGCCGCGGCCAGGTTCGACTCGAGGTGTGGAACCTTCGAGGTGCCCGGGATCGGCAGCATCACGGGCGACTTGTTCAGCAGCCACGCCAGGGCCGCCTGGTGCAGCGACAGGTCGTGTTTTCGCGCCCAGCCTTCCAGCGCGGCACGTTGCGGTGCGCCCCGGTCGCGCTCGCCCTGCACGAGCGGTGACCACGGGATGAACGCGAGTCCGTCGCGCTCGCAGACCTGGAGCACGTCCTTCGAGGAGCGGTCCGCGACGTTGTAACGGTTCTGCACCGACACGACCTTGACGAGGCGGCGTGCGCGGTCGAGCTCGTCCACGGTCACGTTCGACAAGCCGATGTGGCGGATCTTGCCCTCGGCCTGCAGGCGCGCGAGTTCACCGACCGATTCCTCGAGCGGCACGCGCGGGTCGACGGCGTGCAACTGGTATAGATCGATGCGCTCCACGCGGAGGCGTCGCAGGCTGGCCTCGCAGGCCTCACGCAGGTGCGCCGGTCGACCGTCTCGCGCCCAGGTCGCGCGGTCGGGTCGCACGATGCCGCCCTTGGTTCCGATCACGAGCCCGGCGGGATACGGATGCAGCGCCTCGGCGATCAGGCGCTCGCTGACCTCGGGGCCGTAAGCATCCGCCGTGTCGATGAAGCGGACGCCCAGTTCGACCACGCGCCGCAGGAGCTTGCGCGCCGCAGCCGGGTCCGGCGGATCGCCCCAGATGTCCTCACCTGTGATGCGCATGGCCCCGAAGCCGAGCCGTGGTACCCGCAGGTCACCGAGCGTGATGTCTCCGATCATCCTGGATCCCATGGCGACGTTCGGTTCGGCCATCGTTGCAGCCCCGTCCTTGTTGGCACGCATGCGCATTATGCGCCGGTCACGCGGGGAACGCCGCGCGGGGGATGCCGGGCGTGTCGAGGCGTCAGGCCGCCTGCTGCACGTGCCGCCAGGAGAGCGGCGCGCGCCCGAACCAGTGCAGTTGTCCGGCGAGCGCCGCGACCTCCCCGACGATGACGAGCGCCGGGGACTTCACCTGCGCCGCGCGCCCCGCGGCCTCCAGTTCGTCGAGCGTGGCGAGCACCACACGCTGCTCGGGTCGCGAGCCATTCTCGACGATCGCGACCGGCGTGTGCGGTGACCGGCCGTGCTCGACCAGCCGATCGCGGATGCGGCCGAGTCCGGCCACGCCCATGTAGAGCGCGACCGTCTGACGCTCCTGGGCGAGCGCCCGCCAGTCGAGCGTGTCGAGCGAGTCGCCACAGTGCGCCGTGACGAACCGCACGGATTGTGCGTGCTCGCGGTGGGTGAGCGGAATGCCGGCATAGGCGCCGCACGCGACGGCGGCCGTGATGCCGGGCACGACTTCGAACGGGATGCCGTGTGCCGCGAGGAACTCGAGTTCCTCGCCGCCACGTCCGAAAATAAAGGGGTCGCCGCCCTTCAGCCGCACGACGCGACGACCGGCGCGTGCGTGCATGAGCATCAGCTCGTGAATGGCCTCCTGCGACACCGAGTGATCGTGGGCAGCTTTGCCGACGCCGATCTTCTCGGCGTCGCGACGCGCCAGCTCGAGCACCTCCTTCGAGACCAGCCGGTCGTGCAGGATCACGTCGGCCTCCTGCAGCGCGCGCAACCCGTTCAACGTGAGCAGGCCCGCGTCGCCGGGCCCCGCTCCCACCAGCACCACGGAGCCGCGCGGCTGGGTCGCTCCCCGCGCGAGCTCGCTCTCGAGTTCGCGTTCGGCCGACTCGACGTTGCGACGCCGCACGAGGTCGGCGACGCGTCCGCGCACGAGCCGCTCGTAAAAACGCCGCCGGGCGCCGACCTCGGGCAGGCGCTGTTTGATCCGGCCGCGCCACCGCTCGAGCAGCGCGGCGAACTGACCGAGGGAGCCGTCGAACAGGCTCTCGATGCGCTCGCGCACGGCTCGCGCCAGCACCGGTGCCACGCCGCCCGAGGAGATCGCGATGACGAGCGGCGAACGGTCGACGATCGCGGGCACGATGAAGCTCGAGAGCTCCATCACGTCGACGACGTTGACGAGCACGTTGCGCTCGCGCCCCGTCGCAGCCACGTGTGCGTTGACCGCCGGGTCGTCGGTCGCGGCGATCGCGAGGACGACACCGTCGAAGTGCTCGGGTCGGAACGGCTCGCGCCGCAGCGTGCTGCCACTGCCGCCCTCGTCCACCACACGCGCGAGAGCGGGACGGACCTCCGGCGCCACGACCGTGACCTGCGCGCCGGCGTCGAGCAGCAGGCGCACCTTGCGTTCCGCCACGGCGCCGCCGCCGACGACGAGGACGCGACGATCGTGCAGGTCCGCGAAGAGCGGGAAGTAACGCACGGCGCGCCTCAGCCCTCGAGACCGTGGATGCCGCACTCGCGCTTCAGGCCGAAGAACCGCGTGGCCTCGGCGTCACCGGCCTCGGCGAGCGTGCGCGTCGTGTGCCAGTCGCCGATCGAGACGTAACCCTCGTGCCAGAGCGGGTGGTACGGCAGCGCGTGTGCGCGCAGGTAGTCGAAGATCATGCGGTCGTTCCAGTCGAAGATCGGATGCATCTTCCAGCGCCCGTCGCGCCACTCGAGCGGCCCGATCCTGCTGCGGCTCTGCGACTGGTCGCGGCGCAGGCCCGCGAACCACGTGTTCACGTGCAGTTCCGTGAGCGCGCGACGCATCGGCTCGGTCTTGCGCAGGTCGTTGTAGCGCTCGATGCCGTCGACGCCCTGCTCCCAGAGCCGGCCGTGGCGCGCCTCGAGCCAGGCCGCGGACATGCGCGGCTGGTACACCTTCAGGTTCAGCTCGAGCTGCTCGACGAGGTCGTCGATGAATCGATAGGTCTCTGGAAACAGGTAACCGGTGTCGACGAGCACGACCGGCAGCGACGGCTTCTGCCGCGTCACCATGTGCAGCGAGACGGCCGCCTGCGCGCCGAAGCTAGACGACAGCGCGTGCTCGCCCGGCAGATGATCGAGCGCCCAGCGCACGCGATCCTCCGCGCTGCGGCGCTCGAGGTCGCGGTTGACCTCGGCCAGCACGGCGGGCTCGTGCATCGCCGTTTCGGGATTCCAGGCCAGCGCGCGCATGCTCGTCGAACCCCCGCGAGCCTCACGCCGCCTGCGCGGCGCCGCCGACGAGCCCGGCACGCCAGGCGAAATCGCCGAAACGTTCACCGGGCGTGCGCTCCTGGGCGTAGCGGCCGAAGGCAGCGTCGAGCGCTGACAGGATGGTAGGTTCATCGACGTTCTCCAGGTGCAGCGCGTTCAGGCGCCCGCCGCGCCCGTCGCCGCCATAGAAAAGGTTGTAGCGCCCGGGCGCCTTGCCGACGAGCGCCACTTCCGCCAGGTAAGGACGCGCACAGCCGTTCGGGCAGCCCGTGATCCGCAGCACCAGCGGCTCGCCCGCGAGACCGTGCGCGGCCATGCGTTCCTCGACCAGCCTGACGAGCTGCGGCAGGTAGCGCTCGGCCTCGGCCATCGCGAGTCCGCAGGTCGGCAGCGCCACGCAGGCGAGCGCGTCGCGCGCCACCGGCGTGGACCGCTCGTGACGATCGAGCCCGTACTTGACGACCAGCGCGGAGACGAACGCCCGCGAGTTGGCGTCGACGTTGGCGATCGTGAGGTTCTGGTTGGGCGTGAGGCGGAAATCGCCGCGGTGGACCTTGGCGAGTTCGCGCAGGCCGGTGAGCTGCTTCGCACGCTCGGTGTCGGCGATCCGGCCGGCCTCGATCCGCAACGTCAGGTGCCAGCGGCCGTCGTACCCCTCGATCCAGCCGAAGCGGTCGCCCTGCTGCGTGAACGCGAACGGTCGCGCCGGTTCGAACTCGAATCCCTGCCGGCGGGTGACCTCCGCGACGAACCAGGCGAGCCCGCGGTCCTCGATCGTGTACTTGAGGCGTGCGCGCTTGCGCACCGCACGGTTGCCGAAGTCGCGCTGCGTCGTGAGCACGGACGAGGCGACGTCGAGCAACTGCCCGGGACGGATGAAGCCCACCACGTCGGCGAGCCGCGGAAACGTCTCCGGATCACCGTGCGACGCGCCCATGCCGCCGCCCACGGTCACGTTGAAGCCCTGCAACTCGCCGTTCTCGACGATCGCGATGAACCCGAGGTCGTGCGCGAACACGTCGACGTCGTTGACCGGCGGCACGACGATCGCGGTCTTGAACTTGCGCGGCAGGTAGGTCTCGCCGTAGAGCGGCTCGCTCTCCTCGGTCGTCGCCACCTTCTCGCCGTCGAGCCAGATCTCGTGATAGGCGCGCGTGCGGGGCAGCAGGTGCTCCGAGAGCTTGTGCGCCCAGTCGGCGACCACGGGGTGCGCGCGCGTCTCGACCGGGTTGGCGCTCGCGAGCACGTTGCGATTGACGTCGCCGCAGGCCGCGATCGTGTCGATCAGCGCTGCGTTGATCGCCTGCATCGTCGTCTTGAGCTCGGTCTTGACGACGCCGTGGAACTGGAACGCCTGTCGCGTCGTCACGCGCAGCGTGCCGTTGCCGTAGCGGCGTGCGATCGCGTCGAGCTGCAGCCACTGCTGTGGCGTGCAGACGCCGCCCGGCAGCCGCGTGCGGATCATGAAACTGTACGCCGGCTCGAGTTTCTGCCGACGCCGCTCCTCGCGGACGTCGCGGTCGTCCTGCTGATAGGTGCCGTGGAACTTGATCAGGACGGTGTCGTCCTCGCGGATCGACCCGGTGATCGGTTCCTGCAGACTTTCGACGAGCGTGCCGCGCAGGTGGCGGCTCTCGCGCTTGATCTTCTCGACGTGGGACAGCTCGGTCATCGCAGTGCTCAGTAGACGTCCCTGAGGTCGCGGCGCTCGTCGGCGAGCGCACGCACGTAGGCCTCGGCGGCGTCGCGGTTCTTCGCGCCGTGCTCGGCCACGATGTCCACGAGTGCCCCCTGCACGTCCGGCGCCATCTGCTCGGCGTCGCCGCAGACGTAGAGGTAGGCGCCGCCTTCGAGCCACGCGTAGACGTCCTTGCCCGCGGCCCGCAGACGGTCCTGCACGTAGGTGCGAGGCGTGCTGCGATCGCGCGAAAAAGCCACGTCGAGCCGGGACAGCACGCCTTTGCGAACGGCCTCCTGCCACTCGGCCTGGTACAGGAATTCGCTCTGGAAATGGCGCGCCCCGAAGAACAGCCAGTTGCGGCCGGTCGCGCCCTGCGCCTCGCGGTGCTGGACGAAGCCGCGGAACGGCGCCACGCCCGTGCCCGGGCCGATCATGATCACGTCGCGTGCGGTGTCGGCCGGCAGGCGGAAGCGCTCGTTGTGCTCGATGAACACGCGCGCACGTGCGGCCTCGCCGGTGAGACCGGCGAGGTACGCCGACGCAGCGCCGAGCCGGCGCTGGCGCTCGTGCTCGTACTCGACGACCGCGACGGTGACGTGCACCTCGTCGCCGACGGCCTCCGGGCTCGAGGCGATCGAATACAGGCGCGGCGCGAGCGGCCGCAGCGCCTGCACGAACGACTTCGCGTCCCACTCGCCACGATGACGCTGCAGCACGTCGACCACCTGCAGGTCCTTGAGCGTGCGCCGCAGCTCCTGCTCGTGGCCCGGCTGCAGCACGGCGGCGAGGGCTGGATCCTGCGAGCGTTCGGCCTGCTGCACGAGGAACGGCCGCGTCAGCCGCGTGAGTTCCCGGCTCGCCGTGAGCCACGCGCGCAACGGCTTCGCCTGGCCGTCGATCTCGACGTCCTGCGCGCCGTCGAGGCGCAGTGCCTCGAGCACGTCGGCGACGACGGGCGCCGGGTTCTCGTGCCACACGCCAAGGGCGTCGCCCGGTGTGTAGGTCAGCCCGGAGCCCTCGAGCGCAAGTTCGACGTGGCGCACGTCCTTGGTTGCGCCGCGGGCGGTGATCCGCTGGTTAGCAAGCACCTCCGCTGCGAACGGCTGCTCGCGCGAATACAGCGGCGCGGCCGGCGCGGCGCGCAGCCGCGTGACGGTCGCGACCTGGGGCACCGCCCCGAGATTATCGCGCGCCGTCGTCACGACACGATCGAGCCACGGCGTGGCGAGTGTGTCGTAGTCGACGTCGCAATCGACGCGGTCGAGCAGGCGCTTCGCGCCGAGGGTCGCGAGTCGCTCGTCGACCTGCTTGCCGGTCTCGCAGAACTTCGGGTAGCTCGAATCGCCGAGCGCCAGCACCGAGTACGACAGCTGGTCGAGCCTGGGCGCGCGCCGCGAGGCGAGGAACTCGAGGAAACCGCGGGCATCGTCGGGCGGGTCGCCATCGCCCTGTGTGCTCACGACGACGACGAGCAGGCGCTCCTTGGGCAGGTCCTTGAGCGGGTAGTTGACCGACGAGTACACGCGCGCCGCGATCCCGGCCGTCTCGGCCGCGCGGCCGAGGCGCTCGGCGATCCGTTTGCCGTTGCCCGTCTGGGACCCGTAGACGATGGTCAGCCGCGCGGCGGCTTCCGGGCGCGCCGCCGGCACCGGCGCGGTCGCGGGCAGGCCGCCACGGTTCGCGGCACGCTCGTGCGCGACGCCCGCGGCAAAGCCGGCCAGCCACTGCAGCGTCGACGGCTCGAGGCCCTCGACGACGCGCAGCAACAACTCGGACCGCTCGGGGTCCAGGGGACCCAGCGGGAAGGCTGCGACGGTGGTGGCACTCATGGACGTCCTCGCCTGCGCGTTCGGTGCAGGGAGGCATCGTAGGGACGGGGACCCGTTTCCCGGAAAGGCCGGGTGGTTATCGGCTCATAACGCGCCCCGTCCGGGCGGCGGCGAGCCCGCCCGAGATTTTTCGGGGCGGGCCGTCCGCGACAGGGACGTCGCGGCCGGAGCCCCCATGGATGGGTTTACGGCGTCCCGCTGCGGAAAATCTCGGGCGGGATCGACGCCGCGTCTTACTAGAGCACGCCCACGACGTTGAAGAACGCGCCCTGGTGGTCGTAGCTCAGGTCGGTCAGGTCGTCCGAGAAGTCGGTGAAGTTGTAGCCGACGCCGACCTTGAAGTGCTCGCCGAGGTAGCGGTAGAGCGCGACCAGCGCCCCGCTGCGGCGCTCGTCGAGGTCGGGCAGCTGGAGCATGCGCCCCTCGACCGAGGCCTCGTAGTCCTTCA
>DASUMQ010000285.1:0-2634 GCA_036277615.1 Steroidobacteraceae bacterium
CACGCAGGGATTGAACCGTCAGATCCGCAGGATGTGCGAGCACTTCGATTACACGGTGCGCCGGCTGCAACGCGTGCGCATCATGCACATCCACCTCGGCGATCTGCCGGTGGGAAGGTGGCGCAACCTGAGCGACGCCGAGGTGCGGCCGCTGCTGCCGCCGGAGCGCAAGGAGCGCCGCCCGACGCTGACGCTCAGGAAGCCCTGACGCGCCGCCGCCGCGCAGTCCGGCGAAGACTCGTCACGTCGTCGTTTCGCGCCTGCTGCGCTTGTGCATGACGTCGAGGTACAGGTTGTACGCCGCGACGCCGGCAGGAAACAGGTTCGAGAGGATGCCGACGGAATCGTTCTTGCCGAACGTGAAATACGACAGCAGCAGCAGGCTGCCCGAGATGCTCATGAGCCAGAACACGGTCGGCACGACCGGCTTGCCGAACTTGCGCGAGTAATAGAGCTGCACGAACCAGCGCCCCGCGAACAGCGCGACGCCGAGGTAGCCCACGAGTTTCCAGGGCGTCAGCGTGACACCCATCAGGACGAGGAACGGCTGGTTCATGTTGCGGCTCCGGCTCCGCGGGCTGCGCGCGCCCGTGCGCGGTCGAGGTCGTGCTCAGTGTCGACGCCCGGCCCGGTCGGCACCGCGCCGACCGCGACGACGATGCGCAGTCCCGCCTGCAGCGCCCGCAGCTGCTCGAGCCTCTCGCAGAGTTCGAGCGTCGACGGCGACATCGCCGTGATGCGCTTCAGCGCGCCGACCCGGTATGCGTAGATACCCACATGTCGCAGTGCCCCTTCGAAGCGGGACTGGTTCGCCAGACCGCCCTTGGCGCCATCTCGCGACCACGGAATCGGCGCACGGCTGAAATAGAGCGCCGACCCGTCGTCGGCCACCACGACCTTGACGACGTTGGGGTCGAGGAATTCCTGCAGCGACTCGACCGGTGCGGCGAGCGTCGCGATCGACGCGCCCGGATCACGCTCGAGCAGCGCCGCAGCCTGGTCGATCAGCGCGGGCGGCACGAACGGTTCGTCGCCCTGCACGTTGACGACGATCGTCGCGTCGTCCCAGCCGCGCTCGCGTGCGACCGCGGCGACTCGATCGGTTCCGGACGGCAGGTTCGGGTCGGTCAAGAGCGCGATGCGACTCGACCGGCCGCGGGGATCGCGCACGGCGCCGGCGATGCGCTCGTCGTCGGTCGCCACGAGGACTTCGGCCGCCGCGCTTGCGCTGGCCTGCTCGACCACGCGCTGGATCATCGACCGCCCCCCGATGTCGAGCAGCGGTTTGCCGGGCAGCCGCGTCGACGCGTAACGCGCCGGTATGACGACGTGGAAAGTCACGTGGCCTGCTCGGGGTCGATCGCGCCTGGATCAGTCGGCCAGCAGCGGGTCGTCCGAATTCAGCACGCGGGCCTCGTCCTCGAGCATGACGGGGATGCCGTCGCGCACCGGAAACGCCAGGCGGTCGGCGCGACAGACCAGGCACTCCTGCTCGCGATGCCATTGCAGTGGGCTCTTGCAGAGCGGGCACGCGAGTATGTCGAGAAGCTTGCTATCCAAGGACGGCTCCCGCGCCGGTCAACCCGGTGCGCTCGTAGATCGACGCGAGCAAGGCCTCGGCTTCGGCGCGGTCGACACGCACCTCGAGATCGACCCACCACCAGCCGGGTTGCCCGAACCCCCGGCATTTTACGGCATCCTTCTCGGTCATCAGCACCGTTGCGTCGGCGGGGAATGGCAACGCGCCCGGATCGAGCGATGCGTGGTCGGGAAGCGCATGTTCGACCGGATCCAGGCCCGATTCGCGCAAGGCAGCGAAAAACGCTTCGGGATGACCAACGCCCGCGACGGCATGCAACTTGCCCACGCGTGCAAACGCGTCCAGCGGTCGACGCTCTCCGTTCACGAGATTGACGGCGGCACCGAGCGTCAGGCGCGCATCGACGAGCATCGGGCCTGCGACGCGGCGTGACCACCGCGAGCGCGCCGATCCCCGGTGAGTCGCGATCAATGCGTGCACCGATTCCAGCCGGCCGGGCGCTTCGCGCAGCGGGCCCGCAGGCAGCAGCCACCCGTTGCCGAGTCCACGCGCGGCATCGACGACTGCGATTTCGTAGTCGCGCGCGAGTCGCAGGTGCTGCAGGCCGTCGTCGCAGACGACGATCTCGGCGCCGTGCTCGGCCGCCATCCGGGCCGCCGCGACACGGTCGGCCCCAATGACGACGACGTGCGCGCCGCGTCTCGCGTGCAGCAGTGCCTCATCCCCGACTTCCGACGGATTGTCGGACAATCCTACGATTCTGGCGTCGCTGCCGTAAGTCCCCCCGTAACCCCGCAGCACGACTCCAACCCGTCGCCCGCGCACCGTCAGCAGCCCGGCGACCCATGCCGCGATCGGGGTCTTGCCCGTGCCCCCGACGGTCACGTTGCCGACGACGATGACGGGCACGCCGGCTTCATGCGTGCGCAGCACGCCGGCGCGAAACGCTCGCGTCCGCAGCGCGACGCCGGCGCGGAACAGCAGCGCGAGCGGCCACAGCGGCACGCTCCGCCACGCCGGTCCGTACCAGAGTCGCTGCAACGCTGTGTCGATCGACACGGCGCCTATTCGCTGAACTGCAGTCGATACAGCAC
>DASUMQ010000286.1:0-2865 GCA_036277615.1 Steroidobacteraceae bacterium
CGCGACGAAGGCGCGATCCAGTCGCGTTTCACTTACATGATGTGGACCAAGGACGCCCCGATCGTGGTCGTCGTCGGCAGTGAGAACGATGCCGAGGGCCGCCCGAGCCTGGTCGCGTTCACGGTGGCCGACGAAGCCACGCTCTTCACGACGGGCGCCGAGAAAGTCTCGAATCGCCCTGCCGGCGGCAAGTGAGCCTTGCCGACCTCTCCCTCGTCAGAGGGAGAGGGTCGGGCTGAAGGCATCGACGCGTTCGGCGCCCTCACCCATCGCCACGCGCGGCGCATCGGCCGGCGCAACCTGCACCGAGCGCATTTTTTCGAGCCACTCCATCAGCGGGCGCCAGGTGTCGAGGTCTTCCTGCAGCAGCGCGCCCTTCATTTCGTGGATGCCCATGCCGCACTCGGCCGAGCGTACGTAAGCCTGCGAGTCGCGCAGCACGGCGGCGACGGGGATGCGCAGGCTGTCGAGAAACCGCATCAGCGATCCGAACGCCTTGGTGTATCGGCGCGCGCGATTGGCCACGATCACCAGGCGGCGTTCCGATCGGTGGACGCGACCGACGAGCAGCAAGTCCGCGATGCAGCGCGAGGCGGCGTGGATGTCGATCTCCGACGGCATGACGGGCACGACGATCGCGTGCGCGTCCTGCGTCAGTTCCGGCATCTGCAGCGAGGTGACGGCCGCGGGCGTGTCTACGATCACCCGCTCGGTCCCGGGTGGCGTGCGTAACGCGAACGCCCGCGTGACACCCATCTTTTTCTCGTAGGCCGCGATGCCGTGGATCGACGGCAGGTCCGGCGGCCGCAACTTGAGCCAGCGCATGCTGGATCCCTGCGGATCGTAGTCCATCAACGCGACGTTTCGCCCTTTCCAGGCGTAGTACGCGGCGAGGTTGGTGGCGATGGTCGACTTGCCCGAGCCCCCTTTGGGGTTCAGTACGACGATCTTCTGCACCCTGGTCGCCGTCCCGGATTGTTCCATGGTCGTCGTTGTGGGAAACCTGAGCGGACCGTACCCGACCGCACGGTAGCGCCGCAAGCGGCAGCGTCAAAAACTGCGGCGCACGCGCCGAGTGAGACGCACCTCACGCTTTCACTCGTCCGCCCGGGGTTCCGTCGCCCGCAACTTCGCCTTGATGAACCCCGAGTGCGGCACGTGCAGCAGGTCCGCGACGCGGCGAATCAGGTGTTCCTCGTATTTGTGGACGGCCTCGTCCGCGGCGGCGACGCGCCAGAGCGCCTCGAGTAACCGCAGTTTCTCCGTGTCCGACCAGGCACGATTGACTTGGGACGTGAACTGGTAGAGGTCGTGCGACTTGTCGATGTGCCGCTCGGCCTCCTCGACCAGCGCCGCGCTCACCGTGGCGTCGAGTCCGAGCAGGCGCGACACCGAGACGACCACCTGCTGGCGTTCCTGGGGCGCCACGTCGTAGTCGGCGCGCAGGACCTCGACGAGCAGCGCCGCCACCGCGAGGTCGACGCGGCCGCCGTCGTCGCGCTCGGTGGCACTGAGGCCGCCGCCGAGCTGTCGCGTGATCCAGTCCTTGAGGCTCATCGCATGGTCATGGAGCAGTGCAAGGGGGCGCATGCTGCCACCCGGACGGGGCGATTCCAACCGGGTCGCGCGGAACAAGGGCCCGTCGCATAATCCCCCGGTCGGCGTGGCGGGGACGGAACGATGCAACCTTCCGGCCCGCCCGCGGTCAGAACCGCGGACTTCCGGGCCAGGCCGGCTCAACAAGACTCAACGCAGAGGAAACCACGCGAATGAACGTCAAGATCCTGCCGATTGCCGCCGCCGTCGGCGCGCTGCTGGCCGCGGGCAGCGCCAGTGCCAACCATCACGAGGGCATGGGCGAAGCCAAGGGCGACAAGGTCAAGTGCTACGGCGTCGCCAAGGCCGGCAAGAACGATTGCGCCACCGCGAGCCACGGGTGTGCGGGTGCGGCCAAGGCCGACAATGACCCGGCCGAGTGGAAGTACACCCCGCAGGCCGAGTGCGAAAAGATGGGTGGCAAGATCAAGGCCGACAAGTCGGACAAGTGACGGCCCCATGACCGGCGCGGCGCCCAGTGCCGGACGAGCGATCCCGGCCCGCGCCGGGATCGGTCTGCGGTCGCCGCACCACGCCGCGATCGAGCGCGAGCGGCCCGACGTCGGCTGGCTCGAGGCGCACACGGAGAACTACTTCCACGACGGCGGACCTGCCGTCCGTGCGCTCGAACGACTGCGGACGCACTACCCGCTGAGCCTGCACGGCGTCGGGCTCGGCCTCGGTTCGGTCGACCCGCTCGATCGCGAGCACTTGCGGCGCGTGCGGGAGGCCGTGCGCCGCTTCGAACCATCGCTGGTGAGCGAGCACGCCTGCTGGACCCACGTCGACGGCGAGCACTTCAACGACCTGCTGTCGTTGCCGCACACCGAGGAGGCGGTGGAACACCTCGCCGCGCGCGTGCGCGAAGTCCAGGATTTCCTGGGACGGCAGATTCTCGTTGAAAACCTCAGCGCATACCTCTCGTTCCGGTCGTCGCAACTGAGCGAGGGCGAATTTCTCGCAGCGGTCGTCGAGCGTTCGGGCTGCGGGCTCCTGCTGGACGTCAATAACGCGTACGTCAATTCGGTCAACCTGGGGCTTGACGTCGATGCATTTTTCGCCGCCCTGCCGGGAGCGGCCGTGCAGGAAATTCACCTGGCCGGCCATACTCGTCGACAGATCGGCAACCAACAGTTGCTCATTGACGATCACGGTTCTGCGGTCAGTGAAGAAGTCTGGAACTGGTATGCCAGGGCACTGCGGGTGTTCGGCCCGGTGCCCACGTTGATCGAATGGGACAACGCTGTGCCAGCGCTGGATGTGCTCGTC
>DASUMQ010000287.1:0-11682 GCA_036277615.1 Steroidobacteraceae bacterium
TACGACCAGCTCGACCTGGGCGACGCCGTCGACGTGCACCTCGGTGACTCCGGTCGTCTGCTCCGTGCCGACGATGCGTTGCGTCACGACGATGTGATACAGCGTCTCGCGATAGCGGTAATGGATGGTCACCGACGGCCAGGCGGACGGCAGGCACGGTTCGAAGCGCAGGCGGTCCACTTCCAGGCGTACGCCGAGCAGCGACTCGACGATGAGTCGATACATCCAGCCCGCCGAACCCGTGTACCAGGTCCACCCGCCGCGACCCACGTGCGTCTTTGCCGCGTAGACGTCCGCGGCGACGACGTAGGGTTCGACCTTGTACGTCTCCGCATCCTGCCGGGTCCGCGCGTGGTT
Source organism: Steroidobacteraceae bacterium (assembly GCA_036277615.1). GTDB lineage: Bacteria > Pseudomonadota > Gammaproteobacteria > Steroidobacterales > Steroidobacteraceae > RPQJ01. The sequence goes on from DASUMQ010000287.1 coordinate 358, forward strand.
CGGCGGGCTGATCATCTCCAGCAGTTCCCACGCTCGCCGTTGATCGCCCAGGGCAGCGAAGGCCATCGCGGTCCAGATCGCGGCGTGGGTGTACTGCCCACCGTTCTCGCGCACGCCCGGGACGTAGCCGCGAATGTAGCCGGGATTGAGTTCCGATTGGTCGAACGGCGGATCGAGCAATTGCACGAGCCGGTCCTTGCGACGGACGAGGTGTTCGTCGACCGCCTCCATCGCCTGGCGCGCGCGCGACGGGCCGCCCGCACCGGACAGCACGGCCCAGCTCTGTGAAATCGAGTCGATGCGGCACTCCGGGTTCAGCGAGGACCCGAGCGGCGTGCCGTCGTCGAAGTACGCGCGCCGGTACCAGCGCCCGTCCCAGCCGTGCGTGTCGATGTTGGCGCGGAGGTTGTCCAGCACCGAGTCGCATTCGGCCGCAAAGCCCGTGTCGGCGCGCATGCGTGCAAGCTGGGAAAACTGGCGCAGCACTTCACAGAGGAAGAACGCCAGCCAGGTGCTCTCGCCCTTGCCCTCGATGCCGACCAGGTTCATGCCGTCGTTCCAGTCGCCCGACCCCATCAGCGGCAGTCCGTGCGCACCGAAGCGGAACCCGTGCCGCACCGCACGTATGCAGTGCTGGTACAGCGTTGCGGACTCGCCCGAGCGGACCGGCAAGTCGTAATAGGACTCGTCGCCCGGGTTGACTGCGCGGCCTTCGAGGAACGGCACCGACTCGTCGAGGACACCCGTGTCCCCGGTCGCGAACACGTAGCGACAGGTCGCGAGCGGCAGCCAGAGGTAATCGTCGGAGCAATGCGTGCGCACGCCGCGACCGGACGGCGGATGCCACCAGTGCTGCACGTCGCCCTCGAGGAACTGCCGTCCCGCGCACATCAGCAGGTGCTCCCGGAACAGCCGCGGCTCGGCATGCACCAGCGCCATGACGTCCTGCAACTGGTCGCGGAAACCGAACGCGCCCCCGGACTGGTAATAGCCGCTTCGCGCCCACAGCCGGCATGCCAGCGTCTGGTACACGAGCCAGCCGTTCGCGAGCACGTTGACCGAAGCGTCGGGTGTCTCGACCTGCACGGCCCCGACCGTCCGTTTCCAGTAATCCCAGACGGCTTCCAGCGCGCCACGCACCGCGCCTTTGCCGCGGAAGCGGTTCACCTGCATGCGCACATCGTCATGGCCGCGGCCCACGCCCATGCGGAAGACGACCTTCCGTTCCGCGCCCGCCGGCAGGTCGACGATGACCTGGAGCGCTGCGCACGGATCGAGCGCGGCGCCGACCTTGCCCGACAGGCGCGTGCGCGACATCGCCGCCGGGCGCTGCAGCGAGCCGTTGCGACCGACGAACTCGGTGCGGTCACAGGTGACGGTCCGGTCCGCGTCGTCGACGTCGAAATACGCGACCCGGCCCGGAAACTCGAAGTTGTAGGCGTTGTGGGCGAACACGGCGCCGGTCTGCGCGTCGACCTCCGTCGCCACGTGCATCGCTGTCTTTGCGCGCAGGTCGCCGAGCACCCACTCGACGTAGCCGGTCACGCTGAGCCGGCGCGCCTGGGCAGAGTCGTTGCGCAGCTTGAGGACCGAGAACTTGACCGGCGCGTCGAGCGCGACGAAGAGCGTCAACTCGGAGTGGATGCCGGCCTCGTCGTGCTCGAAGACGCTGTAACCAAACCCGTGTCGGCTCACGTAGGTGCCCGGGCCGGGCGCGGGCAGCGGCGACGGCGACCAGTACCGGCCGGTCTCCTCGTCGCGGACGTACAGGGCCTCGCCGCTCGCGTCGGTGACCGGGTCGTTGTGCCAGGGGGTCAGGCGATACTCGTGTGCGTTCTCAGCCCACGTGTAGCCGACGCCGCACTCCGACACGACCGTGCCGAAGCTGGCGTTCGCGAGCACGTTGACCCAGGGCGCCGGCGTCGGGCGCCCCGGTGCGAGCGTGATGACGTACTCGCGCCCGTCGCGCGTGAAGCCACCCATTTCGTTCGCGAGGATCAGGTCACCGCGCGCCTGCATCGGGCCCACGGGCACCGCGGGCGTACGCGTGGCCACGGGCGGCAGCAACGGCATGCGCGTGTCCGGCGGTCGACGTCGCTTGAGTTGCTCGGACAGGCTGCCGCGCGTGTCGATCAGGACGACGCGCGCCACGGACTGGACCAGCATCCGGTCCTCCTGCGAAATCTGGTCGGCCTGGCGCACGAAGATACCGCCGGGCCGATCGAGCACGTTGGCTTCTACCCCTGCGGCGATCAGGCCCATGATTTCGTCGTGCAACTGCTGGCGATAACCCGACCGGTCCTCGGTCCAGATCACGAGGTCCACGACCAGTCCTTTCGAGCGCCAGTACGCTCGCGCGCGCAGCATCTGCCGCACCAGCGCGAGGTTGGCGATGTCGCCGATCTGCAGCAGCACGATCGGCAGGTCACCCGATATCGAATAGCCCCACAACCCGGACTGCCCGCGACGATTGCGTGCGATCAGGCTCGGGTCGGCACGCAGGGCCGAGTTCGGGTAGATGATCGAGCCCGCGAGCCGCTCGTATTCCTGCGCCTCCGCGTCGGCGATGCCGAACTGCTGCAGCACGACCTGGTTGTGCGTCCACGCGAGGTCGAAGACGCGATCGGCAAGGCGACGGTCCTGGTAACGCTCGACGAGGTGTTCCGCCGCCTCGCGGGTCGGCGTCGCGCCGGTGACGAGGTCGATCGTGGCCGTCTGGTCCGGCTCCAGGATGATCTCCTGCCGGATCGCGACGATCGGGTCGAGCACCGAGCCCTGGCTGCCCGAGAGCGGACCCGGCACCACCAGCGCGTGGGGGCTCGCGAGCGAGCGACCGCGTCCGATGAAGCGCGCACGGTCGGTCTCGAAGGACAACGCTTCGGTCGGGGCGCCGGACACCGACATCTGGTGCAGCATCCAGCCGGGTTGCTCGCCGTGACCGCGCGGTCGTCGCGTGCACAGGACCGCACGCTTGGCAGCCACGGTTTCCGTCTGCACGAAGAGCTTGCTGAACGCGGGGTGAAGCGCGTCGGCGACCGGCGGCGCCAGCGCGACCTCGACGTAGCTCGTCACCTCGAGCACGCGGCGCTCATCGGAGCGGTTGATCAGCCGGATGCGCCGCAGCTCGATGTCGTCCTCCGGTGAAACCACGATCTCGGTGCGCGTCTCGATCAGTCCGCGCTCGAGGCGGTCGCGCCGGTGGAACTCCGCGCGTCCCTCGGTGAACACCGCTTCGTATGCCTCGGGCGGTCGCCGGATCGGCTGCCAGGTGTTGGACCAGAACGCACCGCTGGCCTTGTCGCGGATGTAGCAGAAGCTGCCCCAGTGGTCGCGCGTCGGGTCTTCCTGCCAGCGCGTGACCGCGATCTCCTGCCACCGGCTGTAGCCCGACCCGGCGCCGGTGACGAGCACGTGGTAGCGGCCATTCGACAACAACTGCACCTCGGGCACCGGGGTGTCGGGATTGCTGATCACGCGGTACGGAGGCGCGGACGGCTCGATGACCGCACGCGTGACCGGCAGCGCCGCCGGATGCGCGTGGAACGCCGCGGACCTCGGGATGCGCTCGTGCAGCAGCACCAGCGTCGCCTGGAACAGCGGATCCGAGACGAACCGCTTCTGGAACGGGTGGTCGAGCAGCAGGTCCGCGATCGCCAGCAGGCTCATGCCCTGGTGGTGCGTCATATACGACCGCACGATCGCCTTTGCCTGTCCGCGCGGCACGCGCGACGGGGAGTAGTCGACGGCCTCGTGCATGCCGTACGGCCCGAGCACGCCTTCCTCGGCGAGTCGTCGCAGGTTGTCGCAGGCCTGCTCGGGCGCAATCATCAGCGCCAGCGCGGAGGCGTACGGCGCCACGACCACGTCGTCGGCCAGCCCGCGCTGCAATCCGAGCCCCGGCACGCCGAACGCGCGGTACTGGTAATTGCGGGCGGCGTCCACGAGGTTGTATCCCGATTCCGACATGCCCCAGGGCACGCCCTGCTGTCGGCCGTACTCGACCTGGCGGCGCACCGCGGCACGGTTGGTCTGCTCCAGCAAGGTGTTGGGGAACGACGGCATGACCAGCTGCGGCATCAGGTACTCGAACATCGAGCCGCTCCAGGAGACGAGCACGGGCTCCCCGCCCGCGAGCGTCAGCAGGCGCCCGAGCGCAAACCAGGTTTCCTGCGGCAGCTGCCCCTGCGCGATCGCGAGGAAGCTGCTGAGTCGCGCTTCCGACGCGAGCAGGTCATAGAAGCTCGCGTCGCGCCGTCGTTCCGTGACGTTGAACCCGATCGCCAGCAACCGACGACTCGAGTCGTAGAGGAAGTCGAACTCCGGCGTGGCGAACTCGGCGGCCTGTTGCGCGAGCTGCTCGATGGTCGCGATCTCCTGGTCCGCGACCGCACTGCCGGCCGAGACCGCATCGCGGAACGCGAGCAACCAGGTGTGTGCCGTGTCGCCCTCGCGATGCTCCGCGAGTTCCTGCTCGATGGCAGGCAACAGTCGCGCCTCGAGCCCCGAGATGTCGCGCAGGGTCGGCGTGCTGTCGGTCGCGAACAGTCCCGCGAGGCTGTCCGGCGGCGGCTCGAGCGAGGTCCACGGCGCCACGTAGGCCAGTTCGTCGCGGGTCGTCTTGCACTGCTCGTAGAGCGCGCGCGCCCATTCGGCGGCCGCCTCGCTGGAGTCACCCGTTTCCGAGACGAGTTGCCCGGCCAGGGTCGCGAGCCGGTCCAGGCGTCGGCACACGTCCTCGAGCGAGCGAAGGTCCTCGCCCAACGCCGCCGTCAGTTCGCGGCGCATCGAGGCCGCGACGGCCGTCATCGGTCCGGGCCTCAGCTCGCCCAGCACGGACAGCGTGTCGACGAGCCCGTCGAACGCCTGGTGGCCGACGATCGGCCGGTCCGGCATGGCGAGCAGGCCGGCACGCAACGTCAGCAGGTGCGCGGCGAGGTTGCCGCTGTCCACCGTCGACACGTACATGGGCAGCAGCGGCTTCAGGGTCAGCGTGTCGTACCAGTTGTAGAAGTGGCCGCGGTACCGTTCGAGCGAGCCCATCGTGCGCAGCGTCCGCGAGATGCGCTCGAGGCAGAGTCCCGTGGGCAGGTAGCCGAAATCGTGCGCCGCGAGATTGGCCAGCAGCGCGAGCCCGATGTTGGTCGGCGACGTGCGATGGGCCACGACGCGACCCGGTTGCTCCTGGAAATTGTCGGGTGGCAGCCAGTTGTCGTCGGGTCCGACGAACCGGTCGAAGAAGGCCCACGTCCGCCGCGCCAGCGCGCGCAGGAATTCCTGTTGTTCGCGGTCGAGTTTGGGTTCCGGTGGCACGAGCGGCCGGCTGATCCACCACGTGATCGCGGGGGCGACGACCCACAGCAACAGCACCGGCGCCGCAAGCCACAGCACTTCGGGGCGCGCCGCGGCCAGGTACGCGATCACGGCGAGCCCGAGCACCGGCGCCATCCACATCGAACTCACGGAGTTCAAGAGGTCCGGTCGGCCGTTGCGCACCTGCTCGCCGAACGGGCTCCACTCGAGCAGGCGCCGGTGCGAGACCAGCACGCGCCAGCTGGTCCGGGCGATCGCGTCGGCGCTGATCCACGCTTCGTGCGGCAGGCAGGCGAGCGCGAGCGCGGCCTGTGCGCAGTGCGTCGCGGCCGTCCGCACGCACGCCTCGAGGTGCTGTCGCAGCGACGCTTCGTCCGGCACGCGCAGCGCGTGCACGACGAAATTGAGGACCGGCGGTGCGAAGAAGATTGCCAGGACGGCTAGCGTCCAGGCCGCCACCGGGTTGACGGCCACCCAGCCCACCAGCAGCAGCAGCAACAGCGCGATCGGCAGCAGGCTGCGTCGCAGGTTGTCCACGACCTTCCAGCGCGACAGCGCAGACAGCGGGTTGCGGACGGGACGTCCGGCGACGGCGGGCACGCGCGGCCACATCCAGCTGGCGATCTGCCAGTCGCCGCGGATCCAGCGGTGTCGCCGCGCCGTATCGGCGGCATAGGTGGGCGGATAGTCCTCGAACAGTTCGACGTCGCTCAGCAGGCCGGAGCGGGCGTAACAGCCCTCGAGCAGGTCGTGGCTCAGGATGCGATTGTCGGGAAACCGGCCCTGGATGCTCCGCTCGAACGCGTCGACGTCGTAGATGCCCTTGCCGATGAAGGAGCCTTCGTCGAACAGGTCCTGGTAGACGTCCGACACCGCGCGCGTGTACGGGTCGATGCCCGCCTCGCCACTGTGGAGGCTCGCGTAGTGCGAACGCGTGGTGCCCGGCAAGCTCGGACTCACCCGTGGCTGGAGGATGCCGTAACCGCGACGCACGCGACCGCGGCCTGTGTCGTAGTGCGGCCGATTCAGCGGGTGCGCCATGGTCTCGATCAGTTGCCGGGCCGAGTCGCGCGGCAGGTCGGTGTCGGTGTCGAGCGTGATGACGTAGCGCGTGCCCGCGAGCGCCGCGAAGTCACCGACCACGAGCGAAAAGCGCTCGGAAACGGTGTCCGCCGTCGCCTCACGCAGCAGCCAGTTCAGGTCGCCCAGCTTTCCACGCTTGCGCTCGAATCCCATCCAGCAGCGTTCGGCCTCGTTCCAGCGGCGTGGGCGATGGAACAGGTAGAACGCGTCGCGACCGTAGGTCGTGTTCAGTTGCTCGATGCGTGCCTGGGCGTGTGCGAGCAGCGCGTCGTCGCCGGGCATCGATTCCGCCGCGGCATCGGCGAAGTCGGTCAACAGGCCAAAGCGCAGGTTCGGGTCGCGGTTGGCGAGGTACCGCACCTCGAGCGCGTCGGTCAGCGCGTCGACGTCGCTGGGATCGGACAGCAACGTCGGCACGACCACGACCGTGCGCGACTCGGGCGGAATGCCGGCGACGAAATTCATGCGCGGCAACGGACGCGGCGTCACGAGCAAGGTCGCGATCCAGTTCACGACGGTGATGGCGAGCTGGCTCGAGCCGAGCAGGGCCAGCGCCAGCAACAGCCCGAGCCAGACGCCACCCTCGCCGCCGCCCCGCGCGATCGACCCGAAATACGCCGTGAGCGCCAGCGTGACCGCGAGAATGGCGCCGAGGTACGCGAGCAGCGGCTTGCGGCGAATGCCGTTGCGGACGGTGCCGAGGAACGTCCGTCGATACCGGGCCGTGCGTTCGAGGTCGCGCCGGCCGAAGTCGATCAGGTAGTAGCCGACGTGTCCCTGTCGCGCGCGGTCCACTTCGGGTGAGCCGCGCCGCTCGGCACAATCGCGCGCGAGCCCGATCGCCATGCTCGCGACGCGCGTCTCCGGGTGCTTGCTGCGCCGCGCGATCTGCTCGATCACGCCGCGGTACTGGTTCCGCGTGCCGAAGTCCATGGCCGCATACGCGCCGGTCGGGTCCGTGCACAACACCTCGTCCACGGCGCTCATCGATTCGACGAAACTGCGCCAGTCGACCGATGACAGGAGGCGCAGGCTGCCGATCGAGTTGCCGAGCGTGACCTGGTCGGCGGCCTGGCTGCGGTTGCCCGTCTGCACGACCGCTTCGATCGTCGCGCCCTCCTCCGCCAGGCGCTGCTCGACCCAGTTCAACGCGAGCGCGAGCGCGGGGTTCTGTCCCTGCAGGTCGCGCACGAATTCCGAGACGTACGGCGGCGTCATCGGCGGGTTCGACCGTGCCATGTCGGCGATCACGAGGATCAGGCTCTTGGGATCCTCGTCGACGATCCGCACCATCCGTGTCGACCACTCCGCCGCGAGGTCGCGATCGCGACGTCCCGCCGCGATGCGCAGCGCGACGCGGCGGAGGTTCTCGAGCAGCGCGAGGCGCAGCATGATCGGGATCGCCCAGAGCTCGCCGAGGTTCAGCGTGGCGACGCTCTGGTAGGCGCGCAGGAATCGACTCAGGCCCTCGAGGTCCACGCGGCCATCGCCGTGCGAGATGGTCTCGAGTGCGATGTCGTAGACGCGGGGAAAGCCGGCCGAGGCGCCGCGCGCGAGCCGTGGCAGTTCACGGCTGTAATCTTTCGGCAAGTGGCGGCGTGCGGTCCGGATCTGCTCCTCGATCAGATAGAAGTTGTCGAGCAGCCACTCACTCGCCGGCGTGACGTGTCGCCCGGCCGCGACCGCGTCCGTCAACTGGTCGAACACTCGACGCAGGATCGCTTCGTTCTCGGCGAGGCGCGGCAGCAGCTGGTCCGGCGCGCGACCGCCCGCCAGCGCGTGCGTGCCGGCGAGGTGGCGACCGTGCTGTTCCATCTGGTCGGTGCTGAAGAGCTCCGACCGCAACGGCGGCTCCTCGAGCGAAGGCTCCAGCGCCACGGTCTGCGGCCACAGTCGCGCCCGAAGGCGGCGGACGTCGTCGAGGACACGGGCGCCGGTCACGATCAAGGTTCGGTGCTCCTTGCGCACTGCCGCGACAGTCGTCCCGGCGGCCCGCGCGAAGTGGAAGAGCGAGAGCGACAGCCACGTGTTGTCGTTCTTCAGGCTAAGCGAGCAACTTGGCGGTCAGCCTTCCCGGCCGCCGTCAGCCAAAGACGTCAGGTGGGCGGCAAAGCGGCTATCGCGTAGATCGGATATGTCTCATGAGGAAGGACGAGTAGACTCAATCGAACATTAACAAATTAATGCAAGGCATTGACCCATAACCCATTAAGTAGCGATCACCACCGCTCATGCTCGCCTCGCTCCTTGCCCGGGGCCTCGTGCTCTGCGGGTAAAGGTGCGCCGAGCGGATGCGAACCAGGGGGTCGCACGACGAGTCGCCGCACCTTGCCATGCTCGCCGGCGATCAGTCGCACCAGTCGTTCGCGCACGGCCTGGTCGGACTGCGTCGGTCGCGTGCGCCACCGCAGATAATCGAGCCATGTCGGGCACTCGAACCGCTCGACCCAGAGATCGACGTCGTCGACGTCCTGGCTGATGGACCACGCGCGCGCACCGTCGCGGCGACGGATTCGACTCACTTCGTTGATCACGCCGACGAACTCGACCGCCTTTTCGGGCGGCACTCGATACTCGATCACCACGACGATCGGCCCGGACGTCGGGTGCACGTCGACGCTGGGCGGCGTCAGCGCCGCGCGCATCCGTGGATCGAACGAGCCCAGTTGCTCCGGCGCGATCGGCAGCCATCGTGCTGCAAGCAGCGACAGCAGGGAGGCGACCCCGGCCACCGTCAGCGCGCTGCGCAGGCCCACGACGCTCGCGTACTCGCCCCACCACCAGGCGCCGACCGCCATGCTGGCGAACACGACAGTCTGGTAGATCGCCAGCATCCGCCCCGTCACCCAGCGCGGCGACGACAACTGCACGGCGATGTTGAAGTTCGCAAACGACAGCGTCCACGCACCACCCGCGAGGACGTTTGCGAGCAGCGTCAAGCCCATCCAGCGGCTCTGGCCGATGCCGACGACGGCAACGCACGCAAGCGCAGACATCATCCGCAGCAGCGCATCACTCGTGTAGCGCTGTCGCAGCGTCGCGCTCGAAAGCGCCCCGAGCATCGCACCCGCGCCGAAACCACCCATCATCACGCCGTACGTTGCCGCGCCGCCGCCGAGCAGATCGCGTGCGACGACGGGCATCAGGGCCGGCACGGCCACGATCGGGAACGTGTACAGCGCACACCGCGACAGGATCGACAGCAGGTGCGGCGAAAGACCGACGTAACGCAGTCCCGCCCCGACGGCTTGACCGAGCGGCTCCGGCGGCAATTCGCTGCCGCTGCGCCTCGGCCGCCACCAGAGCAGCGTTGCGAGAATGCCGAGGTACGAAACCGCGTTGACGATGAACGCGACGGCCACGCCGACGGCGGCGACGAGGAGGCCGCCGAGCGCAGGGCCGACGCTCCGCGCGAGATTGAAACCCACGGCGTTGGCCATGATGGCCGGCGCGATCAGCGTGCGCGGCACCTGGTCGCCGATCGACGCCTGCCACGCGGGGGCGAACGCGGCGGCGCCGCACCCGATCAGGAACGTGAAGCCGAGCAGCAGCGACGGCGTCACGCTGCCCGTGAGCACGACCACGGCCAGGCCCACGGACGAGAGCAACGCGACCACCTGCGACAGCAGCATGATCGAGCGCCGATCGCGAGTGTCGGCATAGGCGCCCGCGACGAGCGAAAGAAAGAAGAACGGCAGCGAATTGGCCGTCTGCACCAGCGCGACCTTGTCGGGCGCCGGCGCGATCGTCGTCATGAGCCACGAGGCCCCGACCGTCTGGATCATGCTGCCGAACGACGACGCGAGCGACGCCCACCAGAACAGCGCGAACACGCGGTGTTCGAACGGCGCTAGCGTGGCGCTGCGCCAGCGTTCGAACGGCGACGACGCCGGGGGCGGCCCGGGACGGTCGCTCACCGGCAGCCTCGCCCGCAGGCGGTGAGACCCTTACTCGTGGTGATGGTGTTCGCGCTCGTAGGCATCCGCATCGGCCTTGGTCCGGTGGACCGTGCCGTCGGGATGCTCGGGCGGCGAATAGATCGAATACAGCCTGAGCGGCTCCGACTTCGAGACGTTGACGATGTTGTGTTCGGTGCCGGCCGGGATCACGACCGAGGAACCGTCCTCCAGCGCGTGCTCGCGTCCGTCGAGGATCGCCCGACCGTGCCCCGCCTCGATGCGGATGAACTGGTCCACGTCGTCGTGCGTCTCGAGCCCGATCTCGTCGCCGGGGCCGATCGTCATGAGCACCAGCTGGATGACCTTGCTGGTGAACAGCACTTCGCGGAAGTTCTCGTTCTCGAGCGTCCTGCTCTCGATGTTGGTCACGTAGCCGGCCACGACGCGTCCTCCTGTGAATCCTGCGCAAGGATAAGCCCGCCTGCGCACGACGCCAATCGAGGAACGTTCCTACGCCGCCACGTCCCGCGAGTTCCCGCAGATCGGCGCACCGTCACGAGCCTTGCGCACTCGCGGCTTCGCGGGACTGACGCGCCTGCTCGAACTTGCGCTCGGCCGAGGCGGCCAGTTCCGGCTGCCCGAGCGCCTTGTGTGCCCAGCGCAGCACGTCGTACGGCCCTTCATACAACGCTGTTGGAAAGCGGAAGCTGATCCGCGGGAACTGCGCGCCCTGCCCTTCGTAGAGCCCGTTGGCGATCGCCATGTGGGACCACGCAACGGCATCCTGATGTCGCCCGGCCTTGTACGCCGCGTAACCGGCGAGCCAGGCCAGTTCCGCGGTCGCCGGGCGGATCGCGAGCCCCGCCGAACAGAAGTGGATCGCCTCGACCCAGCGATTGAGCTTGCCGCAGCAGTCGGCCGCGCGATAACAGGCCCAGGCGCCTTCCTCGGCCCAGCCGCCGAGTTCCGCGCACACGCGATAGGCATCGATCGCTGCGGCATACTCGCCGAGGTCCTGGTGCGAGGCACCGAG